>JBKOZJ010000001.1:0-5578 GCA_046725875.1 Actinomycetota bacterium
AAGTCCTATCGGGGTACCCGACGAGGATCCGGTCGTCGACCGTGGAACCCGCGATCTCCGATCTCGCGCCCTGCGGATCGTCACCGGCCTTCCTTCGAGGCCATCTGTCAGGACCTGTGAGATCTCCTCGCCTGGCATGACGTCTGGCATGACGAACCGCGTTCTCGCAGGTCGCTCAGGGCGATGAGTGGGGTGTGGTGTCGCGTCGGTGCTGGTGGAGCGTTCGGAGTGTTCGCGCGGTTCTCTCGTAATGCGTAGGTCCCGGGTTCGATTCCCGGAGGCGGCTCTTAAAACCACACGTCAGAGCCATGATCGTCAGTATCTTCATGTTCGCAATGGCATGACTATGTCATGCCAGGCAGTCTTGACTCGTAACACCGCGGTGCGTATCTCGTGACTGTGCGCAATCATCGGCGGCCGTACCGCGACCCGCAACCCGCCGACTCGAACGCACGGATCTGCCGATGAGCGATCGTTGTCGTTTCAGGCTTCTGTTGCCCATGATCGGGCGGCTAGGTCGCGCGAAAAGGTCACGCATTGACGGCGCAGATCGTGTCAGGATGCGCGGCATGTCTGGTCGCGCACGGAGCTTCGGAGTGATGGCGGAAGCATACGAACGGTTCCGGCCGGGTTATCCCATGGAGCTCTTCGACCTGGTGATGGCGTACGCGGGTCAGCCGGTTCGGACTGCCCTCGAGATTGGCGCTGGGACAGGCAAAGCAACCCGCCTGTTCGCTCAACGGGGGGTCACGGTCACCGCGACCGAGCCTGACGGGGCCATGCTGGCCGAGCTGTGCAAGCACGTGCCAGCAAACGTCAGGACGGTGCAATCCGCGTTCGAGGACTTGCAGCCGGCTGAGAGGTACGGGCTGGTTTATGCGGCAGCAGCGCTGCATTGGACGAACCCAGAGGGTCGGTGGTCACGCATGGCCGCGCTGCTGGAGCCGGTGGGGTGTTCGCCTCGTTCGGCGGACCAGTCCAGCTGGCTGACCCGGCTGTGGAGGAAGCTGTTCGCGCGGCACGGGCACCGTTCTTGGAGAGCGACGAGGTTCCGTCCCCAGACGGGACGCCTCCAGGGCATGACATGCAGTGGCCGGGTACGGAGCTCCAACGGTCTGACTGGTTCACCGGTGTTCAACAGTCCGTGGTCGAACGGCGCTTGACGATGTGTGCTCGCGACTACGTTGGCCATCTCTCGACCGTCTCGGCTTATCTCGTATTGCCAACCTTGGAGCAAGAGCAGGTGTTCAGCCAGATCATGCAGGTTCTGCCTGAGACGGTCGAGATTGCCGCCGACATCACCGTCCATCTCGCGCGTCGGCGTTGCGAGCAGTAGTGCCTTGATAATCAGATGTCCGCCCTGCGAACGGTCATCCGGACATGCCGCCGACGGGTGTCTGCCATCGCCGGTGCCGCAGGGTGAGACATAGCGGGCTGTGATGATCTCAGGGCCCGACGAGATGCTGGCGCGCTGGCGGCCGGCCTCGCGGTCTACCGGGCCGACCCGTGGGCGCTGCCGGACCGGCCGCCGCACGGCTCGGTGCCGGCGCGGGTGCTGGCCGCCACCGACCCAGCCGGACTGACCCGGCTGCGCCCCGAGACCGGAAGCCTGGGCGGCCGCAACGCCGAGTACCTCGCCGCGGTCGCGGCCAGCGCCGCCGCCGAGGGCGAGCTGGCCCGGTCCGGGCACTGGCTGGCACGCGGCAACGGCACCCGGCCGGAGGTGGCGCTCACCTTCGACGACGGCCCCCATCCGGTCTTCACCCCGCAGGTCCTCGACATCCTGGCCCGCTACCGGATCCGGGCGACATTCTTCTGCGTGGGGCTATGCGCGGTCGCCTACCCCGAGCTGGTCGCGCGCATCGTCGAGGAGGGCCACCACATCGGCAACCACACCTGGTCCCACCCGTACCTGCCCGACCTCACCCGCGACGAGCTCCTGCACCAGGTCGACACCACCGGCGAGGTGCTCGGCGGGATCGCCGGCACGGTCCCGATGATGATGCGCCCGCCCTACGCCTCGCGCACCCCCGAGGTCCTGCGCTGGCTGGCCGACCGCGATCTGACGACGGTGCTCTTCGACGTCGACGCCCGGGACTGGACCACCCCCGGAGCGGACGCCATCGTCGCGACGGTGACCACCGCGGCCGCGCCCGGGTCGATCGTGCTCATGCACGACGCGGGTGGCGACCGGGACCAGACCGTCGCCTCCCTTCCCGGCATCGTGGAGGGGCTCCTCGGCCGCGGACTGCGCTTCGTCACGGTCGACCGGATCGGTTAACTCTCCGCGCCGTCCTGGGATGTGGCGTTTGATTCAGGTGGTGCCAATGGGATACCCGGCGTCCCGGCTTCTTCTACGCGGTCCAGTCTGGGAACTCCGGCTCGCCGACGCCCGCCTGCAGCGAGGTGAGGCCGGATCCGTCCGGATGGATGATGTTCAGGCCGGGAGCGAACACCAGGTATTGGCCGTCCGGCGACCAGTCGGCGAATTGTGCGAACGTGTCGGTTAGCCGGTGCTGGTCGGCGCCGTCGGCGTTCATGACGTAGAGGGCGAAGTACGGCCCGATGTCGCCGGTGGTGCGGCAGTCGGGACGGTCGGAGTTGGAGCAGTCGTCGCGGGTAGACGCGAAGGCGATCTTGCGACCGTCCGGTGACCACGACGGGAATCCGTCGTCGCTGGGGTTATCGGTGAGGCGGGTGATCCCGGTACCGTCCGCGTTCATCACGTAGATGTTGTAGTCGGGGTCATTTCCTGAAGCTCCGGGTTCTTGGGACATGAACGCGATCTTGGTTCCGTCGGGTGACCAGGCCTGGTACTCGACATAGATGTCAGCGGGGATGAGATGAAGCCCGGTCCCGTCCGGGTCTTCCACGCAGGCCCGGAACCCGAACGACACGCCGCGGGCACAGTTCCACAGCACCCTTGCGTCGGGAGACCAGGTGGGCCCCCAATCATCGGCCGGGTCTCGGCTCAGGTTGTGCTGTCCGGAACCGTCGGCGCTTATCACATAGATCTCGTTGTTGCCGTCCCGCTCCGACCGGAACGCGACCGTCCGCCCGTCGGGCGACCACGCAGGATCGAAGTCGTGAGCGGGGTTGGTGGTCAGCCTGTGCAGCCCCGATCCATCCGCGTTCACCACCCAGATGTCCTCGGTTCCGTTCGAGAATGTGATCCGGCCGGTAAGCGAGGACACGTCGATGGGCCCAGGGGCCGCCGGCGATGGTTCAGAGTTCGCAGACGAGCCTGGAGAGAGCCGCGCAGATGGTGGGGGAGTTCCAGCCCCTGACCCGGACTGGGCATCCCCGCCAGACGTGCATCCGGCCAGGACCACGGTGGCCGCGGCGGCCAGCCCGAGCATCGGAGTGGCACGGGACGACATCGGCTCCTCCCTCCTTTCGCTCCCAGGTGACCTCTGGTACACCCGGGACCGCCTAACGGTTCCGGGGCGCGGCGCGGCGCCAGGTGCGGAGCCGGTGCATAGCCCCGGGCGGCGTGAGCGTTCGCCCGGGGCGCGCGAATCGGCGTCCTGATCACCTGGATGCCGGCGGCGGCGCACGCCGCGTCGAACGCCATGGTGAGCGTCGCGTCCCGGTCAGATCAGCAACCAGGACCGCTGGGCGTGCTCGTCCAAGTGCATCAGCACCTTCCGGGCGGACTGTGCGGTCCAGACACCGGTGGGGTGGGCGGTGATGCCGGCCAGGTGTACCCGGCGATGCTCCACCTCGATGAGGGCAGCCCATACAGCCGGGTCATGCTGATCGTTTCGACGGTCGGGAGGTTCCACGCGATCACCCCGGTGGCCTGCGCTTGCAGGAACGCCGCCCAGCTTGGTCCGCCGCGGCGTGGCGCCGGGCCGAGCCGGTGGGAGCAAGGATGGTACGGACCGAGGTCGCCGACGCCGTGACGCCGGGCTTGCGGCATTCGCCTGCGATCCGCAGGTACCCCCAGCGCGGATTCTCCCTCGCCAGGCGCGCCACAAGCTGGACGGCCTCCTGCGCCAAGGCGCGAGGATCACGCCGACCGGTGGGCCGGTATTTCCAACGGCCGCGCACGAGATCCCGGTGCCACCGCAACAGCGTCGAAGGCGTGACCAGGAAGATCGTCCAACGCTCCCGCGGCATGAGCCTGGCCAAGGTGGCGAGGACGAGTCGGTCGGCCGGGGAGTAGCGAGGGCGGGCGACCTGGGCGCAGCACCATCGACTGGTGGCGCAGCACCGCGATCTCCACCTCCCTCGCGTCCAGGACCGAACCGAGCCCGACCAGACCCAGAACCCTGCCGGCGATCAAGAACCCTACGGTGCCCGCCACCACGGCGACGATCCTGCCAGCCCGGCATCATGCGTGCTCACAGCTGGATCTGCGAAGTTGCACCCCACAGGCCACCGGCAAGGTCGTTGCAGCCTGCCTCCCGCGGCATCGCCACCGGGAGTTCCTGCGCTTCCTCAAGCAGGTCGCCACCACCTACCCGCGCCGCGAGCTGCACATCGTGTGCGACAACTACGGCACCCACAAGCATCCCAAGATCCGCCAATGGCTGGCGGACAACCGGGGGATCCAGCTGAACTTCGCCCCCCACCGGCGGGTCATGGCTAAACCTCGTCGAGGTGTTCTTCGGGATGACCACCCGGCAGGCCATCCGATGTGGCAGCTTCGCATCGGTCAAAGATCTCATCACCGCGATCCGCGCCTTCATCGACGGCTGGAACGAACGCTGCCAACCATTCGAATGGACTAAACCAGCCGACCAGGTCCTGGCCAAGACGCAGCGTGAAACAACTGCAGAAACGCGACACTAGCCAGTCGGTTTGTGATGGCCGGCCGTCGGTTGATACCTGAAGGCGGCTATTCGGCCTGTCTGACTTTCCGCGATCAGCCCGGCAAGCTTCTCAGCCGTTCCGTTCACATCGTATTTTGCCGCGTTTTGACGGCAGCGATGCGCCACCTCCGCTCGAAACCGTGGTTGCTCTATCAACCTGCCCAGCCCCGTGGCGATCTGTAAATGGTCCATCGCCAGGGCTCCGCTGTGAATCTCGGGATAGGCTACCGTGTTGGGGACTACGCAGGCGGCGCCGGCGTAGGCTGCCTCCAGCATGGCGATGCCGAAGGTCTCATGGTACGAGCACGAAAAGGCAATATCCACATTAGATAGCAAGCGCCAGTAGTCGACCTGTCTGGCGAATCGAGATAGGAACTGAACGTTGCCCAAGCGGGTGAGCCTCGGCAGGGCCCGGGCGAAGTAGTCTTTGAGGCTCCGGGGGACCCAGAAGGGCTCATCCCAGTCCTCGTTCCGGCCGACAAGGAACGTCACGTCCCCGTGCTTCGCCGCCAGGGTCTCGATGATGTCCAGCGCGCCCCGGAGGTTCTTGTCGCTGCGCCAGCGGTGCTGCCACAGCACCGTCAGGCTGGGGCGTTCGGTGCGCTTCTCGTGTCGGCACTGGTCTATAGCCTCTAGGTCGAGGCCGAGGAAACAGACCTCAAACTGAAAGCCTTCGATGCGCTCCTCCAGAAGGCGTTTGGTGAAGAAGCTGTTCACGGCGTGTCGCCGGAAGTAGGGCATGATATCTGCCACGGACTCGA
>JBKOZJ010000002.1:0-10228 GCA_046725875.1 Actinomycetota bacterium
CGGCCACTGCACCCTCCTTGAGCTTGCCCCAGTTCCCGGATCTGGCGTGCCCGGCGTGTCGTCTTGATACCGGGCGGCCATCTCATGCTCATGCTTCGTGACAAGACCGAGCAACGGGATGGCCGCCGGGGTCATAGCAGAAGACCGGGCCTGGCTGGAGAGACTTGATGGCGAGCTGCGCCGGGAGCTGGCGCCGGTGTTCGCGCAGGCTGGTTCGCGGCTGACGGCGTTTCCGTATATCGGTGCGCTGCTGGCTGAGCCGGGTGACCGCAAGTCGTGCTGGCAGCTCGCCGAGCGGGCCGGGCACGCCACGCCGCGGCGGATGCAGGCGCTGCTGGCCGAGTATGTCTGGGACTGGAAGGCGGTGCTGGCCGCGCTGCAGCGGTTCATCGTTGCGCAGCTGGGCGACCCGGAGGCGATCGTGGTGCTAGACGAGACCGCCGAGCTGAAGAAGGGGACCGCCACGGCCGGCGTGGCCCGGCATGCCGGGATCACCGGGCAGGTGGAGAACTGCCAGACGGTGGTGTTCGCCGCCTATGCCACCGCCAGCGCCCACGTACTGTCCGATTTCCGGCTCTACCTACGATCCGGAGGAGCGCGGACGCGCGGTCGCGAAACTGGACGGGACGCGACTGCGCTCGGCCGGGTCGAGGCAGTCCAAGCCGGCGTCACCGACAGCACCGTCGACATGGCCATCGAGTATGAGCGCCAACTTGTGCCGAAGGCCATCGACCGTGGGCTTCCGCGGAGCGATATAGACCACCTCTCGCATGCCTTCTATGCGTTGCTTGACGAGAACCGCAGATATGGGTTCGAGGCTGCCGGAATGTGAGGTCGTGAAAATGTCCGGCCACGTCAAACGGTGGCAGCATGCGGGCGCCGCTGTTCAGAGGGGCGCGGCGAGGAGCTGGGGTGGGATTGGACATCAGCCAGGCCGCGACCCAGCTCGCCGCCGCAGCGGGCATCCTCCCCAACGCACCGGTCGGCGCCGACCAGAGGTGACGGCCAGAACCTACCTCCTCGTGTGACTCTCTCCCTCACGGATCGAAGTGCCGACGAGATCCCGGACGGTTCGCGACAGAGCGGGCGCAAGGTCCCCTGCGGGAAGGGACATTCGGCCCTTCCTCATAATCCGCCTAGGGCATCGAGTGTTAGTGGAGGTGAGACACAGGGTCATTCACGTGCAGGAGGGACAACGATGAGTCAGTTCGAAGTGCGCACGCGGCTGAAGGTGCGCGAGTGGCAGCTGGAGGGCTTCAAGTGGCAAGCCGCTGAGATGATGCGGCAGGCGAGGGCGAAGGACACCGGAACGCTCGCATACGACTGGTTCCTCAGCAAGGACGGGACCGAGTGCGAGCTCCGCGAGGCCTACGTGGATGAGGATGCATTTATCGAGCATGCCTTCCACGTCCGGGCAGCGCGGGACCTCCTGTTCGCCGAGTTCACCGACAACCACAAGATGGCGATCTACGGCGACCCGTCGCCGCGGCTGGTCGAGTTTGTGGACAAATCGGGTGTGAACGTCACGTGGTTCACCCTGCTCCAGGCGTTGGAGCCGGCGACCGTCCCCTGAGTAGGTCGAGGGCATCGACATGGGCCGGCACAACCCCTGAGACCTCGCCCGTCCGTTACGGTGGCTGCACGGCCGGAGGAGGTTTCACGATGCCCGTGGAGCTCAACCACACCATCGTCGCAGCCCGAAACAAGAAGGTGGCCGCCGAGTTCCTGGCCACCGTGCTGGGACTACGGCTCGGCGCCCCGTTCGGCCCGTTCCTGCCGGTGGAAACCAGCAACGGCGTGACGTTGGATTTCGTCGACAGCGACGCCGATCCGATCACGTCGCAGCACTACGCGTTTCTGGTGTCCGAGCAGGAGTTCGACGAGATCTTCGGGCGGATCCAGCAAGCTGGGATCACCTACTATGCCGATCCCTGGCACCGACAACCTGGCCAGATCAATCACAACGACGGCGGCCGGGGCGCTTACTTCGCAGATCCGAATGGGCACAACCTCGAGATCATCACGCGGCCATACGGCAGCGGAACCGGCTCCTGACCCGTCCGGACAGGACATGACTCATGCCTGCGGGTGGACTAGTCCTGTCTGGTAGGCGATAACGACCAGTTGCGCGCGGTCACGCGCGCCCAGCTTCGCCATCGCGCGGCTGACGTGGGTGCGGGCCGTGGCCGGGCTGAGGTAGAGCTCGGCGCCGATCTCGTCGTTGCTCAACCCCTGTCCCACGAGGGCCAGCACCTCGCGCTCGCGTGGGGTCAGCGCCGCCAGTCGGTCTTCGGCTGCCTGGGTAGCGATCCGTCCTGCGGTGAATTGAGCGATGAGGCGCCGGGTGATACGCGGGGCTAGCAGCGCGTGCCCGGCGGCGACCACCCGCACGGCATGCAGGAGCTCGGCCGGGCCGGCGTCTTTGAGCAGGAAGCCGCTGGCACCCGCCTGCAAGGCGTCGAAGACGTACGCGTCGGTGTCGTAGGTGGTCAGGATGAGGACATGAACCTCCTTGAGTCCCGAGGTGTTTGCGATCTCGCGGGTCGCCTCGATCCCGTCCAGCTGTGGCATACGGATGTCCATGAGGATGACGTCGGGCCGGGTGGCTCGGGCCCGTTCCACGGCCTCTGCGCCGGTGGTGGCCTCTCCCACCACGGTGATGTCGTCTTCGAGGTCGAGTAGCACCCTGAAGCCGGATCGCACAAGACCCTCATCGTCGGCGAGCAGCACCTTGATGGGAGGAGGGCTGTCAGGGGGCGACGCGGCTGCTGGGCTCATCAGTGCGCCGTTCCGATCGGCGCCAGGGGCAGTCGTGCCTTGACCTCGAACCCTCCGCTCGGACGCGACCGAGCGGTCAGGTCACCGCCCAGTAGTTGGCAGCGCTCGCGCATTCCGGCGATTCCTCGGCCTGGCCCGGCCAAGCTGCCGGTGCCGTTGCTGCTCGGATGCTTGGCGAGTACATGCAGGCCCGCGGGATGATCGCCGGCGACGTGACGGCGCCCTTCGTCGGTCACGCGGACCTCCACGACATCGGCGCCGTAGTCCAGCGCGACCTTCACCCGGGTCGGGCCGACGTGACGGATGACATTGGTGATGGACTCTTGGAGGATGCGGTAGACCGCACTGCCCACCGCGCTGGGCAACGGCTCTGCCGGCGAGGCTGCCTCGAGGGTGATGTCGAGTCCGGCGTTGCGCGCCTTCGCGGTGAGCTCGTCGATCTGTCCCAGGCCCGGGTGCGGCATACGACCCTCGTTGGCATCACGGAGCACCCCGAGGATGGCCCGCATCTCACGCAACGCCTGGGAGCTTGTCTGCTCGATGGCGACCAGCGTCTCCCGCGCTTGCTCCGGCCGCTTGTCGAGGACATGTGCGGTGACGCCGGACTGGACGTTGATGATCGCGATCGCGTGAGCGACGGTGTCGTGGACCTCACGCGCGATTCGGAGCCGTTCGGCGTCGACTCGTGAACGGGCCTCCTCCTCCCGAGTCCGCTCTGCCCACTCGGCACGTTCCTGAGCCTCTGCGGCGATAAACCGCCGCGACCGGACCGACTCGCCAAGCGCAGCGCTCATGACCGACGCGCCGATCCGGAAGAACACCCAGCCGATCGCGGCCCGCGGCTCGATGTCGGTCGCGGTGACCAGCCAGACGATCGTCAGCACCGTGATTCCCCCGCCGGCGGTCACCAGCGACCGGCGCCCATCGCCGTAGGCAGTAAGCGTGTATAGGGCGACGAAGAGACCGAGCCAGCCGGGCCCGTCCGGGAAGTCGAGACTGTAATAGACGAGACTGCAGAGCGCGGTTGTGATGAACACCGGCACCGGCCACCGGCGGCGGGCGGCAACGACCACGCCACTCACGATCAGCAGGACGTATCCCAGGTTTCCAAAGTCGGTGAGGGGCCGCACCACCTCGGTGGGCTCGCGGCTAACCGTGCCCTGCACCTGCATCACCGTGATGAAGAGGGCGAGCAACGCGTCCTGCGCCAGGACAGGCAGACGGAACGACGCGGGACGGCGCTTCATACCCCGGATCATAAGCTTCCCGCGCGAACACCGACTCCAATCAGACGCGCGACCGTGTACGACAAGGAGCGTGGTCGGACGCGGGCCAACTACGCAGATCGGCGGACGTACTGCCATCCATTGTCGGACGACCGGCCCACCTCGTCGGCGCGACGATCGCTTCCGTGAAACCGCATACGGAGGCCCCATGACTCACCTGTCCACGCTCGACGATCAACAAGACTCACTCATCGTGGCGCGACCGGGACCGCTGGGCAGACTAGCCGGCGTCTCGTTCCGCTGGCGCGGGCGCGTCGTTCTCGGCTGGATCGCCGCGCTCGCCGTGGCGATCGGCCTGTCTGCCGCGTTCGCCGGCGACTTCACCGCCGACTACTCCACGCCCGGCTCGGACTCGAAGCAGGCCCAGGACCTGCTGGAGCAGCGCTTCCCCGCGCAGTCCGGTGACACCGTGGACGTCGTCGTTCGGGCCGACCGGCCGGTCACCGAGGCGGCCGTACGCTCGGAGGTCACCGACCTCCTCGACGAGCTGCGCGGCCTGCCGCACGTCGCGGCTGTCGACGACCCGTACACGACTCAGGGCGGCATCGCCGAGAACGGCCAGACTCTGATCGCCCAGCTCAACCTCGATGTGGTCAACCCAGTCGACATGCCGGTCGAGGACACCGAGCAGCTACTTGCGGCCGCCGATGCGGCCGAGCGGCCCGGGCTCGAGGTCGCGCTGGGCGGCCAGACCATCCAGCAGGCCGAGCAGAGCGAGATCGGCTCGGAGATGATTGCCCTGGTCGTCGCGGCCTTGATCCTGCTCGTTACATTCGGCACCGTCGTGGCCGCCGGGCTGCCGCTCGGGGTCGCCCTCGCCGGCCTGGCGGTCAGCGCGGCACTGACCGGGGTCATCGCGGCGCTCGCCGACGTGCCCGACTGGTCGACCGCGCTGGCCACAATGATGGGCATCGCGCTCGGCATCGATTACACGCTGCTCATGATCACCAGGTTCCGCGAGTGGCGGGCGGTCGGCTTGGAACCCGAGGCGGCAACCGTCGCGGCCCTCGACACGGCCGGACGCGCCGTGCTGGTCGCCGGCAGCACCGTGATCGTGAGCATGCTCGGCCTCTTCGCGATGGGCCTGTCCTTCATGCGCGGCGCCGCCGTGGTCACGATTGCCGCGGTCTTCATCGTCATGGCGGCGGCAGTCACCCTGTTCCCGGCCCTGCTTGGGTACCTGGGCCGCTGGGTGGACCGGCTCCGGCTGCCGATCGGCCGGCGCTCCGTGCCGCAGGTCACCGCCGGTGGCCACCTCGTACCGACTCGGCGGTGGGCGGTCTGGACCCGGCTCATCGACCGGCACCGCATCCTCGCCACGGTCGGCGGCACCGCTGTCCTGCTGGCGCTGGCCGCGCCGTTCCTCGGTGTTCGGTACGGCTTCCCCGACGCCGGCAACGACCCCGAGGACAGGTCGTCCCGGCAGGCATACGACATGGCCGCCGAAAGCTTCGGCGTCGGTGCCAACGGCCCGCTGCTGATTGCGGCGGAGCTGTCGTCGGCCAATGACAGCAGCACGGTCCAAAACCTCGCCACGGACATCGGCGACACTCCCGGCGTGGCGACGGCCTCGCCGCCGACGATGAGTGCCGGCGGCAACGCGGCGTTGATCACGGTCATCCCGGAGACCGGGCCGCAGGACAAGGCGACTGAGGACCTCGTCCGCAAGCTGCGCGCCGACGTCATCCCGGCCGCGACCGACGGCACCGGTGTCGAGGCCCACGTCGGCGGCGTCACCGCGACCAACATCGACTCGAACGAAAACGTCTCGAGCCGGCTGCCGTACCTGATCGGCGGCGTGATCGCGCTCTCGATGCTGCTGCTGTTCGCCGCGTTCCGGAGCATCGTGATCCCGCTGACCGCCGCGGTGATGAACCTGCTCTCGGTCGCCGCGGCCTATGGAGTCATGTCGTACGTCCTGGAAGGCGGCTGGGCCGGCCAACTGCTCGGCATCGACACCGAGACGCCGATGCCCGGCTTTGTGCCCGTGATCGTGTTCGCCGTACTGTTCGGGCTGTCGATGGACTACGAGGTGTTCCTGATCAGCCGGATGCGAGAGGCGTGGATGCGGACCGGCGACAATGCCCGCGCCGTCCGCGACGGGCTGGCCGGCACCGGTCGGGTGATCACGGCGGCGGCAGCGATCATGATCGCCGTGTTCGCGGCGTTCGTGCCCAGCCCCGACATCATCCTCAAGGTCATCGGGCTCGGCATGGCCACGGCCATCCTGGTCGACGCCACGGTTGTCCGGATGCTGCTCGTGCCAGCCGTGATGCACCTGTTGGGTCGCGCCAACTGGTGGCTGCCGAGGTCGGTCCAGAGCCGGCTGCCCCAGCTGTACGTCGAGGGCCGTCCGGAGCAGTACCTGCCGGCCCCGGAGGACCCGCTGGCCCACGAGCCGGGCCGCGAGTGGGTCGGCGCACGCGCCTAGACCGGGAGAGGGGCTCGCGATTGCGGGATCATGGTGCTCCGAAGCGCCAAACCAGCGACCGCCATCCCGCAATCGCGAGCCCCGCTCGCCAACCCCGGTCAGCAGGCCGGGAGTCACCGAGTGCTACGACGACAGCGGGATCACGACTCTGAATCGGTTGCGGCGACGGGGGCGGCCGTCGTCGTTGCGGGGCGCGCCCGGCCGGTCGCCAGCAGGCCCCATCCGAGGAGAAGGAACACGACGCCGAGGCCGGCCGCCAGCGCGGCCACGCCGAACGCCACGACCGACGTGAAGAGCGAGGCCCGCAGGAACGACGCGGTCATAACGGTCTGCCGCCTCGGGTCATCCTGCGGCAGCTGGGCATATGTCTGACCACCGGATTCCGCGAGCGCGTGCTTCTCAATTGTTTGCGCCTCTTCGTACGCCGTGAACGGGCCATCCACCTTGTCGCCGGCGAAGTGATCCGCATCGTCGGAGACGGTGATCTTCTCGTCTGAGAGCTGATCCCTGACCGTGAACCACGTGGCTATACCGGCGCCAAGCAGGATCACGCCGGCCACCATGATCAGAATACCGATGACGCGCACGCTGCCCGGCGCCCGCAACTGCTGTAACTCGGCCATGCCGATCTCCTCTGTTAAGAACGCGTCGGTTCGGGTGGCTTGCCGCGCGGCCGCCGAACCTAACCGAGCATCGGCGCTCCGACGCGAGCTGTAGTGCGTTCAGCGGCGATTCTTGCGTACGCGTCCTTCCCGGCCCGGTACGCCGAGAGCGTGTCGCGCATGCTCGGCATTCGCCGAGCGACTTAACCAGAAATAACGAGCTGCTCCGAGTCCTCGCGCCCGGTCCGGCGGAGTCGCTGCGGGGTTCGAGCCGGCCGCAATCCCGATTTCATGACTCGGTCTATCGATCAGTAGGTGGCGGCATAGCGTCGCCGCCCGCTTTGGCCGCTTCCCAACCAGTGGCCGATGTCGAAAATGAATCCCAGTACGACGAAGAACCAACCCCAGCCGCTGACCCCGATCACGGGGGCATAGGCCAGCACGTAGAAGAGCGTCGCGTACGGAAAGAAGATCAATCCAAGCAGCGGAATGATGAAGCCAGAAAAGGCCCGATCGACGAGGTTCGTAAAAATCCAGATCAGGACAAGGGCGACCCTAGGGGCGAACCCCGCGAGCAGGGCCAGCAGGCATCCGCACATCCGCAGTTCCCCCTCAGCACGCTCGAGGTATCCGACCGAAGCATCGACGGCTGACGGTCGCACGTGCGCTCGGCGGACGGCCTCATCCGCCGCGGGTGAACCGACGCCTCATGTTTGACACAATCCACCGCTGACGCCCACGAGTGCCGGGATTCTCGACCGTTCGCCGTTGGCTACGCTGCGGGGTCGGTCCATCACCGACCCCGCAGCCCTGGGTGGTAGCCACCAGCACCGGTTCGTGGGACCTGCACGTACGGTGTCCGTCGGGTTGGAATAGTTGAATGTCTGTGGTGGTCCGGGAGCGGTCCGGCGTTGACCTGGAAGCCTGCGCCATGCTGCTCTTGCGCGTGCATGGTCTTCACCGTTACCCGATCCACTGGCCCGCCGATCCTGCCGGCTGGCTGAGCCCGCCATACACCCGTGCGGCATGGGTCGCCGTTCGCGACGACGAGATCGTCGGCCACGTATGTGTCACTGCGTCGGCCGGGCCACCAAGGCGCCTGATCTTGGAGCGGTTGTTCGTGTCACCCGATTACGTCGGCCGAGGCGTCGGCAGAGCGTTGGTAACTCACGCGATGAGCTGGGCCCGGCGACAGCAGCAGCCGCTGGCGTTGGACGTGGCCGATAACTGTACGAACGCCATCCGGCTGTACACCCGAATCGGCTGGCGTGAGACAGGTCGGACGCAGATCGACTGGGGCGACGGCGTCGCCAAGAGTCTGATCCACTTCGACGCTCCATAGCAGCGAGATCTCGGCCGATATTGTCCGCATCAGTACAACCAAACGCGGAGCGTGGCACGACACTTACTGCTCCAGAAGCAGTGCGCCGTGCCGAAACTGCCTACCTCAGTCCGTGACGAAGGATTCGGTCGCCGACCCGCGTGTCGGGAGAAGGGAGACGTGGTGAGCGAACATCGCCGCGTTCCGGCCCCTACGCAACGTCTCGCGTTCCGCCAGATGACAGCAGGCGACCTCGACGACATGGCGGCGCTCCTCGGCGACCCTGAGGTAATGCGGTACTACCCTCGCCCGAAGAACCGGGACGAAGCTCTGGCCTGGATCGACTGGAACCAGGGGCTCTACCGACAGCAAGGCTTCGGTCTCTGGCTGCTCACACTCAGGGCCACCGGTGAGTTCGTGGGCGATTGCGGCCTGACGCCGCAACTGGTCGAAGGAACGACCGACATCGAAGTCGGTTATCACATCCTCTGGGCTCTCCAGGGCCTCGGTTACGCCACCGAAGCAGCGGCTGCTTGCCGTGACCATGCCCGCGATGTGCTCGGCGTGAGGCGGCTCATTGCAATCATCAATCCGGAAAACGTGCCCTCCCAGCGCGTCGCCGAGAAGATCGGTCTCGCCTACGAGCGTGACGCAATATCCGGCTCGGGCGAGCCGGTACGCATCTACGCCACACGCTTGTGAAGCTTCCCTGCTCGTTGGCTAACCGTATGTGGGGTGCTGCGGCCAGCCAGGAGGCGAGTCCTCCCAATCCTCCTGCCGGCCGTACGGGGTCAGGTCGAGGATGTTGTGGCTGAACAGGATCCGGTCCACGCCGCGGGCGGTCGTCGAGTACGTCCGGTAGATGTCATCGCCATCACGCAGGAAAACGCTCAGCATGAAGCCACCATTCGCGCCGCAGTCGTCGGAGAACGACGTGCCGCGCGAAGACACGAACGGCACCGCCCAACCCATCTGATCCTTGTATGCCTCGATCTGGGCAAGCGGCATGTTGGATACGGTCACCCAGGTGACTCCGTACTCGGCCAAATCGGCCAGCACGACGGCCGGGATGTTGTTCGTGAAGTTGGTACAGCCCGGACAGTAGCGGTCGGGCCCGAGGTCCATGAACTGGTAGACGACCAACTGTTCGCGCCCCTCGAACAGGTCAAGGAGGGTCTTGGTGCCGTCCGGCGTATCGAATGTGTACGCGCTGCCAAACTTGACCATCGGAAGGCGGCGACGCTGCGCGGCGAGCGCGTCTAGTGCGCGGGTGGCGTTTTTCTCAGCCGTGAGTAGCTCATCACGGGCCTGCTGCCACTCCTTGGCGGAAACGATCTCCGGTTTCTCCATACGGCCATTGTGCCAAGCTGACGGGCATCGCCTACACGCCCTGAACCACGGCTCCACTCAAGGCGGAGAGTGCGTCTCGCGCCATGGCGGGTGTGGCTTCTCGAAGATGTCAGAGGTGATCGCCTCGAGTTTTGGCGCGGGCCACGCGGCCCCATGCCGACTCCTGGTCCCGTAGCATGGCCAGGGCCTTCTCGATCCGCCGTGTGCGCGTCTCGGCCTTCTTCGCGCTCTCGATAACAAGCACGTGCTCCCGCCTGCGGGCATAAGACAAGCGGTCGTAGGCGGTGCGGGCGGCCGGATCGCCATCTAGGGCGCGGGCGAAGTCAGCGGGCTCGACTACGACACGGGGCTCGGCATCGATTTCCAGCTCAACCTCGACCTCGTCGCCGGTCACGACACCGGCGGCTTGTCGGTTGGCGTTGCTGAGGCCGAGCAGGTAGCGGCCACGCATGATTGCGAC
>JBKOZJ010000003.1:0-17281 GCA_046725875.1 Actinomycetota bacterium
ACCAGTCCGCCGGCCACGAGCCCGCCCATAGCGAGGGCTTTGATCGCAGACTCCTGCGGGTCCAGGTCGCGGTCGACTAGCACATCGTCAGACAGTCGCCGCCTGCGCCGGTACTCGATGGCTGCCGAGAGCGCAGCACCGACCGGGATAGCTAGCGGCGGTGCGAACCCCACGTGGCGACGGAGCGCTGAGCCGACCTCTTGGCTGGCCGCGGCGGCCAGGCCCGCGAGGCCGCCCGCCGAAAGATGCCAGCCGCCGGTGCGTACCGCACCACGGAGCAGCCGCTCGCGGGGTCGCTGCCGGAAGGCCGCCTGCACCGCGAGTCCCCCACCGATGGCCGCGAGGTCAGCGACCACATTTAGCCGCTGCCAGGCTGCATCGTCCTCATCATCGACCGCCGCGGCGGCAAGACGATGGGCGGCGGCTTCGATGGCGTCCTGGAGGAACGCAGCAGTGGCGTAGTTGCCGGCCGCAAGAACACCGGTGATCAAACCCTGGTCCATCGCGGATCGCGGCATCAGCGTGCGCTGGAACGACCTGGGGACAGATGCCGCCGCGATGAACATGCCGGCCTGCTCGGCCCTGCTCGCCAACGCTCGGCTCGTACGCCTGACCGCGGCCATCCCGGCCTCCCCACAACGAACGCTATTCCGGGCCGCATCATCGCCAGTTGAACACCAGGACCTGCCGATCAAGCAACCTCGCTTCATGATTATGAATGTGAACTAAACCCGGCGACAATCCGATCGTCTTCGATTCGTTCATCGCCCGCCGGCTCCTGCCGCCGCGCGCATACTCGTTGTCGGGATCGCGTACTGGAATGACTAGAGGCCGTCGCAACGAGGAGGCCACTTGCGGTCGGAGACTGGCAAGCGCGACACGGATCACGCCGGGCCACTTGTCGCAGACGGCCGGGGGGTCCAGGGCCCCCGGTCAGCTGACGTCCTCGAGCGGGATCCATATCGACTGGGAGCACGGGCGTTCGCGGTACCGGCTCGGCCGCGCCGGTTTCGCAGGGTCACGGACGCCGTGCTGTTGGGTGCCTCGCTGGTTGTACTCCTCGTCAGCGCAGCCCGTGCGGACGAACCGCCAGGCGAGGCCGAGGCGGCGTTCGGCTCACTGCTGTCGAGCTCACCCGCCGTCCTTCGACCGGTCTGGCAGATCTCGTTCGATCTCCTCCAGATCTGGGTGGTGGTCCTGCTCGCGCTGGCGCTTGTCCGGCGCCGATGGGAGCTGGCGCGAGATCTGGTCGCGGTCGTCGCCGTGGCCGCCGTGGGCGCGGCGGTGACCGGGCGGCTGACCATCGGCGAGTGGCCTGAGCTCTTCGCAGGGCTCGGATCCGCGAACGACCGGATCGACTTTCCATCCTTGGCGCTTGCCACCGGCGCAGGAGCCGTCGCCGTGTCGGCGCCGTACCTGGCACGGCCCCTGCGCCACCTCGGGCGGTGGTTGGTCTGTCTTGCGTGGCTCGCCGCCATTGCGCTCCAGGTGCTGGACCCAGGGGACGCCATCGGCGCGCTCTGTCTCGGATGGGCGGCAGCGGCGTTCGTCCACCTGATCGCGGGTTCGCCCGGCGAGCAGCCGTCGTTGCGGGAGGTGCGCGAGGCGCTACGCGCGATCGACATCGAGGCAGAACCGCGCGCCATCGAAACTTCGGCAGGCGTCGCCCGGGTGATCGCAACGACGCCGGCTGGTGGAGAGCTCGACATTCGGGTGTACGGCCGGGACGCGTGGGACAGCCAGCTCATTGTGAAGTTGTGGCGTCTGCTGTGGTACCGCTCCGGTGGGCCCGACGTGGCTCTCACCAGGCGCCAGCAGATCGAGCACGAGGCGTTTCTGACGTTACTGGCGGAGCGCCGTGGCGTCGCCGTGGCACCGATTGTCGCCGCAGCTGTCGATGCTCGTCGCGATGCGGTGCTCGTGGCCGAACGAGTCGGCCCTGGCCTGGGTGATGGCACCCGTGAAGTCGATGACGCGGTGCTCTCGTCCTGTTGGAGCACTCTTCTCGATCTTCATGCTGCCGGGATCCGACACGGGGCGATCGCTCCAAATCGCCTACAGGTGGCGGGAGCGGTGGTGCATCTTGGCGAGTTCGACCGAGCTGTCGTTGGTTCGGATGCTTTGTCACGGCGAATCGACGAGGCTCAGCTTCTCGCCACAACTGCCGTGGTCGCCGGCACGGAGCGGGCGACGGCGGTCGCCCGTGCGGCGCTGGGTGACCACGGACTGGCCGCGGTCACCTCCTACGTTCAGCCGGCTGCACTCACGCACAACCTGAGGCAGCGGGCGGCGGCCGCTGACGTCGACATCGACGCGTTGCGCGAGGTCGCGCGTCGGTCGGTCGGGGGCACAGAGGAGGAGCTCCAGCCGCTGCGGCGGTTCTCGGTCGGACGGGTGGTGATGGGGGTCCTGCTGCTCCTCGCCGCCGTCGGTCTGGTGAGCGGGCTCCAGGACATCGGGCTCGACGCGATCATCGACGCCGTGCTGGCGGCCAGCGTGCCGCTGCTGATCCTGGCCCTCGTGATCGGCCAAACACCGAGGCTGGCGAATGCCGTTGCGCTGGCCGTCGCGGCGCCGCTTCGGATTCCCCTGCCACGCCTGGCCACGCTGCAGTTCGCGATAACCTTCGTCAACCTCGCAATGCCGTCGACTGTTGCACGCGTGGCTGTCAACATCCGCTTCTTCCAGCGCTGCGGCCTCGACCGAACGTCGGCGATCACAATCGGCGCCCTCGACAGCCTCGCGGGCTTCGCCGCCCAGATCGGGATCATCCTCACGATTCTGCTGTTCGGATTCGGGACGCTTGAGCTCCATCTCGACGAGGCGCACTCCGGGGACGGGTCTGGAGGCCTCCTCATCGTCCTGACGGTGGTGCTCGTGCTCGCGCTGGCCGCTGTGGCGCTGCTGCCGATGCTGCGCCGCATCGTCGCGTCCGCTCTCAGCAATGTGCGGGAGAAGGTCTTGCCGCTAGTCGAGTCGCCGCGGCGGCTGAGCGGGGTGCTTGCAGCGAACGTCGTAGTCGAGTTGCTGTTCTCGTTGTGCAGCTACACGGTCCTCCGCGCGTTCGGGCAGGATGTGGCGTTCGCCGACGTGATTCTCGTCAACGAGCTTGTGGCCCTCTTCGCCGGCGTCATGCCGGTGCCCGGCGGGATGGGCGTCACAGAGGCGGCCCTCACCGCCGGCTTCATCGCGATGGGTGTTGACAGCGCGACCGCGGTGGGTGCGGCGATCGTGTATCGCCTCATCACGTTCTACCTGCCGCCGCTGCTCGGCTACATTGCCCTACGTTCGCTTCGCCGCGAGCGTTTCCTCTAGCGGTCGCGGGCGCAAGCCGGCCAATCCATGCCTGCGCGTTCTGCGACAGTTTCCGTATGCCAGATGGCAAAGATCGCCCAGCGGACACGGCATCGCGTGCCCCCGCCCACAGGTCCTTTCCGGATAGGCGCCTGCCTTGGCGTATGACAAGGGGTCCGACACGCTTGACGTGCCGGACCCCTCGGGCCGCCACCCTCGACCAGTGCCCGCTTGGTTGGAGCGGCAGAAAGGCAGGAGCAGGAGACGGCTGCTTACCCTGCCGGCTCTGAGCCGCGTGCCTGCTCGGTGGTAGACCGTGCCTGTTCGCGGAGCTCCTGCCGGGTGGTCCGGGCGCCTGCCCGCGCGGCGTCGGCCACCTGTTGCCCACCTTCCCGGGCGGTGCTCTTGGCCTCGTCGACAACCTGCTGTGCCGACTCGGTCACCGATTCCTTTACCGGTTGGACGATGTCCTCTGTTCGGTCGGCAACCTGGCGAGCGGCCTGCTTCTCGGTTCTGCTCGTCGGGATCAGCGTCGCCGCCAGCGCGCCGACACCCAGGGCGACGAGACCCGCAGCGAGTGGATTGCCCTGGGTCTGCTGCCTCACTTGCTGGGGGGCCGACTTCACGGCCTCGGTGGCTTGCTGTGCGGCACCGCTTGCGGTTTCCCCTACCCGGCTGGCAGCGTCCTGGACGGCGCCACCCGCCTGCTCGGCCCGCCACCGGGCCTGACCGGTCGCGGATTCAGCGGACCCCATGACTCGCTCACGAGCGGTTCGGAATGCACCCCGAACTCGGTCGGCGCGGCGCTGAGCGATGCGGCGCGGACTGGTTCGGTCCGCAAGCCGGTCGACATCCGTGGCCAGCTTCTCTCGGGTCTGGTCGATCTCGGTCTTCATCTCGTCGGATGCCGTGCCCATTCCGCATCCTCCTTCAACGTTTCGATCGTGCGTTCCGGCTTGATGGAGACAGTTCGCAGGCGAGACCTGCCGGTGCTGTAGAGGACGAGGCCGATGAGGGCCCAGGCCCCACCGACCGCGAGCGCCGCCCAGCCGAGCGGGATCACGGCGCCAAGCCCGAACACCGCGGCAAGGGTGAGCAAGATCACAACCATGTAACCTGCAAAGCCTGCCGCACCAAGTAGTCCTGCGGCCCTGGCGGACTTGGTGGCCTCTTCACGGATCTCGGTTTTGGCAAGCAAGACCTCCTCTCGGAAGAGTCTTTGGAAGTCTTCGGTGACTTCGCTGATCAGTTCGCCCAGGCTGGGCTCCTGCTGGCCCTCTCCGAACTCCTGCGCTGGCTCGCGCAGGTCCTGTGATCGTGTGTCTTGTGCGTCGCCATGGATGGACATCGACTCACGAGCCTTCCGTGGTGCGGTCGCCTCGCGTCCCGTACTCGGGCTGCAGGGGCTCGGTAGTCTCATAGGCCCGCCCACCCTCGACGCCCGTTGTCATGGCGTACGGCCGGGTCGGAGCCTGCAGCTCGGGTCCGCGTTCCTGGGTGGGCTGACTCGCTGCCGCGGCCTTCGTCGCCCGTGCCAGGGCGAACCCGGCCAGGGCGGCTGCGGCCAGAAAGACGCCTGGGCGCCGACGTGCGAAGGCTTGTATGTCGTCCAGCACGCCTTGCACACCCTGCTGATCAAGGTACCCGGCGGCTCGCTGCACGTTCCCCGAGACTTGCTGGACGATGTCGCGTGCTGGCGAATCTGGCTTCGCACCCTCGGCCATCGAGGACAGTTCATCGGACCAGGCTCTGAGGTTCTCGCTCAGCCGCCGGGTCTGCTTGTCGGCCTCCTCGGTCGCCCGCAGTCTCACTCGGTCGGTTGCTTGTCGCGTTTGCCCTTGCGCCTCCGCGACTACCGTCTTGGCCTGCTCTCGCGCCGTGCCGGCTACCTGACGCGCCCCCTCCCGGGCCTCCTCGGCCGTGCTTCGGGATGCGGGATCTTGGTTCCCCCATTCACTCACCTGGTGCCTCCTCCGAGACGTTGTGATGGACAGACCTGCGGCGGTACCCCGGCATGCGGCAACGACACCTCTTTACGCTGCAAGATGGCCGTGGCTGAGGCGGAATTCCTGTTTCGTCCGGCGAGGAAGGGAATGAGCCCCGGTCTGATCGCAATCGCGCCGGAGGTGGCTCGTGGCTGCAGAGCGTCCCGAGACGATGGACGAGAACAACATCATTGACTTGCTGCTTCGCCAGCACGTCGAAATACGCCGCCTGTTCTTGGAGGTGGACAGCGCCCCGCTTGATCAACGTGCCGACGCGTTCGATCGGCTGCGGCGGTTCCTTGCCGTGCACGAGACCGCCGAGGAAGAGATCGTTCACCCCATCGCGAGGCGGAAGGATGAGGCCATATCGCAGATCGTCGATGCCCGGCTGCAAGAGGAGAACGAGGCCAAGAAGACGCTGGAGGCTCTGGAAAGTCTTGGACCGGAATCCCCCGAGTTTCCCGAGCTGTTCTCCGTCCTCCGGCGCAGTGTGCTTGCTCATGCCGAGCACGAGGAACGCGAGGAGTTCCCTACGCTTCGAGAGAGCCTCGACGAGACGAGATCACGGGGGATGGCCGCGGCGGTGAAGGCTGCGGAGGCGATGGCGCCGACCCATCCGCACGCTGGCGTGGAATCCGCGACGGCCAATATCCTCGTCGGTCCGTTCGTCTCCATGATGGACCGGACCCGGGATGTCCTCCGCCGAGCGACCCGGGACTAAGGGATCACTGAGCGGACGGCCTCGGACGGCGTCGCCCTCCGAGGGTTTACGTCACCTCGACCGACGCCGTTCGCGTCGTCCCGGTAGATCCCGAAGCCAGGCAAGTCGTCTTTGACGACCTTGTAGGGCGCCGGGGTGCCGGGCGCGCCGGGTTGGGGTGAGCGCAGGTAGGGACCTTGGCTTTGACCCGTCCGCCTGCGCCAACAACGATCGATCACCAGGACGCTGAAGGTCACACGGGGTCGAGGAGGTAGACCTCGGGGCGACCGTCTTCCCAGGCGTCGAAGTCGTCGCTCTGGACCGCTGCCCGCATTCCCGGCACGCCGGCCCGGAACGCGTCCTCCGACTCCCAGATCGCCAAACCGACCAGCGTGCCGGTCTCGCGGTCGCGCAGCGTGTGCGCCTCCCTGAGTCCTGGAATCGGACTGTCATTCGCCTGGCCGAACCGATGCATCGAGTCGATGAGATCGCTCTCCTTGCCCGGCTTCGGCCGGTGGATCGAGAGGTGAACGAACACGACGGCCTCCTCCTTCGATGGACGCGGGAAGCCTATGACGGGCTCCATCCAGCTCGGGCGAGGGCGCAGGAGCGGGACCTGACGGCTATTGCCGGAGGACGGCCAGAATGTTGCCGGCGGGGTCGGCGAACCAGGCGATCGCCACTCCCATGGCCCGACTAATTCCCTTCTCGTCTTGATCGAAGCCCTCATAGCGCACAAACGTGACACCCCGGCTGCTCAGCTCGTCAACCGCCGCGTCCACGTCCTCCACCGGGAAGTTGAGGACCGTGTAGGTAGCCGGGATGTAGTCAGGCTTGGGATAGATCATTACGTCCCGGTCACCTGCGATGTGGAGCATCAGCACGCCATCGCTCTCGTCCACTGGGATGCCCAGCGTCTGGCTATAGAAGGACTTGACCTTCGCCAGGTCGTCCACGGCGAACGAGCTGAACGCCTTGGTCTTCGCGAACATAGCTCCTCCTAAGTGTGCGGCTCGGCGGGTCATCCCGCCGGCGACCGCGTCCATACGAAAGACTCTCAAGGTTGACGGCGCAACGAGCCCCAATTCATCGGCACATCACCAAACCATCCGATGCGCGATCCGCACTTGTCGCCCAGCACGCACCAAAGCGGCCGCCTCGTTCATCGGAGGCGGCCGCTTTAGTCCTATCCCAGCTGCGGCGGTTGGTGTCAAAGCCCGCCTAGGACTTATCGGCGGCCGCCTCGTCGGGCGAAGCCCCGGCCTTGTCTGCACTGGACCGTGTCGTGCCATGCTCCGATGACCCGCGCCCAGCCTGAGACGTAGACGCGGATGAGGCGCTGGACGTCGCGGCCCTTCGCGACGAAGACGATGTCCCGCCTGTGCTCGCTGCCTCATGGACCGGCTCGGCGGCGGTGGCGAACGGCTCCTCCGACCCGTCCTGCATCCACTCCGGGCCGCGGGAGCGCTTAGTGATAGCGTAGCTGGCCGCGGCGGCGGCAGCGCTTAGACCGCCGACAGCGATTGCCGTGTTGCGTAGCTTGTGCGACTTGCGCGCCTTCTCGGCTGCGCTGTACTCGCCGAGGAGCGCGTGCCACATTGCCACACTGCGGGCCGCGGCCTCGGCGCGCGCCGGCCTGGAGCGCTCGGTGGCCGCGGCCATCAGACCGGCCACCATCGGAAGTAGGTCTTCGCTAACCTTCGTGCGAGCTGCCTCCACGCGCGGGGCGATGGCGCTACCTGCGCTTTGGACCTTCGGCTTGGTCACGGCCTGGGCCTTGTACGCGGCCTCGGCGGCGCGGTTGCGTGCCTTTATCGCCTTGAAGCGAAGGCGGTCGGTGCGGCTTTCCTGGGTTCTCCCGAACCGGAACACTGGAACCTCCGGGTGGTCGGTGGTCTCCGTAGTCGAGATCAACTCTAAGGAAACAGCAAACTTGACGCTAATTCCCGGTTGCCTTGCAGTCATGCGGCCGGTTGGGTGGTGAGGGCACTCGACCTCGCGTGGCCGATTGGCTCAGGCCGTGCGAGGATGCATTAACCGCGCCGGTGTTCCCCGTACGCCTCGGCGCAATGGGTGCTGGTGTCGTACGAGTAGAGGGACCGAAGCGTGGCCGAGGAGCTGTTCGCGATCATCTCGACCAATGTCGGGGACATCGAGCTAAAGCTCTTCCCGGACCGGGCGCCCAAGACGGTCAGGAATTTTGTCGAGCTCGCCACCGGGACTAAGGAGTGGACCGATCCACGGACCGGGAGACCGACGACCGAGCCGCTCTACAACGGCACGATCTTCCATCGGGTGATCAATGGCTTCATGATCCAAGGCGGCGATCCGCTCGGCACCGGTACCGGCGGTCCCGGTTACCGCTTCGCGGACGAGTTTCATCCCGAGCTGTCGTTCGACCGTCCCTATCTGCTCGCCATGGCGAACGCGGGGCCGAACACCAATGGCTCCCAGTTCTTCGTGACGGTCGCGCCGACCAAGTGGCTCAACTTCAAGCACACGATCTTCGGTGAGGTCGTTGACGGCGGGAGTCGCGAGGTCGTCGACCGGATCAGCAACACGCCCATCGGGGCAATGGACCGGCCGCTCGAAGACGTGGTCATCAATACGATCCGAGTGGAACGCCGGGAGAACACGACAAATGAGAGACCCACGTGACCGCTGAGCCAGCGATGACGGGCGACGAACCCGGCCAAGCGGCGGAGGTCACACCGACCTGCTATCGCCATCCCGGGCGAGAGACGCACATCCGATGCACGAGGTGTGAGCGCCCGATCTGTCCCGACTGCATGATCAGCGCCGCCGTCGGTTTCCAATGCCCCAACTGTGTACGGGACGGCGGCCGCACGGTCCGCGAGGCCCGCACCCAGCTCGGTGGTCGCATCCATCGGCGGTCCGACCTCGTGACCCGGATCATCATCGGCGTCAACATCACCGTCTTCATCCTCGCCAGCATCGGCGGCCGAGCTTTCCAGGAGCGCCTCTCGCTGCTCGGTAACGCCGGCTTCCTCGCCTCCAGCGGCGGCCCGGCCGGGGTCGCCCAGGGCGAGTGGTATCGCCTGATCACGGCGGCGTTTCTGCACGTCCAAATCGCCCATCTCGCCCTGAACATGATTGCCCTGTGGCTGTTCGGTCCTCAGCTCGAGGCGGTCTTGGGACGGTGGCGGTTCCTGATGCTCTACATCTTGTCCGCGCTCGGCGGTTCGGTCGTCTCCTACCTGTTCAACCCGCCGAACCAACAGTCCCTCGGGGCGTCTGGCGCGATCTTCGGCCTGCTCGGGGCGATGCTGGTGATCGCGAACCGGCTGCGTTTCGATGCGAGATCGGTCGCCATCCTTATCGCGCTCAACTTGGCCTTCGGCTTTTTCGTCGCGGGCATTGACTGGAAGGCGCATGTCGGCGGGCTAGTCACCGGGGGAGTCGTGGCGAGCGTTTTCGCATACGCACCGAAGGCTCGACGTACCGAGATTCAAGTGGCCAGCTGTATCGGCGTACTTGGGATTCTCATCGCCCTCGTGGTCCTGCGCACATCTCAACTTACCTAGGTGCTACGTGCGCACTGGCTCGTGTGACACGCGACGATGATCAGGCGCAGCCGCATGCGCCGACGGAACCACACCGAGGGTGTGACCCTCGTCACATTACGTATCCCCATCTGTGGATTACTGCTGGGGACACGACAAGCCCGGCTGGGGACAACGGTCCAGCGTCACTTCCACCGGGTCGAGACGGCGAAACCGGCCGCGATGAATGCAAAGCCGACCAGCAGGTTCCAGTTGTGCAGGTCGGTGATGAGCGGGACGTCCTTGTCGGAAGCGTTTACTACATAGAAGGTCACGAGCCAGGCCAGTCCGAACAACAGCAGGCCGACCATCAGCCCAGCGACCCACGGCGGGCTCTCGAGCCTGACCGGCGCCTTCTCGGGCGGCGGGGTAAAGGCGGTCTTGCGCCGCAGGCGAGACTTTGGCATCGGGGACTCACTCCTCTAAGGGCGGGATCGGACGATCGCCGGCGATGGCAGCCCCGCCAAGCGCCCGGCCGGTCGTCCTGCGTCGGTTAGCGTAACCCCATTCTCGCCGTACGGCTCACGTTGGAGGTCCCGGGACGATGGCGACGAGGCCAGTGGCGCTCGGCTGGCGGGTAGGTGTTCCCGTCGTCGCCCTGCTCGCTGGCCTCATCTTCGCCGTCACTGGAGAGGCGTCCAGAGGTACGGATCTACGCGGTGGCCGTTCCACCCGCCTGGTCGACCTCATCGAGGACGTCGAGCAGGGCAATGCCCGCTTGGCGGGGGATGTATCTGCCCTGCGCGAGCAGGTGGCGGATCTGTCGGTGAGCTCGACCGATGAGCGGGCCTTAGCTTCTCGGGCACGGGCCGAGCGACTCGCCCAGTCGGCCGGTCTCACCCCGGTGTCGGGCCCAGGGCTGACCGTGACCCTTGATGACGCACCGCCCGACGCGATCGACCGGGCGTATCCAGGCCTGCCGGACCCGAGTCCAGACGATCTTGTCGTCCACCAGCAGGACGTGCAGGCGGTGGTCAACGCACTTTGGGCCGGCGGTGCCGAGGCGATCCAGCTCATGGACCAGCGGGTGATCTCGACGAGCGCGGTGCGCTGCGTCGGGAACACGCTTATTCTTCAAGGTCGCGTCTACTCCCCGCCGTACTCCATCACTGCGGTGGGCGACACCGACCGGCTGATTGGTGCGTTGAACGAGTCGACCGCGGTGCAGTACTACCAGCAGTACGTCACCGCTTACGGTCTGGGCTATCGGGCAGAAAAGAGATCAGGCGTGACGATCCCGGCATACACCGGCGCGCTCGAACTCCGGTATGCCTCAGCAGAGGACTGAGCATGGGACGCCATTCGACCGACGTCGACTCGGCCGCCATCGAAGGCCCGGACCTAGGCGGCAAGCCGAACGGGCCGGCCATGCCCGACCTTTCGTCAGGCTCGGTCGAGACCGGAACGACGAGCGAGCCGAGCCACGACGACTGGTTCACCCCGAAGCGCCCGCCGACCACCAAACAACCTCCGTCCGGCGAGACGAGAGCGGCAGAAAGCGCGCCCGACCCGAGTGCGCCTGCCCGGGGCACCGCACCTCCGGATATGCCGAGCCCCGACGTTGTCCTGCCGGGTCCGCCGACGCCGAGCGGCTCCCCGAGCAGACCCGGCGCGCGCACCACCCCGCAGAGCCCGCCGACCCCAAGCACCACCTCTGCGAGCACCGCCGGCCCGAGCCGGCTAGCGCCGAGCACCCCCATCGGGAGTGCAGAGGCAGCGACCGCGCCGATCGGAGTCGACCCCGCGCAGCGCGCGCTTTGGAGGCGCCGCCGGGACGCCGACGAGCCCAGGGTTTCCAATCCCGAATCACCTGCTGAAAGCGGCGGCTTCGCCCGTGCCCGGCCGTACACCATGGACCGGTCCACCACCTACGGCGAGCCCAGCCGCTCCGCGGATCTGCGGCGCGGGTCCGCGTACACCAACAAGGAGAGCACTCCGAACGGCGGGGGGACGGGTCAAACCGACACGCTGGTCGTGCGCGGGCTGTTCGGCAGGGTCAAGCACAACCCGATGCCTGGTCCGGCGGACCTCCCGGCAGACGGGCAGCGCAGGTTCCGGGTGGGTGGTGACTCGCCACCAACCGCGTCTGGACTGGCGCCGGCCAAGCCTCCCCCAGCCAGACCTGACCGGCCGCCGGCAGTGCCTGACGACCGACCAGCGGTCCCTCCCGTCGAGCCTCCGCACAAGTCGCGGGGCGCCGCCATCGTCCGAGGTGTCGGGGAGCTCCTGATCGCTCTCGGCGTCGTGATCTTGCTGTTCTGCGTCTATCAGCTCTTCTACACGAACCTTGAGTCCAACCGAGCCCAGGCGAAGATCAAGAATGGCCTCGAGCGGGACTGGACACCGCCGCAACATGACCCGGACGCCAAGCCAGTGCCGGATGATTTCTCCGGGATCGGCGAGGACGATGCGTTTGCTTTGATGCACATACCGCGGCTCGGCTCCGACTGGGAGAAGCCGATCCTCGAGGGCGTCAGCCTGGACGACCTGGCGCGCGGACTCGGTCACTACCCGGATTCGGCGATGCCGGGCAAGGTCGGCAACTTCGCCGTGGCCGGCCACCGGGCGACCCACGGCGAGCCGTTCCGAAACCTCGACCGGCTCGAGGCAGGCGACGTTGTAATCGTCGAGACAGAGAACAGCTGGTACCGGTATGTCATTGATCGTCACCAGATCGTCGACCCGACCAACGTGGGCGTCGTGTTGCCTGTACCGAACGAGCCCGAGGCGGAGCCGACCGAGAAGCTAATCACGTTGACGACCTGCCACCCGCGGTGGGCGTCGACCTATCGGCTGATCTACTGGGGTCACCTGGAGTCGGTGATGAGCAAGGCGGCCGGGACTCCGAACGAGCTGTTGAACTAGGACGTGACCCGCGCCTCGAGGGCGGACCACGGAGGGAAGTGGCATGTACGGATGGATCTGGCGGCACATTCCCGGCCACTGGATCGTGAAGACGATCTGGTTCGTGACGGCGATCCTCTTCGTCGCCTGGCTGCTCTTCGAGTACGTTTTCCCCTGGATCGACCCGAGGCTCCCCTTCAACGACGTGACCGTCGACAGCTCGACAGGCGCTAGTGCGTTCCCCGGCGGCGGAGGTGGCTCATGACCCGCATCCTCGTCGTCGACAACTACGACAGCTTCGTCTTCAACCTGGTCCAATACCTCGGCCAGCTGGGCGCCGAGTGTGACGTCCGCCGCAACGACGAAGTGTCCGCGGGCGACGCGCGGTCGTACGACGGGGTCCTGCTCTCCCCTGGACCTGGCGTCCCCGAGAAAGCCGGCGTTTGCGTCCCGCTGATCGAGGAGTGCGCCCGTGACCTGCCGATCCTGGGCGTGTGCCTCGGTCACCAGGCGATCGGCGTGGCATTTGGTTGTACGGTCGGCCGCGCCCCGGAACTGCTGCATGGCAAGACGAGCCGGGTTCTGCACGAGGGTGCGGGGGTCCTGCATCGGCTGCCGAGTCCGTTCACCGCGACGCGGTATCACTCGCTCGCGGTCGAACCGCAGACCGTGCCCCCCGAGCTCGAGGTGACCGGCCGGACTGAGGGAGGCGTGGTGATGGCGATGCGCCACCGCGACCTGCCGGTGGAGGGCGTTCAGTTCCATCCCGAGTCGGTCCTGACCGAGCACGGCCACCTGCTGCTGGCCAACTGGCTCGCCCAATGTGGCGACCCGACCGCCGTCGACCGCGCCCGCGGCCTCGACCGCGCGTTCACGTTGGACCGCACCGCCTCCTAACACTGGAGGCGGCGAACCTCGCGCGCTCCAGTTCCGGACCCTCAGCCGATCACCCGAGGCCGCCCCACTCCGCGCCCTCGTGGCGTAGCTGGCGATCAGCCGCCGCCTCCACCAGCGAGCTTCCCGACGTAGATCGTGACCTTGTCGCCGAATGGCCTGATCACATTGGCTACCGGGTCCTGCGCCACGACGACACCCACCTGGAGGGGGTCGATAACATCCTGATCCTTCCGGTCCACCTCGAAGCCTGCGTTCTGCAGGATTTGTATCGCCTCCTGCTCGGTCTTGCCGACAACGCCGGGAACCGGTCCCTGCTCAGGTTGTGAGGGCTCCTTCGCGACGGTCAGGCTGACAGTAGATCCGGCGTCAACGCTCGACCCTGGTGAGGGGCTTTGGTCTAGGACCGTGCCGGGTTGCGCGTCCGCAAATTCGGTCTCGTTTACGTTGACCCCGAGGCCCTTGTCCGCCAGGATGCTCTTGGCGTCGTCGACCTGCTTATTGCGAACATCAGGCACCTCGACCTGTTCCGGCCCGGTCGAGATGAGCAGCTTGACCGTCGAGCCTTTAGGCGCCCTCGAACCGGGCTCCGGGTTGGTTCCGATGACGTTGCCCTCGTCAACCTCGGCGCTGGCCTGCTCCACGCGCTGCACATCGAAGCCGAGGCCCTGCAATGCCGCCGCCGCCGCATCCGCCGACATCTGGGTGATGTTCGCCGGGATTGCTACGGTCTGTACGCCCTTCGACACGCACAGCGTGACGGTGCTACCAGGCTCGGCCTGAGTGGCACCTTTCGGTGACTGGCTGAGCACTCGGCCCCTTCCGATCTCAGAGTTGAACGCGCCACAAGCTGCGTCGACCACCGGGTTGAAGCCGGCGTTGGTAAGTGTCTCCTTCGCTTCGGCTTGCGTGGAGTTGAGCACGGAAGGTACAGCCTGGGTTTTGTTCTCGTCGCCACCGCCGAGCAGGGCGCGGCCGATGAGCGCGGCCAGTGCGAAGACAGCGATGACCGCCAGCACGACCAGCGCGATCATCGGTCCCTTGTTCTGTTTCGGCGGCTGGGACTGGTAGCCGGGCGGTGGACCGCCCGGTCCCTCGGGCCCCTCAGGCCCATAAGCCCCATAGCCACCCATGCCGGCCGGTACGACGGTCGTCGGCTGCATGAGCTGCGTCGTGGCTCCGGCGGGCCGCTGCGACGGCAGCGGCCGGGTCGGGTCGCCGGCAAACACCGGCGGTGCAGCCACCGGGCGGCCGTCGAGTGCACGGTCAATGTCGGCCCGCATCTCGTCCGCGGACTGATAGCGGTTTTCCGGGTTCTTCGCCAGCGCCTTCAATACGATCGCGTCGAGCTCCGGCGAAACCTCCGGGTCGAACTGCGAGGGCGGCAGCGGCTCTTCCCGTACATGCTGATAGGCCACGGACACCGGCGAGTCACCCATGAACGGCGGCCGGCCGGTAAGCAGCTCGTAAAGCAGACAACCCGTCGAGTAGATGTCGGATCGAGCATCGACATGCTCGCCCTTGGCCTGCTCGGGCGACAGGTATTGCGCGGTACCGATCACCGCGGCGGTCGCGGTCATCGTCGCGCCGACATCGGCGACTGCCCGGGCGATGCCGAAATCCATGACCTTGACGTGGCCGCTGCGGGTCAGCATTACGTTGCCCGGCTTGATGTCCCGGTGGACGATCCCGTTGCGGTGGGAGTACTCGAGCGCTTGCAGAACCCCGGCCACGATCTCGAGCGCCCGCTCCGGCAGCAACCTGCGGCCGGATTGCAGGAGTTCGCGCAGCGTCGTGCCGTCCACGTACTCCATGACGATGTACGGGAGCGGTGTCCCGTTGAGCAGGTCCTCACCGGTGTCGTACACCGCGACGACGGCCGGGTGGTTCAACGAGGCGGCGGATTGGGCCTCGCGCCGGAACCGCGCCTGGAAGGTAGGGTCGCTGGCGAGGTCGGCACGCAGCGTTTTCACCGCGACAGTACGGCCGAGGCGCACGTCCCGGCCCATATGGACCTCGGCCATGCCACCACGGCCGAGCACGCCGCCCAGCTCGTAGCGGCCGCCGATGAGACGCGGCTCATCCATCCGTCGGTGCCCTTCCTCTACCTATTCGCCGGACACGTGGCGCGTTCGTTACAGACGCGCGCGCGGCCTGCGCCGTTCCAGCGACCTCGCACACCGTACCGGCTCTCGCTGGGTCGATGTTCGCTGCTGTCCGATTGTGCCCGAAATACGGTGCATATACCGGCGCTCATGCTAACCACCGGCCGACGAGCAGCAGGATCACCAGCGATGCCGCACCGACGAGCAGGGGCCGTCGAGTGGTCGGCCGTCGCACTGCCTCGACCATGTTCGCCAATGGGAGCCGACGTCGCGACGCGCGGCGCCGCCGGCCGGTCGGGCGCGCCTGCAGCTCCTTAAGGAATGTCGTACCACCCGGAAGGCGGCGCGAGGCTGTTCCCTCCCGAGACCGCTGATCGACCGTGCTTGGCCGCGCGTTGTCTGCGCCGGACTTGTCCGCCTTATCCGTATCTAGAACCCGCGGCTGCTCGTGGAAGACGCGCGACGCCTCGTTTCGAGCCGCGGCTTGCGGTGGCGGGGGAGCGGGCGTGGTCGGCCCGAGCCGGTGGGGCTCGGGCGGCCGGAGTGTCGAGCTGAGGGTCGAGCGCAGCCGGGCGATCTCGCGGGCAAGCGAATCGGCGGAGACGGGCCGCTGTGCCGGCTCCTTGGCAAGCAGCCTGTGTACGAGGCCGGCAACAGGTGCAGGCACGGCGGGCGGCAACGCCGGCGGTGGCTGGCTGACGTGCGCCATAGCGACTGTGACCGGGTTTCCACCCTGGAAGGGACGGCGCCCCGCCAGCGACTCGTACAAGACGATGCCGAGCGCATAGAGGTCGGAAGCAGGCGTTGCGTCCCGCCCGCTCGCCTGCTCCGGCGAAAGGTACTCGGCCGTGCCCATGACGGTGCCGGTTCCGGTCAGCGACCGGTCGCCCACGGCCCGGGCTATCCCGAAGTCGGTGATCTTCACCCGGTCGTTCGGCGTAACTATGAGATTGGGCGGCTTGATGTCCCGGTGTACGACGCCGGCATCGTGCGCGGTTTGCAGCGCCAGCGCCGCCTGACCTACATAGCGCAGCGCGCGGTCGGGTTCCAGTGTCGCCTCCCGGGAGAGGATCCAGGCCAGCGGCTCGCCGGGGATGAACTCCATCACCAGATAGGCATAGCCGCCCTGCTCGCCGTAGTCGTGGACGGCGGCGATCCCGGGATGAGACAGCGCTGCGGTATTGCGGGCCTCCGCCCGGAACCGATCGAGGAAGCCCGAGTCCAGGGCCAGGTCTTCACGCAGGAGTTTGATCGCGACGACGCGGTTCAGCAGCTCGTCGGTCCCGCGCCATACCTCCCCCATGCCACCCCGCGCTATTCGCTCAGTAAGCCGGTACCGGGCCCCGAGGAGGGACTCGGTGGCGGACGGGTAGCGGGGGGTCGTCCGCCCGGGGACGGGCGCTGCGTGTGTCATTGCCGTAGCACCGCCTCCATGACGTCCTTCGCGATCGGCGCGGCTAGGCGCCCACCGGAGATGTCGGCCGCGTTCTCGGCTCCGTTCTCGATAACCACTGCGACCGCGACCTGGCGCTCGCCCGCGGACGCGAAGGAGATGAACCATGCGTCCGGCTTCTGCCCCTCGCCCCGCTGGGCGGTGCCGGTCTTGCCGCCGACGACCACTCCCGGGATCTGCGCGTTCTCGCCCGTGCCGTTGTTCACGACGTCGACCATCATCGACTGCAGCTGCGTGGCTACTGCCGGCGGGACGGCCTCGCTCAGCTGCTCCGGCTTCGTCTCCCGGACGGTCGTGAGGTCCGGGGCGCGGATCTCGTCGACCAGGTAGGGGCGCATCACGACGCCATTGTTTGCGACCCCGGCGGCGACCATTGCCATCTGCAGCGGTGTCACCGCTACGTCGAACTGTCCGATCGCCGACTGGGCCGTCTGCGGCTTGTC
>JBKOZJ010000004.1:0-19187 GCA_046725875.1 Actinomycetota bacterium
GGCCAGCGGAGTCCCGATCCGGACCGACGACGAGGCCGAGCCGGTGGCGCCGAGTGCGCCGCGGGTCCCCGCGCAGCCGTCCGGGTCGCCGGTCGCGGAGTCCGGGCCACAGCCAGAGCCCGCGCTGGAGCCGGAACCGGCCAGTGCCGCTCCGGCCAACGAAGCCACCGGCGATCCTGCGCATTACGAAGTCGAGCCGACCGTCGAGGAAGAGGTTGTGTGGACCTCACCGGCGGACTCGGGATGGGCCGCTGCCGTGGTCGCCGCGTCGCCGAACGTCGGCGGCTATACCGCCGCTGGGCTGCCGCGCCGGGTGCCCAAGTCCAATCTGGTCCCGGGTACGGTCGGGGGGAGCACCGCGGGACAGGGTCGGCACGCGCAGCGTTCGGCGGAAGAGGTGCGCGGCCGGCTGTCGAGCTTCCACCGGGGGATTCGGCGGGGTCGCGACGAGGCCCAGGTCGAGGACGTGCCGCAGACCGATGCGGTCGACTCGCCGGCCGAGCCCGATCCGGCCACAGGTGGGTCCGCGGATGGCAGCAATGAACAGGAGAACGGGTGACGACTGAGCTCAGTCAGGCAGCACAGAACCTCAACTGGCTGATCACAAACTTCGCCGACCAGGTGCCCGGCGTGGCTCACACGGTCGTCGTATCCGCAGACGGTCTCCTGCTCGCGGTGTCGCAGGGATTCCCGCGCGACCGCGCTGACCAGCTCGCGGCCGTGGCTTCGGGCTTGCTGAGTCTGACGCAGGGAGCGTCGCGGGTGTTCGAGGGCGGTCAGGTCACACAGACCGTCGTCGAGATGGAGCGCGGCTTCCTGCTCGTAATGGCGATCAGTGACGGCTCCATATTGGCCGTACTCGCATCGCCAGACAGTGACCTCGGTCTGGTTGGCTATGAGATGGCGCTGCTCGTCGAGCGGGCTGGCCGGGTCCTCACGCCTGCCCTTCGTGCGGAGCTCCAGAGTGCGCTTCCGCGCTGACCTTAGGGGTGTGTCCGGTGAGCACTGGCCAGGACGACGTCCACGGAGCGCTGGTGCGCCCGTACGCCGTCACACGCGGACGAACCCGACCACGTCACCATTTCGCCATCGAAGCGTTGGTGTCGACGACGGACTACGGGTCGCAGACCGGACACCGCGGAACGCCTGAGGTTCAGACGATCATCGAGCTGTGCCGGGAGGTACGGTCGGTCGCCGAGATCGCGGCACACCTGAGGGTTCCCCTTGGCGTTGCTCGCGTCCTCGTCGGCGACCTGACGGACGAAGGGCTGGTGCGAGTGCACGAGCCCGGACATGAGGATGGGCGGCCGGATCTGATGCTGCTTGAAAGGGTGCTCAGTGGACTTCGCAGGCTCTAGTACGGCGAGTGCGACGGCCCGCCCAACGACGGCGACGGCCGCGACAACCTCCGTGAAGATTGTCGTCGCGGGGGGGTTCGGCGTGGGCAAGACGACGTTCGTGGGCTCCGTGTCGGAGATCGTGCCGTTGACAACCGAGGCCGTCATGACTGTGGCGAGCGTGGATCACGACGATCTGTCGCAGACCCCGGGGAAGACGACGACGACGGTCGCGATGGACTTTGGCCGCCTCTCGCTCGACGCCGACCTGCTCCTGTATCTATTCGGCACGCCCGGCCAAGGTCGCTTCTGGTTCATGTGGGATGATCTTGTACGCGGGGCGATCGGCGCGGTGGTCCTCGCGGACACGCGGCGGCTCGCCGACTGCTTCCCGGCGCTGGACTATTTCGAAGAGCGCGCGCTGCCGTTCATCGTGGCCGTGAACCGCTTTAATGGCGTACTCACCCATGTGATCGACGACGTGCGCGACGCGCTCGCCCTCAACCCGAACGTGCCCATCGTCACCTGCGACGCTCGGGAGCGGGAGTCGACCAAGCAGACCCTGATCGCCCTCGTCGAGCACGCAATGCGCCTCCGCCGCCGCTAGCGCGCTTCTTTGGCATGAATGTGCCGTTGGCTCGATTAGTTCGAGTCAACGGCACATTCATCACCGGCCGGTTCGCAACAATGTGCCGTCCGCTCGAACCGAGAGGGCGACTGCGGTGTAGCCCTGCGGCGTTTCGAGCGAACGTGCCGTTGCTTCGAAAAGTCACCGAATGAACGGCACGTTGAGTCGAAACTATCGACTCAACGGCACATTCATCTCAAACGCGTCGGCGAGGATGTCGAGGCCTTCGTCGAGCAGCTGGTCGGGGATGACGAGTGGCGGCAGGAAGCGGAGTACGTTGCCGTAGGTGCCGCAGGTGAGCACCACGAGGCCAGCGGCGTGGCAAGCGGCGGCTAGCCGAAGTGTTGCCGCCGGGTCCGGCTCGTTCGTCGCGCGATCCTTCACCAGCTCGATCGCGACCATCGCGCCACGCCCGCGCACATCGCCGACCGCCTCGTACTTTTCCTGCAGCCCGGTAAGGCGGGCCAGCATGACCTCGCCGATCGCGGCGGCCCGCGCCACCAGGCCGTCCTCCGCTATGGTCCGAATCGCGCCGAGCGCGGCCGCGCACGCGACCGGGTTGCCGCCGTAGGTCCCGCCCAGACCCCAGACGTGCGGCGCATCCATGATCTCTGCCCGGCCGGTCACCGCACCGAGTGGCAATCCTCCGGCGATCGCCTTTGCCGTGGTGACCAGGTCGGGGATCACGCCCTCGTGCTCGCAGGCGAACCAGGCGCCGGTGCGTGCGAGCCCGGTCTGGATTTCGTCGGCGACGAAGACGATCCCGTTTGCCCGCGCGTACTCCGCGAGGGCGGCGAGGAATCCCGGCGCGGGAACGATGAAGCCGCCCTCACCCTGGATGGGCTCGATCAGGAGTGCCGCGACGTTCTCCGCACCCACCTCTTTGTCGATCTTCCCGATCGCCTGGACGGCTGCGTTCAGGCCGGAGAGCCCGTCGCGGTACGGGTACGACAGCGGCATCCGGTAGATCTCCGGCGCGAACGGTCCAAAGCCCTGCTTGTACGGCATGTTCTTCGCGGTCAGGGCGAGCGTGAGGTTGGTACGCCCGTGGTAGCCGTGCTCGAAGACCACGATCGCCGGCCGCCGGGTGTACGAGCGAGCAATCTTCACCGCATTCTCGACGGCTTCGGCGCCCGAGTTGAAGAGCGCTGACCGCTTCTCATGGTCGCCCGGAGTGAGCCGGTTCAGCTCCTCGCACACCGCGACGTAACCCTCATATGGTGTGATCATGAAGCAGGTGTGCGTGAACTGCGCGACCTGGGCCGTCACGTTCTCGACCACCCGCGGCGCGGCGTTGCCGATGCTGGTGACTGCGATACCGGACCCGAAGTCGATAAGCGAGTTCCCATCCACGTCGACGAGCACCCCTCCGCCGGCCTGGGTGATGAAGACCGGAAGCGTCACACCGATCCCACGGGCGACGGCGTCCACCCGCCGGGCGAGCAGCTCGCGGGAGCGTGGCCCGGGTATCTCGGTCGCCAGGCGCCGCTCCTGCGGCGGCAGCGGACGCGACGATTTGGTGGCAGGTGAGGCAGCAGCCGACAGATCAACCATGGTCTGACTATCCCACGCGACGGCATCTCAACGAGAAGTCATGCGCGGGCTGACAGCACTGCCGATCAGCGCTGAAGGCGCGCGGCCGATCAGGGAGAATAGGCGCACTATGACGAAACCCCGCGATGTCGTGATCCTCGGCAGCACGGGCTCCATCGGCACCCAGGCGATCGACGTGGTCCGCCGCAACCGTGCCCGGTTCCGAGTCGTCGCTCTTGGCGCAGGTGGCGGCGATGTCGGACTGCTAGCGCGGCAGGCGCTCGAGCTCCAAGTCGAGGCCGTCGGGGTGGCGAAGGCGAGCGCGGCATCCGATCTCCAGCTCGCCTTCTATGCCGAAGCGCAGCGGCAGGGCTTTGCTCGCGGCGACTATTCCATTCCGCGAATCATCGCGGGCCGTGATGCATGTGCTGAGGTCGCCGGCTGGCCGGCCGACCTCGTGCTGAACGGCATCAACGGCTCGATCGGCCTGGCCCCAACCATGGCCGCGCTTGCGGCCGGTCGCACCCTCGCACTCGCCAACAAAGAGTCCCTGATCGCCGCCGGACCCTTGGTAAAGTCGCTCGCCAATCCGGGACAGATCGTTCCAGTCGACTCCGAGCACTCGGCGCTGGCGCAGTGCCTGCGCACCGGTACGGCCGAGGAGGTCCGGCGGCTGGTCATCACGGCGAGCGGTGGACCATTTCGCGGCCGGTCGAGGTCCGACCTCGCGGACGTGACGCCGTCGGATGCGCTCGCGCACCCGACCTGGTCGATGGGGCCGGTCATCACAGTCAACTCGGCAACCCTGGTCAACAAGGCGCTGGAGGTGATCGAGGGCCACCTGCTCTTCGACATCCCCCTGAAGCGCATCGAGGTGGTCGTGCATCCTCAGTCGATCGTGCACTCCATGGTCGAGTTCTGGGATGGAGCCACGATCGCTCAGGCGAGCCCACCCGACATGCGGCTGCCGATCGCGCTCGCGTTGGCTTGGCCCGACCGGGTGCCGGAGGCAGCCCGGCCCTGCGACTGGACCGCCGCCGCCACCTGGGAGTTCCAGCCGTTGGACAACGAAGCGTTCCCGGCGGTGAGCCTCGGCCGGTCGGCCGCTGGCGCCGGCGGGACCGCGCCGGCTGTCTTCAACGCCGCCAACGAGGAGTGCGTTGCCGCGTTCCTGGCCGGCCGGCTGCCCTTCCTGGGGATCGTGGATACCGTGGGGGAGGTCCTGGCGGAACACCAGCCGGCCGCCGTGCGTCAGATCGACGACGTGTACGCCGCGGAGGAGTGGGCGCGCAGCCGGGCCCGCGAGCTGTCGGCAAGTAAGACGAGGGAACTGTGATGATCTTTGGCGTCCTAGGTTTCGTCGTGGTCGTCCTGCTCTCGATCATGCTCCACGAGTTCGGGCACCTGTTGACCGCCAAGTCCTTCGGGATGAAGGCCACGGAGTTCTTCGTGGGGTTCGGGCAACGGCTGTGGTCGTTCCGCCGGGGTGAGACGGAGTACGGGGTCAAGGCCATCCCGGCCGGTGGCTACGTCCGAATCATCGGCATGAGCGAGAGCGAGGAAGTCGCCCCCAGGGACGAACCACGGGCATTTTACCGGAAGCCGGCGTGGCAGCGCCTGGTCGTGCTGTCCGCTGGTTCGGCGACGCATTTCCTCATTGCGTTCGTTCTGCTCGCCGGCGTGTTCTTGACGGTGGACCAGTCGCAGCCGACGACGACCATCGGATCGGTGTCGCCGTGCGTGACCAGCGGCTCGGCCAGCGACTGTGGATCCGCGGATCCGGTGTCTCCGGCGGCGGCGGCAGGCTTCCAGCCAGGAGATCGAGTGGTGACAGCGGCCGGGCAGCCCGTCGGCTCGTGGGACGACTTTGTCCGGCTGATCCGCGACTCGGCCGGGCGGCAGGTCGACGTGGTGGTCGAACGCGACGGTCAGGAAGTCACGCTGCATCCGACGCCGATCGCCCGCGAGCGGCCCGATCCCGACAACCCGGCGAGGACAGTGACCGCTGGATGGCTCGGCATCGCCGCGCAAACCGAGGCCTACCAGCCGGGCCCGGTGACCGCGATCGGGGATGCCGGCCAGGCGCTGGGCGACTATTCGAAATTGACCGTCCAGACTCTGGCTGCCATCCCAAGCAAGATCCCCAACCTCTGGGACGCCACCTTCAACGGGGCGCAGCGGGACAGCGAGGGTCTGGTTGGTGTGGTCGGGGCCGGTCGGATCTCCGGCGAGGTGATCGCCGATAGTGAGCAACCGCTGTCCGCCCGCATCGGTGGGTTCTTCATCATGATGGCCGGGCTCAATGTGATCATCGGGATTTTCAACATGTTGCCGTTGCTCCCCATGGACGGCGGCCACGTCGCACTGCTGCTGGTCGAACGAGGGCGGGCGGCCGTCTACCGGCTCGTCGGACGGCCCGATCCCGGTCGGCTTGACCCCGCCAAGCTTCTCCCGGCGACCTATGCCGTGCTCATCCTGCTCGTCATGCTGACCGTGCTGCTTGTCACAGCCGATATCGTGAACCCCGTCCGGCTGCCGTCGTGAAGGTGGACCAGTGAGCGTGAATCTCGGGATGCCGGCGCCGCCGCCCAAGCCGCTCGCGCCACGGCGCAAGTCCCGGCAGATCAAGGTCGGCAGCGTCCTGGTCGGCGGCGACGCCCCGGTCTCCGTACAGTCCATGACCACCACCGTGACCGCCGACATCAACGCGACGCTGCAGCAGATCGCGGAGCTGACCGCGGCCGGGTGTCAGATCGTCCGCGTCGCGGTGCCATCGCAGGACGATGCGGACGCGTTGCCTATCATCGCCCGGAAGTCGCAAATTCCGGTGATCGCCGACATCCACTTCCAGCCGCGCTACGTCTTCGCGGCGATCGAGGCCGGGTGCGCAGCGGTCCGCGTGAACCCGGGGAACATCAAGCAGTTCGACGACAAGGTCAGGGAGATCGCGAAGGAGGCCGCAGACACCGGTGTTCCGATCCGAATCGGGGTCAACGCCGGGTCCCTCGACCCCCGGCTGCTGAAGAAGTACGGTAAGGCGACACCGGAGGCCCTCGTCGAGTCGGCGCTCTGGGAGTGCTCGCTCTTCGAGGAGCACGGCTTCCGGGACATCAAGATCTCCGTGAAGCACCACGACCCGGTCGTGATGATCCACGCATATCGGCAGCTCGCCGAGGCGTGCGACTACCCGCTGCACCTGGGCGTAACCGAGGCCGGGCCGGCGTTCCAAGGCACGATCAAGTCCGCGGTTGCGTTCGGCGCCCTGCTCGCCGAGGGCATCGGCGACACGATTCGGGTCTCGCTCTCCGCCCCTCCGGTGGAGGAAGTCAAGGTCGGCATCGGCGTTCTCGAGTCGCTCGGCCTGCGGGAGCGCGGTTTCGAGATTGTCTCTTGCCCGTCCTGCGGCCGTGCCCAGGTCGACGTTTACAAGCTCGCGGACGAGGTCCATGCCGGCCTGGACGGGATGGATGTCCCGCTGCGGGTCGCCGTGATGGGCTGTGTGGTGAACGGCCCGGGCGAGGCGCGCGAGGCCGACCTGGGCGTCGCGTCAGGCAACGGCAAGGGCCAGATCTTTGTACGGGGCAAGGTCATCAAGACGGTTCCCGAGTCGAAGATCGTAGAGACGCTGATCGAAGAAGCCATGCGGCTCGCTGTGGAAATGGGCCTCGACAACGCTGAGCCCGGCCAGCCAACGGTTAGCGTTTCCGGAGCGTCGGGCCTAACGGCGGGTGCCGGGCGCGCCAGCGGCTGAGGCCCCTCGCCCGCTCGCCCGCCTGGTGGCGGGCTCGTGGTACGCCCGGCCACGCCCTGGGACCTCAGCCCCTGGCGCGCCCTTCAACCTGCGGCACAATTCGTGGACGTCGTGAGTCCTCCGCCCGCCTGGCGGCGGGCTCGTGGTGCGTCCGGCCACGCCCTGGGACCTCAGCCCCTGGCGGGCCCTTCAACGTGCGGCTTGGTCGCCCCTGGGCGGCCATGCGCCGCGGACGTCCTCGCCAGCGGTGCTTGCACCTGTTGCTGGCGGTGGAATGAGGGGGGCCACTTGATCTGGTTACTGTTGAGTTGTGCTCGGCACCGCCGCGGTCCGGCTCCTCGACGCGCGTGACACCTTCGACGCACTGGACGTCATCGCACGGGACCCGTACTCCAACGTCTTCGTCGGGTCACGCATCCACGCCGTCGGCCTCGACTCCTGGCGGCTCGGCGCGGAGATCTGGGGTTATCCCGCCCGCGGGCCACTTGAGTCGCTCTGCTATGTCGGCGCGAATCTGGTCCCGGTAGAGGCGACGACCGCCGCGGTCGAAGCCTTCGCTGACCGCGCGATCAGGCAGGGCCGGCGGTGCTCCTCGATTGTCGGTCCCGCGGATGCGGTTGGTGCCCTCTGGGCACGCCTGGAGCCCGCCTGGGGACCCGCGCGGACCATCCGGAGCAGGCAGCCGGCGATGGTGACCGCTAGGCCGGCACTGCCGCACGTTCGACGTGACCCGTTGGTCCGGCCGGTCCGACCGGACGAGATCGAGGTCCTCCTACCGGCCTCGGTCGCGATGTTCACCGAGGAGATCGGTATCTCGCCGGTAGCGGGCGACGGCGGAACGCTCTACCGGGCCCGCGTGCGCGAGCTGATCGAGTCCGGGCGTTCACTCGCCCGGATCGACGGCGAGCACGTGGTGTTCAAGGCCGAGATCGGCGCCGTGACCCCAAGCGCGTGCCAAGTGCAGGGCGTTTGGGTCACGCCGCGGATGCGAGGCCGCGGATGCGGTATCGCGGGCATGGCTGCGACGGTCGACCACGCGCTCCAATCCGTGGCGCCGGCGATCTGCCTCTACGTGAACGACTACAACCAGGCCGCCCGGGCCGTCTACCGGAAGGTCGGCTTCGAGGACTACGGCACCTTCATGTCGGTCCTGTTCTGAGTGCATCTTCACAGCGTCGGCACTTGGGCCAGCCCCGGCTGAGCAACGGCGAGTGCGGTCAGCTAACCGTGTCCCCGGTAGCGTGGCCCGAGTGACGTCGACGACGGCAGAGACGGGGGCCGTCACCACCGGACCGCCGCCCCTGCGACACGACCGCGACTTCATGCGCTACTGGCTCGCGCGAGTCGCCTCGCTCGCCGGAACTGCGGCTACATACGTCGCGATGCCGACGTTGATGTATCGGTTGACCGGATCGGCCCTCTACACCGGTGTCCTGACCGCGCTCGAGTCGCTCCCTTACCTCGTCTTCGGCCTGTTTGGCGGCGCGGTTGCCGACCGAGTCGACCGCCGCCGCATGATGATCACTGCGGATGTGCTCAACGCGGCGGTGCTCGCCTCGGTGCCGCTTGCCGCGGCATTTGACATTCTTACGGTCGGGCATCTGCTTGCCGCGGCCACGCTGACCGCGAGCCTGTTCGTCTTCTTTGACGCGGCCAACTTCGGCGCGCTGCCGACCCTCGTCGGACGGGATCGGATCGCCCGCGCGAATGGGGCCGTCTGGGGCGCGAGCACGGTCCTGGAAATTGTGGTGCCGGCATTGGCGGGGGTGCTTGTCGCGGTGATCCATCCCGCAACCCTGATGGCCGCCGACGCGCTGACCTATCTGATCTCGGCCCGGTTCGTCAGCCGGATCACCCGGCCGTTGTCCGACCCGGCCAGGCTCGCGGCCGCCGCCGCAGTCGGACGCGGGCTGCTCGATGGCTTGCGTGCGGATATCGCCGAAGGGCTGCGCTTTCTATGGCGCCACGCCACCATCCGGCCGATGACGCTCATCGGAACAGCGCAGGCGGTCGCCGGCGGTGTGGTCGTCGGGCAGCTTGTCCCGTACGCCCGCGAGGCGCTCGGGATCGGGGAGAAGGACAACGGCCTTGGCATACTGTTCGCCGGCTGGGGCGTGGGCGCCCTGGTCGCGTCGCTGCTCATGGGTCGTGCGGCCGCCCGGTTCGGTGCCGCTCGGGTCACGCTCTACGCACTTCCGGCGAGCTTCGCCTGCGGCATCGCATTCGCCCTGGCTCCGACGTTCCCGCTCGCAGTGCTCGCCCTGACCCTCTGGGGTGTCGCGTACATCCTCATCGTCGTGAACGGGGTCACCTACCGGCAGCAGCAGACCCCGGAGCACCTGCTGAGCAGGGTGAACGTAACCGGCCGGCTTCTCTCCTACGGCATCGGCTACACCATGGGTGGGTTCGCCGGCGGCGTCGTTGCCTGGGTCACCGACCCGCGGGGCGCGATGGCGTTCGCCGCTGGCTGCGTCGCCGTCGCGGTTTTGATCGGCTGGCTGTCTCCGCTGCGCGGCACTCCACCCCCGGCCAAGCCGGCCGCGGCGCCGGCACCGGTCTGATCACAGGCAGGCTTGCGCCGAAGACGGCTCCGGCCCGCCGGTGATCATGCGTGGATCGGCAGCTGGTGGGTCAGACTGTCCCGGTGACTTCGCGGTGGACCGAGGGTGAGGGCCGAACCCTGGCGCGGGGTTGGACCCGCAAATTCATCGTGATCGGCTCCCTCGCCCTCGCGCTCGCGGCGGTGCTCGCCGGGCTGAACTGGACCGTTCTGGACGACGCGGGGAACGTGCCGGTGAACCCGAACCACGCGAACCGCGGTCCGCAGCCGGCCAGCTCGCCCGGCGAACCAGGACCGACGACGCCGGGCCCCGGCGCCGACCCGCCGACGTTCACCGTGCTGGTGTCGGGCGACGTGCTCCTTCGGGACACGCTGTGGACACAGGCGGCGCGTGATGCCGAGGCGCGTGGCGCGGACGGGTACGATTTCCGGCCCATGCTCGCCGGCGTTCATCGCCGGATTTCCGCGGCCGACCTGGCGATCTGCCACCTGGAGACGCCGGTGGGCGACGCTGACGGACCCTACTCCGACTATCCGGTATTCCAGGTCCCGCCGCAGATCGTGCCGGCGCTCGCCTGGGCCGGCTATGACGCGTGCACCACCGCCTCCAACCACACCCTCGATGCCGGCGCGGACGGCGTCGAACGCACGCTGAGGGCCTTCGACGCCGCCGGCATCGAGCACTCCGGCTCGGCACGGAGCGCGGAGGAGGGCAGCCGGATGACGATCCTCGCCGTGCGACTTCATCAGCGGGGCGGTGGCGCGTCGGACGCCGCCGTCCGGTTGGCCCTGCTCTCGTACACGTACGGCCTCAACGGCTTCGAAGCCCCATCGGGCAAAAGCTGGATCGTCGACACGATCGATCCAGAACAGATCCTCGCCGAGGCCGAGCAGGCGAGGAAGGCCGGCGCAGACGTGGTCCTAGTCGCGCTGCACTGGGGACGGGAGTACCGAAACCCGCCGACCGCTGACCAGCAGCGGATCGCCAAGCGCCTGCTCGCCTCACCAGACGTCGATCTTGTCTATGGACATCACGCGCACGTGCCGCAGCCGTTCGCCAAGATCAACGGCAAGTGGGTCGCCTACGGGCTCGGCAACCACCTCGCCGAGCAAGCTACGCAGCCCGAGCGGACCCACCAGGGGGTCATGGCGCGGTTCACCTTCACCCACCGCGCCGGGGCGTGGCGAGTGAGCGCGGCTGAGTTCATCCCGACGTCGATCGGGTTGCGGCCACCGTTCCGCCTCGCTGACCTTTCCATGGTCCTGGCGCGCGACGACCTCCGCGGTGCCGATGGGGCGGCCGCGCGGCGGTCGTATGACCAAATCAGCGAGATCGTCAACAGCCTGGGGGCGGCCGAGCACGGACTCCGTCCGGCCCGCTGATGCCGCGCCGGTCGCCACATATTCGCCTGTCGCCACCAGAGTTCAAACGGTCACCGGCTCGGCAGCTGCAGGGCAAACTATCCGGGTGCCTCGAGGACAGAGTGGGTATTCGACCGAGTCGCCTCGATCGGCGGATAACCACGGGTACGCCGCGAGCCGACCGCCTCGGCCGGGTGACCTGCGACCGCTTGGTCTCGCCGCCGCCGTGGCGGGCGTCATCGCAGCCGTGCTCGCCGCCACTTCTGCCAGCGCCGGCCAGTCTGTGCAGCTTGCGGTGCCCACGAGCCCGCCGTCTTCGCCGGCGGCCGCAGCCACTCCGCTATCACCGACGCCCGCACCTTCGCCGAGCCAGGCGGTCGAACACCCGCCTCGGCAGGTGAGTGTGGTGATGACCGGCGATGTGCTGCTGCACGACACGCTCTGGGAGCAGGCTCGGCGCGACGCGGCCGCAGTGGGGCCCAGCATGGACTTCCGGCCGATCCTCGCGTCGATGCGCCCGGTGACCTCACGTGCTGACCTGGCCATCTGCCATCTGGAGACGCCGCTCGCGCCGTCGGGCGGTCCCTACCGCGGTTATCCCGTCTTCAGCGTCCCGCCGCAGATCGCGGCGGCGCTGTCGTGGGTCGGCTACGACGGATGCACGACCGCGTCCAACCACACGCTCGACGCCGGCGAGGCGGGGGTCCGGCGCACGCTCACAGTGCTCGACCGGGCCGGCATCGCCCACTCGGGATCGGCGAGATCAAGCTCTGAGTCGGACCATCCGTTAGTGCTCGAGGCACGCGGCGTGCGGGTGGCCGTACTGTCGTACACCCAAATGCTCAATGGGCTCCGGCCGCCGCGCGGGAAGAGCTGGATCGTCAACACGATCGACCCGGAAGCGATCATCCGGGACGCCAAGCGGGCGAAGGAAGACGGCGCCGACCTCGTTCTGGTTGCGCTCCACTGGGGTGTTGAGTATCAGCACGAGCCGACACCGGACCAGCGCCGGCTCGCGCGCCGCTTGCTCGCTACGCCGGACGTGGACCTGGTGTACGGGCACCACGCCCATGTCGTGCAGCCGTTCGAGAAGGTCGGCGATAAATGGGTCGCGTACGGGCTCGGCAACCATATCGCCGACCAGCGGGGGCTGGCCGAAGCTACCAGGGAGGGAGTGCTGGCCAGGTTCACCTTCACCGAGCGTGCGGCGGGCGGCTGGTCGGTCGCGGCCGAGTATTTGCCGACCTACATCACCTCGGGCCGGACACTGCGCGTGGTGGACCTGAGCCGCGCGCTCAACAACTCCAAGATATCGGCGGCGGCCAGCGCGGTTTACCGGCAAGCGTGGCGTCACGTGTCTGGCGACGTCGGCGGCGCCAAGGGCCTCGCGCCGGTCCGCCCGTGAAGTAATTACCTCGGTACCGCAGGTAGCGAAGGGATATCCTCGCGGCACTGGTCAGCACCCGTCAGGCCAGCGAAGACATTTCCGGCCTTCCTGCAAAGGGGGTGGCCCCGTGGTCCTCCGTATGTCGACCCTCCTTCTCCGCACCCTGCGCGAGGATCCGGCCGACGCGGAGGTCCCGAGCCATCGACTGCTCGTGCGTGCGGGCTACATACGCCGAGTCGGTCCGGGCATCTACTCCTGGCTCCCGCTGGGAAAGATCGTTCTAGAGAACATCACCAGGATCGTCCGCGAGGAGATGAACCGAATGGGCGGCCAGGAGGTTCTCTTCCCAGCGCTTATCCCGCGTGAGTATTACGAGGCCACCGGTCGATGGACCGAGTACGGCGAAAACATCTTCAAGCTGACCGACCGGAAAGGCGCCGATTATCTCCTCGGACCGACACACGAGGAGCTGTTCACCGGCATGGTGAAGGGCGAGTACTCGTCCTACCGGGATTATCCGGTCATCCTCTACCAGATCCAAACGAAATATCGGGACGAGGCGCGGCCGCGCGCCGGTTTGCTGCGGGCGCGCGAGTTCATCATGAAGGACTCGTACTCCTTCGACCTGGACGACGAGGGCCTCAAGAGGTCGTATGAGCTCCATCGCGAGGCGTACATCAAGACCTTCGACCGGCTCGGTCTGCACTACAAGGTCGTCTTCGCGATGTCCGGCGCGATGGGCGGGTCCGGCTCGGAGGAGTTCCTCGCGCCGACTCCGGTGGGGGAGGACACCTTCGTCTCGTGCACGTCGTGTGACTATGCCGCGAACGTCGAGGCCGTCCGGGTGCCGGCCCCCGAGGCGGGCGATCCAGACGCACATCCCCCGCTGTCGGCTCTCGACACGCCCAATACTCCGACGATCGAGTCACTGGTCGACTACGTGAACGCGCTCGGCGTACTCGATCGTCCGATTTCGGCGGCGGACACGCTCAAGAACGTCGTTGTGAAGGTCCGTCGGCCGGGATCCGACGAGGACGAAATCGTGGTCGTCGGTGTCCCGGGCGACCGCGAAGTCGACATGAAGCGGCTGGAGGCCAACCTCGAGCCGGCCACTGTCGCGATGTTCGAAGCCGAGGACTTCGCGAAGAACCCAGCGCTCGTCCGCGGTTACATCGGGCCGCAGATCTTGCGCCAGCTCGGTATCCGCTACCTGGTCGACCCGCGGATCGTCACCGGCACGGCATGGGTGACCGGAACCAATCAGCCGGACCGGCATGCCGCCAACGTCGTCGCCGGCCGGGACTTCGAACCGGACGGCACGATCGAGGCGGCCGAGATTCGAGCGGGCGACCCCTGCCCGCAGTGTGGATCGGTGCTGTCGATCGACCGCGGCATCGAGATCGGCCACATCTTCCAGCTCGGCCGAAAGTACTCCGACGCCGCGGAGCTGGATGCGCTCGGCCCCGACGGGAAGCCCATCCGGATCACCATGGGCTCGTACGGCGTCGGGGTCTCGCGCGCGGTTGCCGCGATCGCCGAGCAGACCCACGACAACCAGGGGCTCTGCTGGCCGCGCGAGGTGGCGCCGGCCGACGTCCATATCGTGACCACCGGCAAGGAGGACGTGATCTTCCAGGCGGCCGACCGGCTCGCAACCGAGCTCGACGAGCGCGCGGCCCGGGTCCTGCTCGACGACCGGCGGGCGGTCTCCGCAGGCGTGAAGTTCGCCGACTCCGAGCTGATCGGCGTGCCAACCATCGTGATCATCGGTCGTGGGCTCGCCGAGGGTGTGGTCGAGGTAAAGGACCGTCGTTCTGGCGAACGCAGAACTCTTCCAATCGGCGAGGCTGCCGCTTACCTTGCCGCGCTGTGAGCCCGCGGCCCCGGGCGAGGCTTGTTTCACTCCGGTGCCGAGCGAGTGCGGTGTGGTCTGGGCACTCGTCCGGCCTGAAGCCTGTCCGCCCCCTTTGGGAGGATGCAGGGCGTGCCTGTGGACGCGGTGATCTTCGACTGGGGTGGCACGCTCACTCCGTGGCACACCGTCGATCTGGCCGAGCAGTGGCGGGTCTACGCGAGCGCCTACGACTCGGGCTCGGGGGAGGAGATCGCGGCGGCGCTCCGCGACGCGGAGGCGGAGGCGTGGCGGCTCGCCCGCGAGGAGCACCGCAGCACGACACTCGACGCGGTGATCCGCTCCGTTGGTCTAGAGCCGACCGGACCCGCGCACGCGCGTGGGCTCCAGGCTTATCGACAGTTCTGGGAGCCGCATACCTTCACAGATGATGACGTCATCCCGCTCCTTAGCGCCCTGCGCGAGCGCGGCGTTGCGGTGGGCGTGCTCTCCAACACCATCTGGTCCCGCACAGAGCATGAGGAAGTCTTCCGCCGCGACGGGGTCTTCGACCTCATCGACGCGGGCGTCTACACCAGCGAGATCGAGTGGACCAAACCACACCCAGAGGCGTTCCTCATCGCCATGGACGCCGTGCGAGTGGCGGATCCGCGGCGTTGCGTCTTCGTGGGGGACCGGCTCTTCGACGACATTTACGGTGCCCGCGCGGTCGGCATGCGGGCCGTGTTGCTTCCGCACAGCATGATCCCCGATGACCAGCGCGGGCCACTTGACGGAGAGCCGGACGAGGTGATCGGCCGCCTTGCCGACCTGCTCCCGTTGGTCGACGACTGGAACGCTGCCAGGTAACCGAGCCGACGGAGCCGGGACTAGCTGGCTGGCGGGCTTTACGAAGGCGCGCCGAGACCGGGAAAGGCAGGTGTGTGCCGGCTCCACGTCGCGACGGCGACCGCTGCTTCGCCAAGGGCCATCGCGCCGAGCTGGCGAAGGTTACGCTGGCTGCTTGCTGCGACGAGAGCCGCGTAGGCCTGGGCGACCCCGGTTTCGAGCCGGGTAGCGAGCCGGCGGGCGTCGTCGGCTGATTCGACCGGGAACGGCAGCCTGTACGCGGCTGCCGCGGCCTCAGGTTCGGCGCCGGCTCCGCGAATTGTCGCGGCCAGCTCGTCCCGCCGGCGGCGGTGGTTCTGGTCTGCCGCGGTGGCGGCGGCGAGGTCGGAGCCTTCGAGGTGGGCGCCGACGATCCCGTATCCGTAGACGGCCGCATGTTCCGCGGCGACCGCGGTCTGCAGGGCGGCCAACTCGGCAGCGGCCGGCCGGCGGCTCATGTTTGGCCCTCGGTGCGGAGGAGGACCGCATGTGCCCGCCCACATGCGGAGATCGAGGCCACGAGCGCGGCGAACACGCCGGAGCCCGCGGTACCCGCGGCGGACTGGCAGCTATTCGCCGAGGCCTCCTCGGCAGCGGCCAGAGCTCTAAGAGCGCCGCCGCGTTCGGCCGGACCCGAGGGTGCGGGCTCGCCAGTCGTCGAACGGGAGTCGGCAGTCGACGCGGTGCCCGGGAGCGCCGGCGTAGCTCCGAGCACCCCCTGAAGCGCCTCAATGTGCGCCCCCACCCGATCGATGTACGGGGCCAGCCCGGCCGCAAGCCGGGGGTGCTGCTCTGCGGTCTCTCTATACGCGGCGACCAGGCGCCGCTTCTCGGCAAGCAGCCGATCCCGCGAGCGCTGGTCGGCGCTGAGCTGCCAGCCGCGGCTACCTCCCGTACATCCGGTCAACCCCGCCACGGCGAGGACCCCCGTCGCCGCGACCATGCGGCGCCTGGTCAGCACGACGGAGACCGTACCCCAAGTCAGCGGTTCCAGCAGGGGTCGTCCCCGCGGGCCTTGACAACGGCGGCCCTTGCATGCGACCCGATATCGTGTAGCCCACCCTGACCCGGGAGCGGCGGGCCCGCTGCGAGACAAGACAACAGCCGAGGATAGGTCCCAAGATGAGCAGGCTGCCTGCACACGACGACCTCACCACGGTGGTCGGGCCGGTTGTCGAACGGGCTGGCGCGGATCTCGAGGGTGTGCACATCAAGACCATCGGCCGCCGCACGCTCGTACAGATCTTCGTGGACGCCGACGGCGGGATCTCTCTGGACGAGATTGCCGAGATCAGTTCGGCCGTCTCGGAGGAGTTGGACAGGGTCGACCTCTTCGGCGCGGCGCCGTACACACTCGAGGTCAGCTCCCCGGGCGCCGACCGCCCCCTGACCGCGCCGCGCCATTGGCGGCGCGCCGCCGGCCGGCTGGTGAAGGCGCAGCTCGCGGCGGGTGGCGAGATCATCGGCCGGGTTGTGGAGTCCGGTGACACCGGTGTCACCCTTGATGTCGGCGGCAGCCAGCGCCGGCTGGCGTACAACGAGATCGCCAAGGCCCGGGTGGAGGTCGAGTTCAGCCGCCCGAGCGGCACCCGGGATCTTGACGACGAGCACGACGAGGAGGAGTAGTCAATGGACATCGACCTCGCCGTGCTGCGCGGCCTCGAGCGGGAGAAGGAGATACCGTTCGACCTCCTCGTCGAGGCGATCGAGTCGGCGCTGCTCACCGCGTATCACAAGACCGACCCGGATCACCCAGAGGCCCGGGTCGAGCTCGACCGCAAGACCGGCCACGTGACCGTCTACGCGCAGGAGCTGGACGAGGACGGCAACGTTGTGAACGAGTGGGACAACACACCCCACGACTTCGGTCGGATCGCCGCGACCACGGCAAAACAGGTGATCCTTCAGCGCCTGCGGGACGCCGAGGACGAGCAGACGTACGGCGAATACGCAGGGCGCGAGGGAGACGTCGTATCCGGGATCATCCAGCAGGGCAGCGACCCCCGAATGGTGTTGGTCAACATCGGCCGGCTCGAGGCGATCTTGCCGCCGGCCGAGCAGGTCCCGGGGGAACGCTACGTACACGGCGAGCGGATCAAATGCTATGTGGTGTCGGTACGGAAGGGACTGCGCGGCCCGTCAGTGACGTTGTCCCGTACTCACCCAAACCTGGTGAAGAAGCTGTTCGCGCTGGAGGTGCCCGAGATCGCCGACGGGTCGGTGGAGATTGCGGCCATCGCGCGTGAGGCGGGCCATCGTACGAAGATCGCAGTACGGGCCAACAGGCCGGGGATCAACGCCAAGGGGGCCTGCATCGGTCCGATGGGTGCCCGGGTTCGAAACGTGATGAGCGAGCTCCACGGGGAGAAGATCGACATTGTCGACTGGTCCGAGGACCCGGCGGAGTTCGTCGCACACGCGCTCTCGCCCGCCCAGGTGACGTCGGTGGAGATCGTAGACGCCGCGGCCAAGGCCGCCCGGGTCGTCGTCCCCGACTTCCAGCTCTCCCTGGCGATCGGCAAGGAAGGGCAGAACGCCCGGCTGGCGGCCCGGCTCACCGGCTGGCGGATCGACATTCGGCCCGACACCGAGTCGGCCGCCACGGCCTGAGGACGATCCTCGGCGACCGGCCGGGTGTTCAGCAGCGCCCTAACCGAATCGTCCCGCGAGCCGTTCGGGGGGGCCTGATCGAGGGAATGCCAATGCGGGGGTAAAGTGTTCTATGGCTGGTCGCGCGGCGCCGGTGCGCACGTGCGTAGGGTGCTGGATCCGGGCGGCCAAGTCTGACTTGTTGCGGGTCGTGGCGGTCGAGGGCGCATGCGTTCCCGACCCTCGCGGCCGGCTGCCGGGCCGGGGCGCTCACCTGCATCCCGACCAGGCATGTCTCGACCTCGCTGAGCGCCGTCGGGCGTTTCCGCGGGCACTTGGGGTGCCGGGGCCGCTGGATCTGAGCGTGCTCAGGGAGTATGTCGAGCAAAGGCCGTCTCGCTGATGCTAGCGGCGGTCCACGGTCGCCCTTCCACCCCGACACTCGGCGGTGGACGGCGGTCTTGGGCGGCTGACCGGGCGTCGGCGATTTCTCGGCACGTGGCAGGTCCCGGCCGCAGAAGGCGTCATAACAGGGTTAGGACGAGTAACCGATGAGCGCTCGATGAGCACGCAGCGATGAGTACTCGCATGCACTAGCGGCCCGCGAGCTGATCCGGGCCGAGAAGGAGAGCAGTGGCAAAGGTCCGGGTTTATGAGCTCGCCAAGGAGTTTGGCGTCGAGAGCAAGGTCGTTATGGCCAAGCTCCAAGAGCTTGGTGAATTCGTTCGTTCCGCGTCCTCGACGATCGAGGCGCCGGTTGTACGCAAATTGAAGGAAGCCTTCCCGGTGGGCGTTGCGCCCACCGACGGCGCGGCGCAGGGTGACGGCGCCGTGGCAGCGAAGCCTGCCGCGAAGAAGGGTGCCGCCAAGAAGACCACGGCCAAGAAGACCGCCGCAGCGCCGGAAGTCGCGGCGGCGGGCCCGATGGCCCCGGCCGAGCCCGAGCAGGCCATCCCGCCGACCCCGGCCCGACCGGCCCCACCCGTCCCGGGGCCAGGCGAGGATGGCGGTCGTCCCACGGCTCCGCGGCCGGGTCCGATCCCAGGCGTGCCGACCACCCCCCGGCCAGGCGAATGGCCCGGCCAGGGCCGTCCGGTTCCCGGCGCCATCCCCCGCCCGGCCGGCCCGCGTCCCGGCAACAATCCGTTCACGTCAAGCACGGGCATGTCTCGGCCTGCCGCGCGTCAGCCGCGCCCTGGTGCACCGGGAGCTCCAGGCGCTGGCCGCGCCGGCGGCGTCCCGCCGGGCGCGCCCCGCCCCGGTAGCTCGGCCGGTGGGCCTCGGCCTACTCCCGGCGAAATGCCGCCCAGGCCGGCTCGTC
>JBKOZJ010000005.1:0-11628 GCA_046725875.1 Actinomycetota bacterium
AGTGCGACTTGCTGCCACACCTGGACCGGCTGTACTCCCTCGCGCTGCTCATGACGGGGAATACAAGCGACGCTGAAGATCTCGTCGAGAAGACGGTCACCGCCGCCTACGCCTCGCTCCCTCAGCCCCAGGCCGGCGCGGCCCGGAAGGCCCGGCTCTATCGCCTCCTCCTCACCGGCTACCGCCACAGCCCGCCCCCCGAGACCCCACCCCTGGCCGCCGACGGGCCGGACCGGCCGCCCGCCGAGCCGAGCACCGGTTCCGGTCTAGGGGTGACGCTGACCGAGGCGCTGCACCGCCTTCCCGATTCGGACATCAAGCACGCCCTCCATCAGCTCCCCGACGATATCCGGATCATGGTCTACCTAGCCGACGTCGAGGGCTACAGCCACACCGAGATCGCCGACATCACCGCAATCCCCACCGAGGCGGTGACCGCACGACTGCGCCGCGGCCGCCGCCAGCTGCGGGAACGCCTCCACACCTACGCCACCACACCCACCCCGGAGCCCGGATGAGCAGACCCAGCCTTCCTGTCGGCCGGCGCGGCCGCCCGCGATCGACCGCAGAACCAAGCAACGGCAAATGGATCGAAACCAGCGTGTCAAGGCAGACAGCTCGCCCGACCGGTGACGGCCTAACCGATCCCGATCACGGCCACAACGAGCGGTCCGTCTCAATGCAGCGGCGGCTCAACACCCCACAACCCGATCGGCTGCCCGCCGCCATGGGCGAGGTCGAACGCCTGCTCGCCGCGTCCAGCGAAACGCCACCCAGCGACAACCTGGGCGGAATGCTCGCGGACATCGGCCGTCGCATCGCCCAACACGGCGCAGCCGCCGAACCACGGATCCACCTGCTCGCTGACGCCGTACGCGCCACCAGCCCGATCGCAGCCGCCGTACTCGCCTCCCCCACCGACCCCGACATCGCCCGCGCCCGGGCATTCCTCCACGTCGCACGCGCGGCCGCGCGGCTGCCCCAGCCACAACAAGACACCCTCGCAGCGGCGCTGGCCATGACGTGAGGCTGCGGCCGCTGGCTCCCATCCGGAGCAGGTTCGCCGCTGGCCCACCGCGAAGCCGGACGACCTCTACCGTGGCGCCGGGCTCCTCCGCGCCGAAAGGGCCGTGCGAACAGCGGTTCGCCCGAGTCCGTCGTGGTGATCGTCCACGTGTTCCCGTACGCGAGCTCGACCGTCGAGTCCTTCTTCTGGGATTCGCAGTCGACTCGTTGCAGTCTGCCCAGTAGATCATGCTTGCCGGCGAGCGGTTAGGTGTACTCGCTGCCCATCGCAGGAGGGTCGGCGTCCCCGCGCCATACCCGCTGGATTGTCGCCGGTGAGCCGCACCATGTCGGGCGGCAGCGGATCGTTGATGTATGCCATCACCTGCTCAGCGCGCTCCGCATCACTCTCGGCCCGTCGAGATGGACGTCGCTGGCGTGGGCCGAGATGGTCGTGATCACCTCCCAGTGGCAGCACGAACGCCTACGCTGCGTCCACAGCAGCGGCTCACCGGTGGTCGAGCGAGTGGATCGCGCCGGTCGAGCTCGGCATTCACCAGTGGCGCTACGTCGACCCCGTGGACCAGAAGGTTCCGCTTTGGTCGTCTCCCGCCAGACCCTCGCCGTGGCCTCCGACAGGCCGGCATCGCCGCGCGAGCATCCCGCCCGGGGGCGGATAACAGCTGCGCCTACCTCTGTCTCGAGCGGATCCCGACACTCTGAGAGAACGGGCCGGCTCACTCGCAAGGCCATTGCTGTCGAGCGGTCTGGCGGTGCTTAGTCGAGAACGGCGATCCGCTCGTCGGCCACCACGCTTGGGGTTGAGAAGCGGCGGAGCCCGGGCGTTCTCATGCCGATCACGACTACCGCGGCGACGCAGAGCAGTCCGCCGCTGACGAGGGCAGCGCGACCTGAGGTCGCATCCGCGACCAGGCCGCCCCGCATGTTGCCGACGTCGGGGCCCGCTTGCCCGACGATCTGCTCGGCTGCTGCGACTCGCCCCCGTAGCTCGTCAGGCGTGTGCAATTGAACGATAGTGCTGCGGGACACCACCGATACCGTGTCCGCAGCGCCCGCCATGAGCAGGAAGGACAGCCCGAGCCAGGGGTTCGGCGCGACGCCGAACAGCGCGACGGCCACACCCCAGACAGCTGATCCGACCAGCATGACCGCACCGGGACGGGTCGACCGCGTGAACGCCCCGGAGAAGGTTGATGCGATCACCCCACCGGCCGCGATCGCGGTGAGGAAGAGGCCGAGAGTACGCGGGTCGTTGTCGAAGCGCTCGGCATTGATCAGCGGAAAGAGGCTGATCGGAAACGAAAACACCGTGGTCGCAAGGTCAGTGAGCAGCGCACCTCGGACCGCTGGATGGCGCAGCAAGAAGCTGACACCGTCGACCACACCGCACAGTCCCCGTCGGGCCGGCTTACCCTCCGGACGCATGGTCGGCAGTCCGAAAGCGCCGTAGAAGGCGAAGACAAAGGTGTTGGCATCGACCAAATAGCAGACTCCGACACCGCGCCAGCCGAGAATCAGACCGCCAATGGCGGGCCCCACCAGCATCGCGACCTGGAACGTTATCCGGTTCAGAGCCAGGCCGGCCGCGACCTGACGCGCCGGAAGAAGTCGCGGGATGAAGGTACGAAACGCAGGCGCACCACCTGCACCGAAGCACGCTTGCGCTGCTACGAGCGACAGGACTCCGAGCACGGGCAGATGCCCGAGGAGGCCTTGTACCGCGAGGAGCATCGAGCACGTGGCCTGGCCGGTCGTGGTGACCAAGTAGACCTTCCGCCGGTCGCGTCGATCGGTGACCGATCCGGCGAAGAGCCCGAACACGACGAGTGGGATGGTCCGTGCCAGGCCCACCGCGCCGGTCCAGACAGTGCTATCGGTCATCTGCCAGACCTGGTACATCACCGCAATGAGCGTCATCTGGCCGCCGAACTCTGAGAACGCCCGACCGATCCATAGCCGCCGGAATGCGGGTGACGTATGCAGTGGGCCGAGATCGACGAAGGCGTTGCTCACGCCCATGCGTCGTCAGCTGCCAGTTTCTTGGCGATGCGATCGTGGAAGCTTTTGCGCTGAAGCGCTTCCTCGATATCCGTGACCACCCGACTCAGTGGATAAGGGATCTCGGTCTCGATCTCGCAGATCGCTGCCTCGGTCGCTCGCCACTCGGCAGCCAACCGACCTGCCATCCGCTTGGCCCTGGTCGTGAGGGCGACCTTCTTGCTGCGCGCATCCGGGCCCGGCATGGTCCGCACGAGGCCGACGCTCCGCATCGCGGCCACCTTCTGGCTCGTGGCCGAGTGGGTTCGCTGGACCGACTCGGCGAGCTGAGTGATCGTCATCGGGCCACGAGCGTTCAGCCGCAGCAACTCCATCACGAAGCTCGGCTTCAGCCCTTCGATCCGCGCCTCGGTGTAGAGCCGGGCGACGTCCGCATCCATCGCGGCCTGCAACAACCGCAGCCCACGCCAACGGCTCTCTTCGGTCGGGTCGGGCTCAGCGAATCTGGTCATAGCTAAACTATAACAGCACTTATATAAGTACTGTTATAACTATAGCGGTCCCCCACCAGACCGAGCCGGTGCCGCCTTCATCGGTCGCCATCGTCCCTTGGACCGCGGGCTCACCGGTCGCCGTCGCTTGCGCTCGACCAGTGGATCGTCCCCGCCTCGGCGAAGGGCTGCGGCGGCCGAGCTCCCCGCTAGCGAGCGGGCAGGCATCGCCCTGGACGGCCGTTGGCACCAGCAATCGGCTCCCACCGAGCAGCGAGCGGGGGTTGCCCTACCCGTGGCGTGGCGGACATCGGCTGGGCACCTGTGCTGCCGGTAGCCGGCGTTGCACAACGCCTCGGCGTCGGGCGTCGATCAACATCTCGGCGAACAGCCCCAGCATGTCCCGCAATAGATCGGGACTGGCCTGCTCCAAGCGCTGCCTCACCCAACCCAGCAGATCCTGTCCACACTTCCCGGTGATTTGTGGCCCCCGGCGACTTCACGGAGAGGAGACCGAACCGCCCATCCCGCGGCAGGACCTCCGGCCGATGTCGGTTTCGAGTCAGCCAACGTCACATGACGATCCCGCAGACGCCGACTGAAGGACGCGCCAATTGCGGCAGGAGCGGAAGGGCGGCATGCCTAGACTGCCAAGTGTTCAGGGCTGACCCGGAGGCTCTTCAAGAGGGAATGTCATGAGCGAGTACACGATCAGACCACTAGGAACCGAGACCTGGGATGCCTTTGTCCACTTGTGCGAGAAGCACAACGGCGTGTGGGGCGGGTGTTGGTGCACGTGGTTCCATCCAGCCTGCGCGGAGAAGGGCAAGGGTCCTGACCGCAACCGCGCATACAAGGAGCGTCTGGTCCGAGAGGGCAAGGCGCATGCTGCCTTGGTTTTCGACGGTGCTGTCGCGGTGGGTTGGTGTGAGTACGGGACGCCGGAGGAACTGCCGGGCATCTATCACAAGAGGGAGTACGAGGCTGGCCTCGAGTCCTTGCCCGACTACCGCCTCACATGCTTCTTCGTGGACCGGAACCACCGCCGCAGGGGGGTGGCCGCCGTCGCCCTCACTGGAGCACTGAACTTGATCGCGACCGCGGGTGGCGGAGTTGTGGAGGCATACCCGCAGGACACGCAGGGGAAGAAGACTTCGGCCTCGTTTCTCTACAACGGCACCCGCAGCCTGTTCGAACGGGCTGGCTTCGAATATGAGCGCCCCAAGGGCAAGAGCCATTGCGTGATGCGCAAGGTAGTCCCTCCCAATTAGCGCTAGAGGATGCGACGCCCGCTCGGTGGCTATCGAGTGCAGGGAGAGCGTTCACTGCCAGTGTCAGCAATGCCGAAAAGCATGCTCCCAAACGGGATTCCCGGTCTTCCCTTTCAATAAAAGGGGCCACCGCCGAGGCGCGTTGGCCCAGGCGGTGACCGCGTCCGAGTCCCGGTTACATCACCGCTCGGCGGTGACGTGCTCATGCTGCTCGGTCGGTGCCGCCGCACGGCGCCTGCCCAGGCCGGCCGTGGCGAAGGGTCCGCTCGGCCGCGCCGACTCCGTTTCATCGGCTGACTGCGAAGCGCGCAACCGCTCCCGCTCTGCTTCCAGCTGCTCGCGTTCGCGCGCGAGCTCGGCGTGCTCGCGGTCGCGGTCCCTACGAATCGCCCGCATCTGACGCCGTCGCATCGTGTTCTGCCGCGCTCCGACCAGACCCATCCACGCAGCGAGGGCTACAGCCAGGCCACAGGCAGCGCCTGCGGCAAAGACCTCAGGTACGGACGCGCTGATGGTTTCATCGAAGATGTCGAAAACGACGTCCCCTTCGGCACCGACGATCACGCCCGCCGTAACGGCGCCGACCGCGGCCAGGAGTAGCACCGCGATCACAATCATGAGGACCTCCTCAGCCCGAGGGATGGCCTCTTCGGCCGTCCATAATGCGGTTGACTAGGTCGTGCTACCCATCTCGTCGTCGTTCAGCCATCCATACTCCGCGGCGCAGCAGGACTCGCGAAGTCAGCCAGCCGAGATCGATGCGGCGTAGTCGGGCACATATGTCTGCATCTCTCGCGGCGGCCGCTCATAGCCCTTCGATGGTGGACGAGGGGGAAGGTCAAACGGTGGTCGCTGCACCTCGTAGTACGGAAGCGTCGAGAGCAGGTGAGCGATCATGTTGATTCGCGCAGCTCGCTTGTCCTCGCTCATCACCACGTACCACGGCGCCTCGGGAATGTCGGTGTACAGGAACATCTCGTCCTTGGCTCGCGAGTAATCCTCCCAGCGGCTGATCGATTCCAGATCCATGGGCGAGAGCTTCCATCGCCGCATCGGATCCTCCAGTCTGCGCCGAAAACGGGTCTCCTGCTCGGCGTCGCTAACCGAGAACCAGTACTTCCTCAGCAGGATGCCGTCCTCGACGATCAGACGCTCGAGGATCGGGCATTGATGGAGGAAGCGCATGTACTCCTCCTTCGTGCAGAAGCCCATGACCCGTTCGACACCGGCACGGTTGTACCAACTTCGATCGAACAGCACGATCTCGCCGGCGGCGGGTAGCTGCTCGATATAGCGCTGGAAGTACCACTCCGACCGCTGCCGCTCGGTAGGCGCGGGAAGCGCGACGATCCGCGCAACACGGGGATTCAAGTACTGCGTCACGCGCTTGATCGTGCTGCCCTTGCCAGCCGCGTCCCGTCCCTCGAAGACCACGACCAGCCGGGCGCCTGCAGTGCGTACCCACTCCTGCAGCTTCACCAGCTCGGCCTGAAGACGAAGGAGCTCCTTCTCGTAGAGCTTCTTCGGCATCGAAACCGGCCGTTGGCCATCGACCTGCGTGGCCGGCGCTACCGCTCGGCCCTGCTTCACGTTCTTGGCACGCTTCGTCTTGCCTGTCATCTGCGGCCGCCAGCCGCGCTGGCAATGCCCGCGCGAAGCGCCACCACCTCGGCGCGCACGTCGTCGGCCAACTCCCTAGCCATCGGGCGCGACACTGAGGCCAGCGCGTCCGACGCCGCAGCCTGGATCTGCCGGGCAGCCGACAGCACCTCATTGATCTCGAGGCCGGGGTGCTCCAGCCGGGCACCGGCTACCGCGGACCGCTGCCAGATGGCCATGGAACAGTCGGCGCTGCCGGCTGCCCGTCGCAGGCGCTGGCACAGCCCGTCCAGATCCCCGGTCGGCGCGCCGCCACGGTGAGCCGCCGCCACCGCATGCTCGGCCGCGCGCACCGCACCCCACAGCTCCCGGCGAGCTCTGGCACCGCCCCACCAGCGGCGATCTGGCAGCGGCAGCGACCATATCCAACGCGAACCGGCGCCGCCGACCGGCCGAGCGCCGCGGGCCGGGCCGGTCAGTAGCAGCCTCAACCATTCCAGGCGGCGCCGCACGAGCCGCCGCAGCCACCACACCCCGAGAGCTATCACCGTGAGCAGCACGGTTCCGGCAAGCACGGCAGCGGCGACCAGCTCAGCAGTGCGCAGGGCAAGAGATGAGCCCATTCCCAGACCCCTTTCCAGCAGTTGGTGGTCTCAATTGTGGTCTGCCTCGTTCCGCAAGGTTCGGTGGCGTCCGGTGTGGCCTGCAGGAACGCCTACCTGCCCGCCACCGGGGGCTGATCACGGCACATTACGGGCCGGTTTAGCATCGGCCCGTGGCTGAGATGGTGGACCGCCCGGCGGATATGGATGATCGCCGCGTCGCGCTAGTCACGGGCGGAAACCGGGGGATCGGCCGGGAGGTCGCTCGGAAGCTCTCCGGCGAAGGCTTTCGAACGATCCTGACTGCTCGAGACGAGGTGCGAGGGCGAGCAGCCGCCAACGAGCTCGGCTCCGAGTTCGTTCAGCTCGATGTGTCCGAGGATGCAAGCGTCGACGGGTGTTTCCGGCTTGTGGACGAGCGATACGGCCGGCTCGATGTACTCGTAAACAACGCCGCCATCCATTACGACACGTGGCAGCGCGGGGTCAACGCCGACCTTGCCGTCGTCCGGGAGGCCTTCGAGACGAACCTGTTCGGATCCTGGCGCTGCTGCCGGCTCGCCATCCCGCTGATGCGACGGACTCGGTGGGGCCGCATTGTGAACGTCTCGAGTGAGGCCGGCTCGTTGACCTCGATGAGCGGCGGCACCCCCGCGTACGCCATCTCCAAGGCGGCGGTGAACGCCCTTACCAGGGTGCTTGCCGCAGAATTGGCAGGCACCGGGATCCTCGTGAACGCCGTCTGTCCTGGGTGGATCGCCTCCGACATGGGCGGTCCGGGCGGCCAGCCACTTGAGGTGGGAGCCGCGAGGGTCATCTGGGCGGTCCTGCTCCCGGACGACGGCCCGACCGGAGGCTTCTTCCGCGATGGAAGGCAGCTTCCTTGGTGACCTACCTGCCGAGAAACCCAATGATGGCCGGTCGCCCATGGTGGGAGGCACTTCGTCATTCCCGGCCAGCGAGGCTCGCCAACCTTCGGCGCCTGTCAATGCGTCTTCGAGGAGAGGCGCACGGGAGGACCAGTGGCTGATCGGGCTGACTACGACGAATTCGTCGCGGCGCGATCGCGGCACCTCCTGCGCATCGCATTCATCCTCACCCGCAACGTCGCGAGCGCGGAAGACCTTGTCCAGGATGCGCTGGTAAAGGCGTGGTTTGCATGGCCGCGGATTGAGTCGAATCCCGAGGCCTACGTGCGCCGCGTCCTCTTTCGTACCTTCATATCGAACCTTCGCCGGCGGTCCACCCAGGAGACGACCGTCGAGGTGCTTCCGGAGGATGGTCAACTGACAACCGATGTCGCGGTCAGTGTCGCGACACGCCTCGCTCTCTGGGAGGCGCTCGGACGGCTGCCACGTAAGCAACGTGCCCTGGTGGTCCTTCGCTACTTCGAAGACCTCACAGAGGTGCAGACGGCCGACCTCCTCGGCGTCTCCGTCGGAACCGTGAAAAGTCAAACCAGCCGAGCGCTCGCTCGCCTGCGCATCGACCCAACCCTCGTCGACCGATCACCCGATGCCGCCCCTAACTCGATCAAGCACAAGGAGCGTCCGCATGCCCACGGAGCATGACCTGCGGCAGTCGCTCGACTACGTCGCCTCACAAGTCCACCAAGACGTCGATCTGGCGCGACTGCACAAACAAATCCGACGGCGGCGTCGCCGCCGCCATGCCGCTGCTGCGGTGGCGATCGCGGTCACGGTGTCGGCGTCGGCGCTTGCCGTTCAGTCGCTCGGTGCATTGGACTCCCCCGACTCCCAGGAGGCCGCGCCCAGCGGGAGTCATTCGGTGACGGCGGGTGCCACGACGCCCACGCCGACCGTCAAGGTAACCGGCTCGTCGTGGATCCCTGGATACCGGACAGTCAAGGAACGGGAATACGGCTACTCACTGGACTACCGGGAGTCGACCGAGATCCACTTCTCGTTCCGCCTTCGTAGTCAGGACGAGGCGGTCGCCATAACGATGGACAAGGAGAGCGCATCGGGAACATTCCTGCATTGCGAGCTGATGGTCAACGGCCGGAATCTGGGCAGGTGCAGCGACATCGCCACGAGGGGCGAATTGCTGAACTCGGACGGGACCCAGCTGATCGGCGACCCTTTTGTCATCCAAGATCTTTCCCGGAGACTCGGTTGGGCCGACCTCGGCATAGCTCCAGGCGATCAAGTGCGGGTGAGGTTCGTTGTCGAATACATCACGCCCGCTCCGTCGTATAAACCCCAGCACACAAGCGGGACGCTGACCGTCGGTGTCTACGAACCGGCCGAATAAAAGCCGCACTGGGCTGGCGGCCGGAGGCGTTGACGCTGGTCCAGTCCAACACTTCGGATCTGGCTCTGTTACTGGGCCAGCCGTCCATCACAAGCTCGAGACTGTGACCGATGTTCTGAACGCCGCTCCCCGGTGCGGCCGAGGTCGATTTCCGGCCGGCTCGGAACGGGGAGCGGACCACTGCGGTGCTGACCGGTCCCCTGGTCCATCCGGTCCGCCGGTCGTAGCGTCCCGGCGGCGCGAGCCGCCGGGACCTGCGTCGTCTCGCTAGGCCTCCTGGGCTTGCTTCCTGCGGACCTCGGTGGCCTCCTCCACCGCGAACGAGCCGTACCTAATGTCGCCCTCCCGTTGATAACGAACGGCGATCACACCTGTGGTCGACGTCTCGAGGTCGACCACCTGAAGGCCCCCGGGGATGGTCCCGTCACCGAACAGCCGCTTCCCGGTGCCAAGTACGACCGGGAACGTCATCAGCGAGAACTCGTCCACCAGGTCGTTCTCGAGCAGCGTCTGTACGAGGTTCCCGCTGCCGTGCACCTGGATCTCCGGGTCCAAGCAACCACTGTTCAAGTCGGCTGCAGTGCGGGTCGTCAAGCTCGCCGATTCGGGTGGCGTGCCGGCGCCCGCACCCACCACCACGGGCGCAGGGCGGAACAGCCGATACTCGGCAGCCAGTAATCCGGGCGACGCCGCTGCGTGTGGACGCCTAACCGGCCGCGAGCCCGATATGCGCGCGAACGATCAGTGGAGCGCGCTAAGTCTGGCCAGACTGGGGGACGGTGCAGTCAGCCGGGCTTAGGGCCAGGCTCGACCTGGGAAGTCCGGTCCGGACGGGCAGCTGGGCTTTCGGACCGGAAGAGCAACCAGAACAGGTATCTGGTGGCGAGCGAGCGGTACGGACGCCACTGCTCGGCACGCGCGGCCGCACTCTTTTCCGTGGGTGGCTGGTCGAGCCCGTCGAGCAGCTGGACTGCCTTGCGAATCCCAAGGTCACCGGACGGAAACACGTCCGGTCGGTGCAGCTGGAACAACAGAAACATGTCCGCCGACCACGGTCCGATCCCCGCCACCGCAACCAATTGCGTGCGGACCTCGTCGTCGGACAGCTCGTCCAGCCGGTCCAGCCCCAGCCGGCCGTCGAGGGCCCGCTCGGCGAGATCACGGATATAGGCGACCTTCCGGCCGGAGAGCCCGGTCGTACGCAACTCCTCGGGCGAACGGCTCAGTACTCCAGCCGGGGTAAGCGGGTCGCCCGCGGACGCGCGCAGCCGGCCATAGATCGCCGCGGCCGCGAATGTCGAGATCTGCTGACCCGCGATCGCCCGGACCAGCGCCTCGAACGGCGATTGCCACGGCCGGGTCTTTTCCCATGCGAACACGTCCGCCCCATCCGCTGCGGCGATCACCTCCGCGAGCTTCTGGTCCGCACGGAGGTGTTCCAGTGCCGCGGCATCGGGCACGGCCGACCCCTCGGCCTTCGGTCGCTCCTGCGCACCTGTCTCGGCGTTCACCGCCATCATCGCCTCCCGGTCGCTGGTGTCAGCACCATGGTCGACGGGCAGGACTGACACTCCCTGTGCCACCCCCGACCACGCCGGTCGACGGGTGGCCGTACAGGCCAAACATCCGCGCAGCCGCAAAGCTTCCCCCAGGTCGATCAGACCACCTTTCCTGGCGAGCGAATACTCCGGCGTGCCGCGGCCATGAGCTCGAGGACACCGACACCGGGTCTGGGGCTGGTCGGCAAACATGCTGTACGTGACAACGCTCCGCGTCGCACTCGCTTCCCGGCGGTCATACCACCGTGGGCGTGAACTCGTCGCCGTGCTGCTACCCGCTGGTCCCGGAAGGAGATCACCGATCATGCAAAGGCAACGGTTCCCGAGGCGGCCGTGGAGGCGTGCGATCCGATCTTGCGGGACTTCCTCCCGAAAATCGGATCGGGCGTCGCCGGACAGGTGACCGCCTCAATCGCCCTGTACCGAGGCGAGAGCCGTGGCGCTGCCGCGTACCCCAGGAGAGTCTGCGGCAGCGCCAGGGCGTTCGCTAGGTAGTCGCGCCGGCTGTCTCCAGTCGGCGTCCGTCCGGAACCTCAGCAATAGTAGGCGCCGGCAGGAATTGCTCCGGCCGACCCTCGACCCGCAGCTGCGGCAGCCACCGCTCGAGTGATCTGGGCAGCCACCAATTCGCCCGGCCGAGCAGATGCATCACCGCTGGGACAAGCAGCAGCCGCACCACCGTAGCGTCGATTGCGATTGCCGCCGCCATGCCGACGCCGATGACCTTGAGGAATACCTCGGGGCTCGGGATGAAGGCGGCGAAAACGGCGACCATGATCGCTGCCGCAGCGGTGATGACGCGGCCGGT
>JBKOZJ010000006.1:0-19373 GCA_046725875.1 Actinomycetota bacterium
CGCACCTCATACACATTGGACTCGACCTGGCCGCGGCGGAGGACGGCTCGGACGCGGGCGAGCAGCTCGGCCAGCCGAAAGGGCTTCGTCACGTAGTCGTCCGCACCCGCGTCCAAGCCGATCACCGTGTCAAGCTCCCCCGCCCGAGCGGTGAGCATCACAATCGGGAGGTGCGGGGACTCGGTGCGCAGCCGCCGGCACACATCCATGCCGTCGACATCGGGCAGGCCGAGATCCAGAACAACAAGGTCTACGTCGCCGCGGGTAGCGCGGGCGAGCCCGGAAGCCCCGTCCGGCCGGACGTCGACCTCGTAGCCGTCCCGGCGCAGGGCGCGCGCCAGCGGTTCGGCGATCGTGGGGTCGTCCTCGACCACGAGTAGCCGGCGCATAGCCCGATCGTATGCCCGACATGCAAGAACGATGGAGGACCCGCACGGCGCCGTTGACAGGGCGACGGCTCAAACGGCGATCCCCTCGACGAGGCAACGGCGGATGTCCCCACTGCAGGGTCCCTGCGAAATCTTCGCGCGAGCGAGGGCGAGCGAAGATTTCCTGGGTGGCTAGACCGGGGTTACGCCGTGGCGGCGACGGGAGAAGGCCCGGTCCTTGCTCGCGTACGCCGCAACGCGCTTGATCAGTTCGTTCCGCAGGTCATCCGGCTGGATGATCGCATCGACGACCAGCTCGGAGGCGAGTCGGATGATGTCGATGTCGGCTTCGTACTCCTGCCGTCGCGAGGCCACGAACGCAGCCCGCTCCTCGCCGTCCTCGACGGCAGCGATCTTGTTTGCGTAGACGGCGTTGACCGCCGCTTCGGCGCCCATCACCGCGATCTTCGCCGTCGGCAGGGCCAGCGTGGCGTCGGGGTCGAAGCCCGGTCCGGCCATCGCGTACAACCCGGCCCCATAGGCCTTGCGGACGACAACGCAGATCTTCGGGACGGTCGCCTCCGATACGGCACTGATCATCTTTGCCCCGTGGCGGATGATGCCCTGCTTCTCGACTGCGGCGCCGACCATGAAGCCGGGCACGTCGGCGAGGAAGAGCAGTGGGACGTTGAAGGCGTCGCACAGCTGGATAAACCGCGTGGCCTTGTCGGCGCTGTCCACGAAGAGCACGCCCGCGCGGTGCATCGAGTTGTTTGCCACGACACCCACAACCCGGCCGCCGAGCCGCCCGAAGCCGACCACGAGCTCGCGGGCCCACAGCGCCTGGATCTCGAAGAAGGAGCCGTCATCCAGAAGCCCCCGCACGAGCTTGCGCATGTCGAAGGCGTGCCGCTCGTTGTGCGGGACGATGCTGCCCAGGTCGATGGCGGCGGGTGCATCAGCCGGGACGGCGAGCGGCGGCTCACCGAGCCAGTTCGATGGCAGATAGCTCAGGTACTGCCGCACCGTGTCGAGCGCCTCGGCCTCGGACTTGACGAGGAAGTGGCCGACCCCGGACTCCTTGCAGTGGACGGCCGCGCCACCCATCTCCTCCAGGGTGGTCTTCTCACCGGTCACCATCTCGACCATCCGGTCGGACGCCAAATACATCGAGGCGTTCCCGTCCACCATCACGACCACGTCGCAGAACGCCGGGATGTACGCACCACCCGCCGCACTCGGGCCGAACAGCGCGCACACCTGCGGTATCGACCCGGAAGCGCGGACCTGGTTCCAGAAGATCCGACCGGCGCCGCGGCGGCCGGGAAAGAGATCGACCTGGTCGGTAATTCGCGCTCCGGCCGAGTCGACTAGGTAGACCATCGGAACGCCGTCCCGGTACGCCGTCTCGATGATCCGGATAATCTTCTCGACCGTTCGTGCGCCCCACGAGCCAGCTTTGACCGTCGAGTCGTTGGCCATGAGGCAGACCGGCCGGCCGTCGATCATCGCCGTTCCGGTGATCACGCCGTCCGCCGGCAGGTCGCCCGCGAGCACGTTGGCGAGTTGCCCGTCCTCAACGAAGCTGCCCTCGTCCACGAGCAGGTGGATCCGCTCCCGGGCGAACAGCTTCCCACGCTTGGCGTTGGCCTCGTGGTATTTCGTCGCACCGCCGGCGGAGACCGTCGCCCGCATCTCCGCGATCGGCGGGTGCCCGAGCGCCGCCTGCTCTGTGTCCGTCCTGCCCTCTACCTCTGCCGCCACGCCGCGGAGCCTACCTCGGCCTCGAGCGAAGATCCTGACGCACCGAGCGAAGCGCCTGGTGCTGGAGTGTCAGTCGGCGAGGATGAGTGCGACGCCTGCGATACCGGTGAGGAGGACCAGCGCGGCTGTGGCGGCGACCGCGCGACCATCTGTTGACGGGCGACCATCGCCCGGTGCGGACGCCGTTCGGCCGTACCGGCGGTAGGCGGAGCGCAGCACAGCCGCGGCCACGACCGTCGCAATCGCCGCTAGTGCAAGCCCGAGAACGGGAGCATGGGTGGCGGCGAGGCGGGCAGTGGCCAGTCCAACGACCAGCATCGAGAGCCCGGTGCGCGTCCAGGCGAGGGCTGTGCGCTCGTTGTACAGACCGCGGCCGGTCCGGTCAGGAATCACCGCGCGACCACGAGGACGATTCCGAGAATGCCGGCGCCCGCCACCGCATATGCCAGCGCTGACAACAGGCCGGCTGCCGGGAGCGGTTCGCGCCGTCGCAACGCAGTCTCGGCCGCCATCCAGCGGAAATATGCGACGACGGCACCGACGCTCCCGAATACGACGAGGAGGAGGGCCGAGCTCGTGCGTACCCACCCGGGCACATCCTCAACGAACGCGTCGAGTGCGATGCCGGCAGCCAAGAGGGCAAGCGAGGTCCGGATCCAGGCGAGGAAGGTGCGCTCGTTCGCAAAGGTGAACCGCGGGTCCGGCTCCTCCCCCTGCCCGTAGACCCGCTCGGGCCAGCGCCTCATGCCACCGCAGGCTACCGAGGCGCCCGCGTCGATTCGGGAAGCACGGCCCGCTGGCCGGTCTGCGGCGGTCCCTCTTCGACCCGCCGACGGACTGCCGCGAACGGCTCGGCTGGCTCCAAGCCGGACCGACCGGCCGGGGCCGAAGAGCCGGGATGGGCTCGTACGCTGCAGGGGTGGGCAGGCTTACGCGGCGCTATCGGGTACGGCGGTTGCGCGGCGGCGAATGGTCGGACCGCCCCGACACCCTGGTCGTGGAGGAGCCACTCGAGCTCCGGGTCGGTGGACATCCTTACGCCGTGACGATGCGAACGCCTGGCGACGACTTCGACCTCGCCGCCGGATTCCTCGTCTCCGAGGGGGTGGTGGGAGAACCCAAGGAGATTTCGACCATCCGCTACTGCTCCGACGAGTCACCATGTGGCCGGCTTGCCGCCGCTGCATTCCTTGAGCTCGGCTCGACGGCCGGACCACTCGCGGCGGAGGCCGAGTCCGCGACGGAGTACGTCCCTTTCCAAAGCGCCGCAGCGCTCGGCGACTCTACGTACAACGTCGTCGACGTGACCCTGGCGGCGGCCGTCGCGCCACCACGAGCCGGCATGGAGCGCTCCGTCTATACCACGAGCTCCTGTGGCGTCTGCGGAAAGACGGCCCTGGACGCTGTACAGACCACCACGCGCTGGCCGGTCGGCGACGACCCGATGCAGGTCGAGGCGTCCACAATCGCCAAGCTCCCTGAGCTGCTCCGCGCGGAGCAGCAGGTATTCGCTCGCACCGGCGGTCTCCACGCCGCAGGCGTCTTCACCTCCGACGGCACGCTCGGCTGCCTGCGCGAAGACGTCGGCCGGCACAACGCCGTCGACAAGATCCTCGGTTGGGCGTTGCGGACCGGCGCGCTGCCGCTGCGCGGACACATCCTCCAGGTCAGCGGGCGGGCGTCCTTCGAGCTTGTCCAGAAGGCTGTCATGGCCGGCATCCCGATGCTCACCGCCGTCTCCGCGCCTTCTTCGCTCGCGGTCGACCTGGCGACCGAGGCTGGGCTCACGCTCGTCGGGTTCGTCCGCGACCACGGTATGAACGTCTACACCCACGGCCACCGTCTGGATGGGTAACCAGGCTCGAGCGGGACCCCCTCCCGCTCCCGCCGCCAATGTCCGGCTTGATCCGTCGAGCGCAGTGAACCCAAGCGTTGCGCTCTGACCGTGGCACGCGAGGCTCGCATTCCGTGCGGTTGACGGATCAAACCGACAGGACGCAGAACGATCTCTGCTCCATCAGGAAAGGCCCCGGCCAGGACCCGATCAGGCCGGGATCGTACGGGTACGCGGGCCGGCGCGGAGGACCTGCGACGGGAGCGTACGGCCCACAAGGCGCTCGGCGGTCGCCGCCGCATCGATCATCGCCTCGAGATCGACACCGGTCTCGACGCCCATGTCCTCGACCATATGGACGACCTCCTCGGTCGCGATGTTGCCCGTCGCCCCTGGGGCGTATGGGCACCCGCCGAGGCCGCCAACCGATGCGTCGAAGTCGCGCACCCCAAGCTGCAGCGCCGCGAGCACGTTGGCGAGACCTGTGCCGCGGGTGTTGTGGAAATGCAGGTTAAGCGGCAGGTCCGGATGGCGCACGAATGTCTCGCCGACCAGCTCGGTGACGCGTCCGGGGGTCGCCATGCCCGTGGTATCGCCAAAAGACACCGAGTCAGCGCCGGCCGCAACCGCGCGGTCGACCACCCACAAGACGCGCCCGACCGGGACGTCACCCTCGTACGGGCAGCCGAACGCGGTCGACACGATGACCTGGCAGGTCGCACCGCGCTCGTGCGCCAGCACGATTACCTGCTCGATCTCCTCCAGCGACTCGGCCGTGGTGCGGTTGACGTTCTTCTTGTTGTGGGTGTCCGACGCCGAGACCACGGCCTCGATCTCGGGGAACCCCGCAGCGATTGCCCGTTCCGCACCGCGCAGGTTGGGGACCAATGCCGAGTAGCGCACGGACTCATTGCGGTGGACACTGGCCCACACCTCGTCCGCGTCGGCCATCTGCGGGATGGCCCGCGGATGTACGAACGAGACGGCCTCAATGCGGCCGACACCGGTCTTGGACAGTGCATCGATGAGTTCGACCTTGGCCGCGGTCGGCACCGGGTCCTCGTTCTGCAGTCCGTCCCGCGGACCGACCTCGCGCAAAGAGATCGACGGTGGCAAGTCAGACATGGTCACTACTCCCCCGGCCAGGAGGGCGAGCGCTTCTCGTTGAAGGCGGCGACACCCTCGCGCCGGTCATCAGAGAACGCGGTTGCCCGCCAGGCCGAATCCTCGATATCGAGACCGGCAGGCAGGTCGGTGCTGGCGCCTGCCCGCAGCGCCCGCTTGGCATTCCTGATGCCGACCGGTGAGTTCGCAGCGATCTGCGCGGCCAGCTCGAGCGCGACCTTGGGCGCCTCGCCCGCTGGGACCCGGCGATCGACCAGCCCGAGCCGCTCGGCCTCATCGATCTCGACCCGGCGGCCGGTAAAGATCAGATCGGCCGCCCGGGACGCCCCGATCCGGCGCACCAGGAGCTGAGTGCCGCCGCCGCCCGGCACGACGCCCACCGTGACCTCTGGCAGGCCCAGAACCGTGGTCTCGTCGGCGACGATCAAGTCGCAGGAGAGTGCGAGCTCGAACCCGCCGCCCAGCGCGAAGCCGTGCACGGCAGCGATGGCGGGCATAGGCAGCCCGAGCAGACCACCGAACGCCGAGCGGAAAACCGGCCGCTGTCGCATCAGGTCGGCGTCGCTGAACGCGTTGCGCTCCTTCAGATCCGCGCCGACAGAGAAGGCCTTCTCGCCGGCGGCGCTGAGCACCAGGGCGCGCACGTCGCGGTCGGCCGCGATGGCCGCCGTTACTCTCGCAATCTCGTCGGCCATCGCGGTCGAAAGGGCGTTGTGCGCATGGGGACGGTTCAGCGTCAGGTCGACGACGTGACCGTGCCGTTCGATCGCTACGTACTCGAAAGACCCCTGCACGTTGGCGAGGCTACCCCGCGACAACCGGGCCGCCACTGCTGGAAGGGCCCCCTTTGCCAATCCTGCTGACGTAGGGGACCCTCTCCGAAGGCGCCGCTGAAGCAGGGGTCCTTTCTACCAGGCTCCGACGAGCCCGTCGCCTCCTATGTCCCGTCGCCGTGATCCTCCAGCAGCCTGGCCGCGGCTTGACCGGCGGGTCCCTCCGGGGACCTGTGGAGGCGCTCCCGCTGGTCGCGAACCACCAGCTCGTACAGATCGCGTTGTACGTCCTCCACGTGCGGAATGTCCTTCAGGACCACCTGCCCGCGCTCGCCGGCCGACTCCACGGTCAGGGTGCCGCACCGCAGGATGCGCTCGACCCAGGTGTGCGCGAACGACACGTCGTTGATGCGCTGCAGCGGGATGTCATGGCCCATCCTGGAGAGGACACCGGTGCGCAGGATGAGCCGGCGGTTCGTCACCGTGTATTGGGTGTACCACCAGACGAGCAACGGCCATATACCCCACTTGCCGACGACGATCAGCCAGACCAGGCCGACCGCGCCGCGCAGCCACAGCTGCGCGTCGCCGCCGGGGGTAACCGTCACAATGAAGCCCCCGAGGGCGGAGCCCAGCACGAAGACAATGAGCGGCCACACGATCTCCTTCCAGTGCGGCCTCAGCTCCATCACGATCTGCTCGTCCTCGCCCAGCAACCGCGTCGGATACCCCATCGCCCACTCCCTAGGTCGTTTCGGCGGGCCAGCCTCGCGACAGGTGGACTCGTCGGACTGGCCGACCGGCCATGCAGGGGAATGGTGACAGCAAATGCGGCCAGACCGCCAGATCTTGTCCGTCCAGAGCCGACGTAAAGCACGGCCGGCAGACTCCTGAGGTTCGGTAGAGCTGAGGGCAGCACCAAGCTGCCGCCGCGTGAGGCATCTTCAGTCGATCTCCCATCCTTCGAGGCGTACCTTCACGCAGACCCCGCTGGTGAGTGCCTCTCATGCGATTGGCGGTTCAGCGGACGTGTACGACATCGCCGGCACTCAGTTTGCGGTCGCCGCTTTCGGTCCGTACAACAAGCTGGCCCAACACGTCGACGGCGATGGCCTCGCCCTCGAGCTCGTCGCCGGACGGCAGTGCCACCCGCACCTTCTCCCCCAACGTGAGGCAACGCTCCGCATAGGCAGCGCGCACCCCGCCAGCGCCCGGACCGCCGCCGCCGTCCCGCCACGCGACGTAGCGTCGCGCTAGCTCGCGCAGGACCGCCCGGAGGATCGGGTCTCGGTCGGTCGTGGCGGCTCCCTCGATGGCGAGCGAGGTCGCCGCAGGAACGGGAAGCTCCTCGGGACGGAGGCTGACGTTGAGGCCGATCCCCACGACGACCGCGTCGTCGATCACCTCGGCGAGGATCCCCGCGACCTTGAGATCGCCGACGAGTACGTCGTTGGGCCATTTGAGCTGCGCGTCGACCTCGGCGACCTGGCGCAGCACGTCGGCGACGGCGATCCCGGCGAGCAGGGGAATCCAGCCCCGGTTGACGGGCGGGACGGCGGCGGGACGCAGCAGGACCGAGAAGGTGAGGCCCGACCGCGCCGGCGCCTCCCACGAGCGGCCCAGCCGACCGCGGCCCCCGGTTTGCCGCTCGGCGATCAGGACCAGCCCCTCGGGCGCACCCGCGGTGGCGGCGGCGTGCACATCGGCGTTGGTCGACCCGGTCTCCTCCACGATCCGGATGTCCCGCCACAGCGTTGGCGTAAGCGTGAAGGCGCGGCGCAACGCGGACTCCCGCAGCGGCGGTCGATCTAGGTCGACGTACGGCGAGGTGGATGGGGAAGGACGCACCCGCCCATAGTGCGCCGGAACCAAGCCGAGTTGAAGCCGCCATTTTGGGCATGCCGGCGGCCGCCCGAGACGGGGTCGCCGCAGCGCGGCCGACCGGCTGACCTACCGTTGGGTCGGATTCGAGCCAGGAGGGATCGATGGCTGAGCCGGCTCCGGGCGCTGCGCCCGAAATGTACGACATACATACGACGGGGGGGAAGATCGCGGACCTTCGGGAGCGACTCGACGAGGCGGTACACGCTGGCTCGGCCCGGGCGGTCGAGCGCCAGCATGCGAAGGGCAAGCTGACCGCTCGGGAACGGATCGACGCGCTGCTGGACGAGGACTCGTTCGTGGAACTCGACGAGCTCGCCCGGCACCGGTCGACGAACTTCGGGATGGATCAGACCAGGCCCTATGGCGACGGCGTGGTCACGGGCTACGGCACCATCGACGGTCGCCAAGTCTGCGTCTTCGCCCAGGACTTCACGGTCTTCGGCGGGTCGCTGGGCGAGGTGTTCGGCGAGAAGATCGTCAAGGTGATGGACATGTCGCTGAAGACCGGCTGCCCGATCATCGGCATCAACGACTCCGGCGGTGCCCGAATCCAGGAGGGCGTGGTCTCACTCGGCCTCTACGGTGAGATCTTCTACCGGAACGTGATCTCCTCGGGGGTGATCCCACAGATCTCGCTAATCATGGGTCCGTGCGCGGGTGGCGCCGTCTACTCGCCGGCGATCACCGACTTCACCGTGATGGTCGACCAGACGTCGCACATGTTCATCACAGGTCCGGACGTCATCAAGACCGTGACCGGCGAGGACGTGGGGTTCGAGGAACTCGGCGGCGCCCGGGCACACAATACGAAGTCCGGCAATGCGCACTACATGGCGACCGACGAGCAGGACGCGATCGACTGGGTACGCGCGCTGCTGTCCTATCTGCCTAGCAACAACCTGTCCGACCCGCCCGCCTTTGACGAGCCTGCGGACCAGGACTTGACCGACTCCGACCGCGAGCTCGACACGCTCATCCCCGACTCGCCGAATCAGCCCTACGACATGCGCCGGGTGATCGAGCACGTCGTCGACGCCGCGGAGTTCCTCGAGGTGCATCCACTGTTCGCGCCCAACATCGTGGTCGGCTTTGGCCGGGTCGAGGGCCGGTCCGTGGGTGTCGTCGCCAATCAGCCGATGCAGTTCGCCGGCACCCTGGACATCGACGCATCAGAGAAAGCCGCCCGGTTTGTGCGCTTCTGTGATGCTTTCAACGTCCCAGTCCTCACCTTCGTGGATGTCCCCGGCTTCCTTCCCGGCACCTCGCAGGAGTGGAACGGCATCATCCGCCGCGGCGCCAAGCTCATCTACGCCTACGCCGAGGCGACCGTGCCGAAGGTGACCGTCATCACCAGAAAGGCGTACGGCGGCGCGTATGACGTCATGGGATCCAAGCACCTCGGTGCCGACGTCAACCTCGCCTGGCCGACGGCACAGATTGCCGTCATGGGAGCGCAGGGCGCGGTCAACATCCTTTACCGCCGAGAGCTCGGCGCGGCGGGCGATCCCGAGGAGCGCCGCGCCGAGCTCGTCACCGATTACGAGGACACGCTGGCGAACCCGTACATCGCCGCGGAGCGCGGTTATATCGACTCGGTCATCGAACCCACACAGACCCGGGTCGCCGTGGTCCGCGCGCTGCGCGCTCTAGGGAACAAGCGGGAGACCCTGCCACCGAGAAAGCACGGCAACATTCCGCTATAGGACGCCCCACGACGACTGGCCGCTTCGTGCGTAACTTTGGCGGACCGTCGGAGGTTAGGGTCCTTGTGGCGGAGTCCCGTTGCCCTGGCCTACTTCGCCTCGTAAGTGACCACGAGCGTTCCGCGGGCCAGCGCGTTGGCGTTGCTCATGAAGCCGACCGCGGCCGCCGAGGCGTCGGAGTCGAGCCCGAGCGACTCGACGGCGAGCGCGTGTACGACGAAGTAGTAGCGGTGCGGTCCACCGCCGGACGGTGGCGCGGCGCCACCATACGCCTTGCCGCCGAAATCGTTGCGTGCATGAATCGCGCCCTCGGGCAGGCCCTTCATGTCTCCGCTGCCCGCACCCTGTGGCAGCTCGGTGACCGACGCGGGGATGTCGAAGAGCAGCCAGTGCCAGAAGCCGCTCTCGGTCGGCGCATCGGGGTCATAACAGGTAACGGCGAAGCTCTTCGTGCCATCAGGAAACCCCGACCACCGCAGCTCCGGCGAGATGTTCTCGCCCGACTGCCCCCAGTCATTGAAGACATGGCGCTGCGGCACCGTTCCACCGCCGACCAAGTCGTCGCTTTCCAGGGTGAACGACGGGACCGGTTTGAGGAACTGGTACGGGTCCGGCCGGCGAGCGTCTGACATCACGGACTCCTTTGTCTCGCTCTGGTGTACGAGTGGGAGCGTATGAGCTGTTCTCTGGTTCATGAGCAAGCGGCGGTACGGACTGAGATCCTCGGCCCACCCGCTCATGATCGCAAGGTCTCAGTCGTAGTCTTTCCTGGGTCGTGGTCCAACCGGACGGTGACCCCCGGAGCGGGTCGCCGAGGCACGAGCGCGGCGCTGGAGTCGGGCAGTTGGACGGAGCGGACGGCATGGCGCAAGAAGCGGGTCGGCCGCTGCTCCGCGTGGTCCGGGGGAGCCCGACCGCCACGGAGCTCGCGGCGCTTGTCAGCGTGCTCGCCGCCCGCGCCCGCCAGCAGGCGACGGCGCGTGCGGCTGCCGAACGCCAAGCGCCGCTAAGCGCCTGGACGGAACGAATCCGGCTACTTCGCCGGCCGCTGCAGCCCGGGCCCGGGGCCTGGCGAGCGAGTGGCTGGCCCGGCTGACGATGGGAGTCGCCAGTCTCCCGCCCCTCGTACTCGCCTCCGCTTCTCCGGCCCGGCTCGGCGTGCTTAGACGTGCGGGCTTCGACCCAGTAGTGGCAGTCAGCGGCGTCAAGGAGGCGGTGCGCCAGGGCGAATCACCACGCGAGCATTGCGGTCGGCTCGCCCGGGCCAAGGCGGCAGCCGTGGCCGCAGCCCAAGACGAGGGCTTGGTCATCGGCTGCGACTCGATGCTCGTCATCGACGGCCTTGCGCGGGGCAAACCGGCGTCAGCGGACGAGGCCCGCCGATGGTGGAAGGAGATGTCCGGGCGCCCCGGCACCCTGCTTACGGGCCACTGCCTTGTCGATGCTTCGACCGGCCGGAGCGCGGCCGATATCGCGGGTACGACGGTTCGCTTCGGCAAGCCGACCAAGGAGGAACTCGACGCATATCTCCAGACGAGAGAGCCGCTCTCGGTGGCTGGATCATTCACGATCGAAGGCTTCGCCGGCCCGTTCGTCGACGGGGTCGACGGCGATCCGAACAACGTCCTCGGCTTGTCTCTGCCACTCCTCCGCCGCCTGGTCGCGGACCTCGGCTATCGAATCACAGACTTCTGGGTCACTGACAGGTAGCCCGCGTCGAGAGCCGAGCTCAGGTGGGGTGCGCCGCCCTCGCTTCCGAGTCGATGCGGGCGGCTCCACGGGGTCGAGAATTCGGCGTGGTTGCCCACAACCGGGGTCGGTCGGTCGGTCGGGCCGGGCCGCGGCGCGCCGAACGATCAGGCAATGTGCCGAAGCCGTGAGTTTTGCGGTGACAGGGAGCAGGCAGTGTGCCAGGACCGTGCCAAAGGCGGCCAATTCGTCAAGGTCTCAGCACACTGCCCGATCGCGATCACTTGGGAACTCACGGTCCTCGCACACGGCCTGATCGCGATCGCTCGGTGACTCGCGGTCCTCGCACACCGCCTGATCCTCGACCAGCTCGGCCAGATTAGGCGCCGGCGCGGATCAGTTACGAGGAAGGCAGGCGGCGGCGCCGCGCTTGGAGGACATGGTTGTCGCCACCCAGATACCCGCGTCGTTCCGTTCCATCCTCGTGGCGTAGCGGACGACGCTCTGGTTGCCGGAGGGGCTGCGCAGCACGTGGCCGGATGCTCGCTCCATCGGATAAGCGTTCCGAAGGTCGGCGCACCACGCCACCTCCGCGGTGTCTCCGCTCACTCGGGCCGAACGGCGGTTCACGAGCACTGAGCCGGTCACGGTCCAGCCGTTCGCCCGGAACATAGCGACGACCTCCCGCATGTCCGATCGGACCGCCGAGCTTGTGTAGCGCCCGTACAAGGGGTCGTCGATGTCACCGCGGCCGATTGCTTGATACCAGGCCGCGAAGAGCACGGCGGTGTCGGTGAGCGCGGCCTGCTCGTCGGCGTTGAGCCCGCGCACCGGCTCGAATCTGATCGTGAAGCGCTTCGGCAGCTCGATGAGCAGCCCGCCGGTCGCGGCCGATGTCGACAGCACAGACCCGGGAGGCTGCCCGGCCGCCCGGTCCCGTTCCCCCCGGGCCTGCGCCGCCGTATCGCCGGCGCCCAACCCGGGGCGGGCCGACACCCCATCCTCGCCGATCAGCGCGCAGCCGGCGATGCCGAGCCCGGCAATCGTCGCCACCAGACCGGCGAGCGGGCGACGTAGGTGCATGCGATATCCAAGCTGGCCACTAACGAGGCCCGAAGTGGGCGAGCCGCCAGAGGAGTTGACGACCCTGCCGGAGAATAGCGCTGTTCCCACCGCCCGCGGACACGTGGGAACCGGGGCGTGCCCTTGGTCGTGGGCTGTCCCGTCTCGCCTGGGAGGATCGTTCGAACGGAGATCATCCTGGGGAGCGGAAGGGTGCCCGGACCGCTGGCTACCTCGACATTTCGGCTTCACCGACGCCTAGATGGGAAGGTGCCGGCACCCACGACGCTGCCGCGCAGCGCCTCACGCGGACTTAGTGCGGCACTGCCGTCCCTCGAGCCCGCGGACGACCAAACGTGGCCGCATTCGACGGGTGACGCGGGCGCGGCCGGGCAGTGCCTGGTCGGCTCGCCCGAGCGCGGGCAGCGGCCAGTCGGCGCGCAGAGGGCGGGGGGTTCGCCAGCGCCCTAGACTCGCGAGCGGAACCAGGAGGTGCCGGACAAGTGCGCAAAGTGCTGATCGCCAACCGGGGCGAGATTGCGGTACGCATCGCCCGTGCCTGCCGGGATGCCGGCAAGGCGAGCGTCGCGGTCTACGCCGAGCCCGATCGCGATGCGCTGCACGTCCGGCTCGCGGACGAGGCCTACGCGCTCGGCGGCAGCACTCCGGGGGACAGCTACCTCGCCATCGACAAGATCCTCGAAGCGGCGAAGACCTCCGGTACGGATGCGGTTCACCCCGGCTACGGTTTCCTCGCCGAAAACGCTGAATTTGCCGAAGCGGTACTCGCCGCGGGCCTGATCTGGATCGGCCCGCCGCCGGCGGCAATCGTCGCGCTCGGCGACAAGGTGCAGGCCAGACACATCGCGCAGCGGGCCGGCGCCCCGCTGGTGCCTGGGACCGCCGATCCCGTATCGAGCGTGGACGAGGTGGTCGCCTTCGCCACGGAGCACGGCCTGCCGGTTGCGATCAAGGCGGCGTTCGGCGGTGGCGGGCGGGGGCTGAAAGTCGCCCGAACGCTGGCCGAGATCCCTGACCTGTACGAATCGGCTGTGCGCGAGGCGGTCGCCGCGTTCGGGCGGGGGGAATGCTTCGTGGAGCGATACCTCGACCGGCCGCGACACGTCGAGACGCAATGCCTGGCCGACCAGTACGGCAGCGTCGTCGTCGTTTCCACGCGTGACTGCTCCCTTCAGCGCCGGCACCAGAAGCTCGTCGAGGAGGCGCCGGCGCCCTTCCTGACCAACGCGCAGGCGAAGGAGCTCTACCGGGCCTCGAAGGCAATCTTGAAGGAGGCCGGGTACGTCGGCGCTGGCACCTGCGAGTTCCTCGTTGGCCAAGACGAGACCGTCTCCTTCCTGGAGGTCAACACCCGGCTGCAGGTGGAGCACCCCGTGACCGAGGAGGTCACCGGGATCGACCTGGTGCGGGAGATGTTCCGCATCGCCGACGGTCAGCCGCTCGGATACGACGATCCCGAGATCCGCGGCCACTCGATCGAGTTCCGGATCAACGGGGAGGATGCCGGCCGAAACTTCCTGCCCGCCCCTGGCACCCTGCGTGTGTGGCGGCCGCCGTCCGGCCCGGGCGTGCGGGTGGATGCAGGGGTGGAACGGGGCACCACCGTAGGGCAGGGTTTCGACTCGCTGCTGGCGAAGCTGATCGTCACGGGCGCGACCCGGACAGAGGCGATCGAGCGGGCCCGCCGGGCCCTGGCGGAATTCGAAGTCGACGGCGTGCCGACGGTGCTGCCGTTCCACCGTGCCGTGGTCGAGGATCCGGCGTTCGCCCCGGCCGACCCGCAGACGCCGTTCTCCATACACACGCGCTGGATCGAGACGGAGTTCCCGAGCAACATCGCACCGTACACAGGCGACCCGGCCGGCGAGGATGAGGCCACCACAGAACGGATAACGGTCGAGGTCGGCGGCAAGCGGCTCGAGGTCGTACTCCCGGCTGGACTGGGCCTGACCGAGACCTCGGCTGCGGTGCCCGGAGGTGGCCGGAAACCGCCCGGCGGAAGGTCCGGCAAGAAGGCCGCAGGGGCGGTGTCCGGCGACGCGCTCACCTCTCCGATGCAGGGGACGATCGTCAAGGTGCTCGTCGAGGAGGGACAGCACGTCGAACACGGCGACCTCGTCGTCGTCCTCGAGGCGATGAAGATGGAGCAGCCGCTGAACGCGCACAAGTCAGGCACCGTTAGCGGCCTCGTGGCTGAAGTTGGCGCCACGGTGGCCAGTGGCGCCGTCTTGTGCGACATCAAGGGGTAGCTTCTGCGGTATGCGTAGGGGATCCCCGCAGGTTGCAGCTGAGCCGGGGAGCGCGCAGACGAGGCAGGCTCGGTTAAGGCGCCACGGAGCCCGCTGGGCAGTCGCGTTGCCGTTGCTCGTGACGATTACCGCGCTGATACCTGCCGCCCGGCCGGCACAGGGGGACGAATCGCCGACCGCTCCGCCGCCGGAGGCCCGGGTCCGCGGCGCCAGGACCACCGACCCGATTGCCCGCGCCGCCGAAGCGTTCGCCAGGGCGGAGCACTTGTACGTGGATCCAGCGGCAGCATCAGCTCTCACCGCCGATGAGGTAAGCCACATTGCCGACCGCCTCAACCGGGCGGCCACCCCGATCTATATTGCGCTGTTTCCGAAGGACATCCTCAAGAAGACCGACGGGAACGCGACACTGCTGGCGGCCGAGGTCCACCAGGCGGCGGGCAGTCCGGAAGGTACGGTCGCGGTCCTAGCCGGCGGTACCTTCGCGGCCGGCTCCACAATCCTTGGCGTGCGCGCCCGTAACATCGCGGCGGAAGTCGCTCTGCGCGTCACCAAACCCGCCGACCGACTCATGACCTTTATAGATGGGATCGGGCTTGCGGCCACATCGCCACCCGCCGAGCTGGCCGAGCAACAAGGCACCTCCCACCGACAATCCGACCAGTTGTCTGTCGGCTGGCTCCTGCCCGCCGCGGTTCTAGGCGCGGCCGGCTGGCTGCTCTACCTACGCCGGCGGCGGCGCAACCGGGAGGCCGATGGCCTGCGGATGGTGATCAGGGCGGTCGACGAAGATCTGGCTGCCTACGGCCGCGAACTCCGCGCCCTCGACTCGCGCTTGCGGGTCGCGGCCGCGGACGCTCCGACCCGCAGCGACTACGGACGGGCGCTCGAGGCGTACGAGCGGGCGAAGCAAGCCGCGTCTCGGACGACTCACTTGGACGAGGTTGAAACAGTGACGGCCGCATTGGAGCAAGGTGGGCACGCCGTGGCATCGGCACGAGCCCGGATGGCCGGCGAACCGCCGCCCGCGCACTGCCCTCCATGCCTCTTCAACCCCCAGCATGGCCCGGCCGCCCGCGACATCGCCTGGACGCCGCCGGGGAATGACTCGCGGCCAATCCCGTGCTGCGTTGCGGACGCGCGGCGGCTCAGCAAGGGGGAACCGCCCGATGTGCGGATGGTGCGGTACGGCGACGGCATCCGGCCGTACTGGGACACCGGGCCGGCCTACGCGAGCTGGGCGCAGGGGTGGTATGTCGCGTACGGTCCCAGGTTGCTCCCGATGCTGCTGTATGGCACCGCGCTCGGCGACGTTTGGGATGACCCAACGACACCGACGGCTGAGTCCCCGCTCGACGACCTTGTCGGTGATCCGGCCGAGCGCGGGCCGGCGGTCGTCCGGCGGCATGGGAGACGTTCAGAAGCCTCCCCGGGGCCGCGTCGGTAGTGTTGCCCGACGTGCCCGCCGCGAGGATGCTGCTGGGGAAGCTCGCCCGTCGGGGAAGGCGTCTGTCTGCGGTGGCGATTCTGCTGCTGGGTGGCTGCTCTATAGCGCCTGGGTCCGGCGGCGATGGCACGGACGACGCGACCGTAAGCAAGGCAACGTCGGTCGGGATCCCGCCGTCGATCTCGGCGCCGCCCAATGGCGACGTGACCGCCGAAGGTGAGCCGACGTCTCCGGCAAGCTCCGCCCCAACCGGCCGCGCAAGACCAACCCTCACCGGCCGGGTCCTCGTGCTAGATCCGGGTCACAACGGTGGCAACGGCGAACACGCTGAGCAGATCTCTCGCCTGGTCGATGCGGGCGGTTTCGAGAAGCCGTGCAACACGGTAGGCACAAGAACGCAGTCCGGATACTTGGAAGCGACCTTCAATTGGCGAGTTACACAGCTGCTGGCCGGCCGGCTACGCGCCGCTGGTGCGACGGTCGTACTCACTCGAAACGGGAACGACGGCTGGGGTCCATGCGTGGACGCGCGCGGGAAGACGGCCGCCACGAAGCATGCCGACCTCCTGCTGTCGATTCATGCAGACGGGGCACCCAGCACTGCCCATGGCTTCCACGTGATCTCGCCCGCCCGGCTCGATGGCTACACCACCGCTGCGGCGGCGCGAGAGTCGGCGGTGCTAGCCCGCGCGATACGCGATGCGATGGTCGGTGCCGGCTTCGAGACCTCGACGTATGCGGGACGTGACGGGCTCGTGGTGCGCAGCGACTTGGGGACGCTCAATCTCGCGGGTACGCCCGCCGCAATGGTTGAGTGTGGCAACATGCTCAACCGCGCCGACGCCGCACTCATGGAGAGCGCGGCAGGACGGAACCGGATCGCGGCCGCCCTTGCCGCCGCGATCCGACACATCCTCGAGACCACCCCGCACAAACGCCGTTGACCTCCTTCTTCGTAATCAGCGGAGGCATCCCCCGCGGCGGGCAGGGGTTTACGGCACCAGCTCCCGGATAGTCGGCTGCCATGGACGGGCCCATCAACGAACTACCGGCCGCAGTGCTTTTCGACCGCGATGGGACGCTCGTCGAGAATGTTCCATACAACGGGGACCCGACTCTGGTCCGACCGATCGCGGGAGCGGTCCGGGCCGTGTGGCGACTGCGCTCGGCGGGAATCCCCATCGGCGTCATCACGAACCAGTCGGGGGTGGCGCGCGGGCTGATCGACGCGGCTGCGGTCACCCTGGTCAACGCCCGCATCGACGAGCTCATCGGCCCGTTCGACACATGGCAGGTCTGCCCGCACGATACCGACCAAGGCTGCCGGTGCCGTAAACCGGGGCCCGGCCTCGTCGAGGCCGCGGCCGCCGACCTGGAAGTGGCAATAAACCGGGTTGCCGTCATCGGGGACATCGGCGCCGACGTAGACGCTGCTGAAGCCGCCGGAGCACGTGGCATCCTCGTCCCCTCGACGGACACGATGCCGGATGAGATTGCAGCGGCGGCTGAGGTCGCGGCGGACCTGGACGCGGCCGTGGATCTCCTCCTCGGGCAACGCCCAGCAGGGCCCGCCGGGACCTGCCCGGTCCGGCTGACCCCGGCGAAGACCGTTGGCGTTGATCGCGTTCCAAGCCGAGCTGTCGCATGGGTTGGCCCGGGTCGGGTAGGTCGCTGCGCATGAGCACTGAGTCCCGCGGATGGCGGCAGCAACACCGGGACCCGGACCGGCCCGTCGTGGTGGTGACCGGAGCGAGCGCCGGGGTTGGCCGGGCGACCGCGGTGGAATTCGCGCGTCGTAACGCGGCCGTTGGCCTCCTCGCCCGGGGGGAGAGCGGGCTCGATGCGGCCGTCGAGGATGTACGCAGGGCCGGTGGCGTCGCCGTTGCCATACCAACCGACGTCGCGGACTGGGCCCAGGTCAACGCCGCCGCCGATCGGGTCGAGGAGGAGCTCGGCCCGATCGACGTGTGGGTAAACAACGCATCAACGACCGTGTTCGGGCGGTTCGTCGACTCGTCTGCCGAGGAGTTCCGCCAGGCGACTGACGTCACTTACCTCGGCGTGGTGCATGGAACCCGCGCTGCGCTGGACCGGATGCTCGGCCGTAACCACGGCACCATAGTTCAGGTCGGGTCGGCCCTCGCCTACCGGGCGATCCCCTTGCAGTCCGCATACTGCGGGGCCAAGCATGCCATCAAAGGTTTCACGGAGTCCGTACGCACCGAACTCATGCACGAACGCAGCGCCGTTCGCATCACTATGGTGCAGCTGCCCGCCCTGAACACACCCCAGTTTGACTGGGTGCTCTCCCGGCTACCCCGGCGGGCGCAGCCGGTGCCACCGATCTTTCAACCGGAGGTGGCGGCGCGAGCCATCGCATATGCCGCCGACTATCCGGATCGGAAGGAGTACTGGGTCGGCGGTCCGACTGTCGCGACGCTCCTCGCGAATCGGATTATTCCGGCGCTTCTCGATCGCTACCTCGCTCGAACCGGTGTCCAATCACAGCAAGCCCGCGAGCCGGAACAGCCTGACCGACCGCACAACCTTTGGAAGCCGCTGGACGGCAGGTCTGGCTCAGATCATGGCGCTCGCGGCCGCTTCAGCGGGACGGCCAAAGACCGCAGCCGGCAGGCAAACCTGGCGCGCCTCCTTCGGGACAGCGGCCGCCGCGTACGGGCCGTACTGCGCGCCGGCTGACTGCCACGGGCTGATGGAGCCTCGGCCGCTGCTTCGAATATGCCGATTGAGTGCTTAGCGGGCCTTAGCGGTAGCCCGGCGATTCGCCTTCTTGATGGCGTTGACGAGGTCGCCCTTGTTCATCCGCGCCCGGCCGGGAATGTCGAGACGCTTCGCGATCTCCATGAGGTGCGACTTGGACGCGTTCGCGTCGACGCCCTCGGCCGTCTTCGCGGGCCGCTCCCTCGATGCGGGCACTCGCTTCTTGGCCTGCCGATCCGACGGGCCTTTGCGTCCCTTACGCTCCCAGCGGTCGCCCACCTTCTCGAAGCTGTGCTTCAGCGCGGCGAACGCGGTCATATGGGCCCGGCGGCCCTCGCCGTAGGTCTCCACCGCGGAGTCGTGGACCTTGATCCACGTCTCCTGGGCGTCCTTCGGCGATTTCCGCAGTGTCGACGGTAGGTCCTCGCGGGCTGGCATGACTCCCTCCCTGGACTCCACTCCGGATATTCCTGGATATTCCTACAGTTTGATCGTTTGCCCGTTCCGCACCAGCTCTAACGTTGGCCGGGCCGGGGCCTAGGCCTCGGCCCGGCTGCGCGGCTGCTCGGGCGAACGCGGGACTAGCGCAAGGCCGGAGTGGAGTGCTGCCAATCTCCGCTAACTCAGCTATACGCGCGTCGGCCGGTCGACCCGCTCGTCACTGGTCAGCCGACCGCGCGCCGTTCCTGCAGGATCCGAAGGTGACGGGCCGTGTTCGGCAGCAAGCTCGCCC
>JBKOZJ010000007.1:0-41409 GCA_046725875.1 Actinomycetota bacterium
ATACCGATCGGCCTTGCCGGGGGGGTAACTGGAGGTCGGTCGGTCATACCGGGCCGCGGCGCGGTCGAACGATCAGGCAATGTGCCGAAGCCGTGAGTTTTGTAGTGATAGGGATCGAGCAATGTGCCAGGACCGTGACGAGGACGGCCAATTCGTCAAGGTCTCAGCACATTGCCCGATCCCGATCGCTCGGAAACTCACGGTCCTCGCACACGGCCTGATCCTCGACCAGCCTGGCCGCAGCGCCGGCACTCGCAGCGGGGATGCAGGGACGTTGGACTGCTCCGGAGTCGACCGCGCACCCGGCGCCAACGCGGCTGGCTGAGGAGGAGACGCTGCTTCCGAGACTTGCGCGTGCTCGGCTTGCAATGGGTCGGCAGGGTGCAGGCGACGCGTGTCCGAGCTCTTTTGCGCTGGCCGGGCCCGCGGGTACGCACCCCACGGAAACGCCTCGGCCCGATCCGCTGCCACGTGGCGCTGGTGCCTTCGGCGCCCCGCGGCCTTGCAATGCATCCCGCGGTCCTCCGGCCCGGGTCAAAGACCTCGAACACTCGCCACTCAGTGTCGGGGAACTCGGGGGCGGGAGGGTTGGCCGGCGCTTTGCGCGAGGGTTAGCTGGCCATCTCCTTCTGGAGATTGCCGTCGATGGCGGCGAGGAACTCCTCGGTGGTCAGCCACGGGGTGCCGGGGCCGACCAGCAGGGCGAGGTCCTTGGTCATCTGACCGGTCTCGACGGTCCGGACGCACACCCGCTCCAGGCTGCGCGCGAACCGTTCGACCTCGGGCGTGCCGTCCAGCTTGCCGCGATGCTGCAGCGCCCGAGTCCACGCGAAGATGGACGCAATCGGGTTGGTCGAGGTCTTCTCCCCGCGCTGGTGCGCTCGGTAGTGCCGGGTGACCGTCCCGTGGGCGGCCTCGGCCTCCACCGTTCGTCCGTCGGGGGTCATCAACACCGAGGTCATCAAGCCCAGCGAGCCGAAGCCCTGGGCAACGGTGTCCGACTGCACGTCACCGTCGTAGTTCTTGCACGCCCAGACGAAACCGCCCTCCCACTTGAGCGCCGCCGCGACCATGTCATCGATGAGACGGTGCTCATAGGTGAGCCTGGCGGCCTCGAAGTCGGCCTTGAACTCGGACTCGAACACCTCGGCAAACAGGTCCTTGAAGCGCCCGTCGTACGCCTTCAGGATGGTGTTCTTGGTCGACAGGTAGACCGGATAGCCCCGGTCAAGCCCGTACCGGAACGACGCACGGGCGAAGTCGCGGATCGAGTCGTCGAAGTTGTACATCGCCATGGCAACGCCGCCGCCGGTGAAGTCGGCGACATCGAACTCCATCGGCGAGCCACCTTCCGCCGGGGTGTACGTGATTGTGACCCGCCCAGGTCCAGGTACGACGAAGTCAGTAGCGCGGTACTGGTCGGCGTGCGCATGACGGCCGACCACGATCGGCTTGGTCCACGTCGTGATCAGCCGGGGCACGTTCGAGATGATGATCGGCTCGCGGAAGATGACGCCACCGAGGATGTTGCGGATCGTGCCGTTCGGCGACCTCCACATCTTCTTCAGCCCGAACTCCGCGACTCGCGCCTCGTCCGGGGTGATGGTCGCGCATTTGACCCCGACGCCGTGCTCCTTGATCGCGTTCGCGGCGTCGACCGTCACCTGATCCTCGGTCGCGTCCCGGTTCTGGATCGAGAGGTCGAAGTAGAGCAGGTTGATGTCTAGATACGGCAAGATCAGCTGGTCCTTGATGAATGCCCAGATGATCCGGGTCATCTCGTCGCCGTCGAGCTCGACGACCGGGCGAGCTACCTTGATCGTGTTCACGAGGACTTCTCCACGAGACTTAGGGGCGGCGTCCTAGAGGTTCTGCACGTCGGACTGCTTGGCACGGACCGCCTCGGCGGCTTCGTTGAGCGCGGCGAGCTCGCCCGCCGTGAGTTCGGTCGGCACGACTCGCCGTACTCCGGACGAGCCGATCTCGGCCTCTACCCCCAGGTAGACGCCGCTGATCCCGTACTCACCGTCCACCCATGCGCAGACGGGCAGAATCGCGCCGGAGTCCTCGGCCACCGCTCGCACCATCCGGGCCGCCGCCGCTGACGGCGCGTAATAGGCCGAGCCGCTCTTGAGCAGCGCGACGACTTCAGCACCGCCGTTGCGGGTCCGGGAGACGAGGCTTTCGATCTCGGTGGAGTCGAGGAGCTCGGTAAGCGGCCTCCCGTCGACGGTGCACCGCGACGGCACCGGAACCATCGTGTCGCCGTGCGAGCCAAGCGTCAGCGTCTGCACGCTGGCGATCGGCACGCCGAGCTTCTCCGCCACGAAGTGCGTGAACCTGGCGGTGTCGAGCATTCCGGCCTGGCCCATCACCTGGTTCTCGGGAAAGCCGGTGACAAGCTGGGTCAACGCGGTCATTTCGTCAAGCGGGTTCGACACGACGACCACCACCGCGTTCGGGGCGTACTTTGCAACGTTCTCCGCGACCTGCCGCACGATCTTGGCGTTGACCTCCAGGAGATCCATCCGGCTCATGCCCGGCTTGCGGGGCAGTCCGGCCGTGATGACCACGGCGTCGGAACCGTCGATCACTTCGTAGCCTTCGCCGCTCAGCCCGGTCGTCTGGCCGACGACCTGCGTCTCGAAGCCCTCGACCGGCCGGGACTGGTTCATGTCGAGGGCGAGCCCCTCCGGCTTGCCCTCGATGATGTCGGTGAGCACCACGGCCTCGAAGATGTCGTACTCGGCCAGCCGCATCGCGGTCGTCGAGCCGTAGAAGCCGGCGCCGACCACGGCTACCTTTCCCTTGCGCGCCATGCGGTCGCTTCTCCTCGTACCAGATCCTTGGTAAGTCCGGACGCCGGCGGCACAGCCGCCAGAAACAATTTCTCTCGGTATCGAGAGAAATTCGGCTACGAGCCTAGACCACGCAACCGGTGTCGTGCGCGGGCCGTCAGGACGGCGGCGGGACAACGAGGGCAAATACCAGCAGGGATGAGCCGAGCCCAGCCAGCGTGAGGACGTCGAGGAGCCGGCTGCGGACCGCGAGCAGGCCCGCGTCCCGCGCCGGGAGGGCGAGCCGCAGGGCAGCGGCGAGGAGTACAGACAAGGCCAGGAGCACGGTCCCCCGGCGGAAATGGTTCAACGCCACGACGGACAACGAGGCGGCGACCGCTAGGAGAACGACGGTGATCGGCCATTCCCGAGGGAGCCGGAACCGCCGCATAAGTGTCCGCTGCGCATGTCTGGCCCGCGGCCGCGTTGTCGGGCTCGCCACTACCTACCTCCTTCGACCGGTCCAGGTACCGCTCCGGGATCCGGTCCGCAATCAGGCATCGACCCAACCTTCGCGGAGGGCCTAGGACGCTGCTGAACAACCGCGCCCGTCGCGAGCGGCGTCCAGGCGTCGATCCGGCAAGGCCGCAGGGAGGCCAAAGTAGCAGCGCTACATGGGCGACCGAGAACGCCGCCGGGCGGCGCCTGGTCGTCGCGCAGCCGGGTGGGGTTGTTCAGCAGCGTCCGCGGCCGGGTCAGCGCGCTTCGATCGGCGTCCACTTCTGGTCCCGTTCGCCGATGTACTCGCTATCCGGGCGGATCAACCTGTTGTCCAGGTGTTGCTCGATCACGTGCGCGGTCCAGCCCGACATCCGGGAGATCGCGAAGACCGGGGTGAAGAGGTCGGTCGGGATGCCGAGGTAGTGGTAGACCGAGGCGGCGAAGAAGTCGACGTTCGGGTAGAGGTGCTTCGTGTCGAAGACCGCCTGCTCCATCCGCCGCGACATCTCATAGAAGGTGCGGTCACCGCGCATGTCCGCCAGCTCCTCGGACATGCGGCGGAGGTGCGTCGCCCGCGGATCCTCCGTCTTGTAGACCCGGTGCCCGAAGCCCATGATCTTCTTACCGCTGTCCAGCGTGTCCCGTACCCACGGCTCGACGCCGTCGACCCCGCCGGGGATCGCTCGCAGAGTGTTCATGACGGCCTCGTTGGCACCGCCGTGCAGCGGCCCGCGCAGGGCGCCCATCGCGGCGGTGATCGCCGAGTGCATGTCCGACATGGTCGCCGCGACGACCCGCGCGGTGAAGGTCGACGCATTCATGGTGTGGTCGGCGTGCAACACGAGGCACTCATCGAAGATTTCTGCGGCCCGCGGCTCGGGTCGGCCGCCGGTGATCTGGAGGAGGAGGTTGCCGGCGATGCCGAGTGAGGCATCGGGCTCCGGCATGCTGTCCGTAGCGTCCGTGCGGGCCGCCTGGTAGCGGGCCACGAGGATCGGCATCTGTGCGATGAGGCGTACCGCTTTGCGCTGGTTGGCATCTGGGGACGAGTCCGCCGCGTCCGGGTCGTCGGTCGATATCGACGACACGAGCGTGCGCAGCGCCTCCATCGGGGTGCCGGACTTTACGACGTAGGGCAGGACCGCCTCTGTGGTCGGGCCGATCTGCCGCGCGGCGGCCAGTTCCGAGACGAGCGCGTCCAGTTCCGACCGGGTCGGCAGGCTGCCGCGCACCAGCAGGTTTACGACTTCCTCGAAGGAGGTACGCCCGGCGAGATCATGGATGTCGTAGCCGCGATAGGATAGGCGGCCGGCGGCGCCGTCGATATCGGAAATCGCGGTCGACGCCGCTACGACATCGGCGAGACCACGAGCTGGCTTGTCGGCCATCGCTGTTCCTCCTGGGTTGCGGGATCTAGCCTTGGTGCCCGACGCCTAGGTCGGCCAGCCGTTCCGCGGCTTCGACAACGTTAGTAAGCAGCATCGCGCGGGTCATCGGGCCGACGCCACCGGGGACGGGCGAGAGCCAGCCGGCCACCGACGCGACCCCGGGTGCCACATCGCCGACCAGCCCGGCCGGCGTGCGGGTGATGCCGACGTCCACGACCACGCCGCCGGGCCGCACCATCTCGGGAGTGATCAGGCCCGGCGAGCCGGCGGCGACGATGAGGATGTCGCCCCGCCTGGTGTGCGCGGCGAGGTCCCTGGTACCGGTGTGGCACAACGTCACCGTCGCATTCTCGGTGCGGCGGGTCAGCAGCAGGCCCAGTGTCCGGCCCACGGTGACGCCACGGCCAACCACGACCGCGTCGGCGCCGGCGATCTCAATCTCGTTCCTGCGCAGCAGCTCGACGATGCCGCGCGGCGTGCCGGGCAACGGCGCCGGCACGCCGAGGACCAGCCGCCCCAGATTCAGCGGATGCAGGCCGTCGGCATCCTTCGCCGGGTCGACAAGCTCGAGGATGCGCTGGGCGTCGAGATGGCCCGGAAGGGGGAGCTGTACGAGGAACCCGGTGCACGACGGATCGCCGTTGAGCTCTCGTACCGCATCCTCGACCTCGGCCTGGGCGGCGGTCGCTGGAAAATCACGGCGGATGCTGGTGATCCCGACCTCGGCGCTGTCGCGATGCTTTCCGGCGACATAAGCCAGGCTGCCCGCGTCGTCGCCCACCAAGATTGTCCCGAGCCCGGGAGTCATGCCCCGCTGGACCAGCCGGTCGATCCGCTCCTTCAGCTCACCACGGATTGCCGCGGCAGCCGACCAGCCGTCGAGAGTTTGGGCACCCACAGATACCCAGTCTCCCACCCGTCGCCGGTCTGCGATGGCCGGGCGAGCTCAGTGAGCGAAGTGGCGGGTGCCTGTGAAGTACATGGTCAGTCGGGCAGTCCGAGCAGCGTCGATCACCTCGGCGTCGCGGACCGAGCCGCCGGGCTGCACGACGGCTCGCACCCCGGCGTCGACGAGTGCCCGAAGGCCGTCCGCGAACGGGAAGAAGGCGTCCGACGCGGCGACCGCGTCCTTCGCCCGGTCGCCGGCCCGGTCGACGGCGAGGTGCACGGCATCCACCCGGTTCACCTGCCCCATGCCCACCCCTACCGTGGCGCTGGCCGCGGCGAGGACGATCGCATTCGATTTCACTGTGCGTACCGCCCGCCAGGCGAACGCAAGGTCCTGCATGGTCGGCAGGTCTGCCGCGTCACCAGACACGAGGTTCCACCGCGCCGGCTCGTCACTTGGCACGTCGAGCCGGTCGACGTTTTGTACGAGGAGCCCGCCCGTGATCTGTCGCCACTCGACGGCGGCCGCATCACCACCCGGAGGCGACGGGCAGCGCAGCAGCCTGAGGTTCCTCTTCACCTGCAGCACATCGAGCGCGGCCGGCTCGAAGTCGGGTGCACACACAACTTCCGTGAAGACATCGGCAATTTGCGCCGCGAGCGCCGCGGTCACCGGGCGGTTGGTGGCTATCACGCCGCCGAAGGCGGACACCGGGTCGCATGCGTGGGCCTTCCGGTGCGCCGCAGCAACGTCGGATGCGACGGCGATCCCACACGGATTGGCGTGCTTGACGATCGCGGCGCACGGCTCTGTGAAGTCATGGGCGGCACGTCGTGCCACATCCGTATCGACGTAGTTGTTGTAGGACATCGGCTTGCCGCGCAGCAGCTCGGCCCGGGCCAGTCCGTCCGTAGTTGCGTCGTCGAGATAGAGCGCGGCGGGCTGGTGCGGGTTCTCGCCGTAGCGAAGTGCACCGGACCGGGTGAAGGTGCGGCCAAGGAACCGCGGCCAGTGCCGGGCGTCCGCCTCCGGCGCGGTTGCCTGATCGGCGAACCAGGTCGCGACGGCAACGTCGTAGGCGGCGGTATGCGCGAACGCCGCCGCGGCCAGCTCGCGGCGGGCAGCCGCATCGAAGCCACCGGACCGTGCTGCTGCAACGACGTCGGGATAGCGCTGCGGACTCACAACCACCACAACGCTGCCATAGTTCTTGGCCGCCGCGCGGATCATCGCCGGGCCGCCGATGTCGATCTGCTCCACCGACTCGGCCGCAGTCGCGCCGGCGGCCACGGTCTCCCGGAACGGGTAGAGGTTGCAGACCAGGAGGTCGAATGCTGCGAGACCGAGCTCTTCGAGTTGCCGCACATGATCGGGATTAGCCGTGTCCACGAGCAGCCCGCCGTGCACGGCCGGGTGCAGCGTCTTGACCCGACCGCCCAGAAACTCCGGAAAGCCGGTCAGGTCCTCGACCCGGACAACCGGTACACCGGCTGCGGCGACGGCCGCCGCCGTCGAGCCGGTCGACACGATCTCGACGTGGGCTTGATGCAGCTCCCGGGCAAGCGCTGTGAGGCCGCTCTTGTCGTACACGCTAACCAGGGCCCGGCGGATCGGCCGTACACCACTCATGGGATGGACACCCGCCTTCCGGAGACGGTCCAGCCTTCGGTGACCATCATGCGCACCGTCTCGACGAGTAGAACCCGCTCGACGGCCTTGATGCGTTCGTGCAGGGTCTCCTCGTCGTCGCCCGGGAGCACCTCGACCGGAACCTGCGCGACAATCGGCCCGGTATCGACGCCAGCGTCGATGAGTATCACGGATGCGCCAGTGACCTTCACGCCGTGCGCGAGCGCGTCACGAACCGCATGCGGGCCGGGAAAAGCCGGCAGCAGCGCCGGGTGGGTGTTCAGGGCACGACCGGCGAACTCGGCCAGGAACGCGGGCCCAGCTAGCCGCATGAACCCCGCCATCACGACGAGATCCGGGAAGTGTGCGGACACCTCGGCCGTCAGCGCCTTGTCCCAGGCCGGGCGGTCCGGGAACTCCGACACACCCACGACAAATGTGGGGAGCTCTGCCTTCGCGGCCCGCTTCAATGCGAGAGCGTCCGCGCGGTCGGATCCCACCGCGACAACCCGGGCCGGGTAGGCCGGCCGGCCGGCCGCGTCGATCAAGGTCCCGAGGAGTGAGCCCGTGCCCGATGCGAGTACGACAACGCGCGCCGGGAGCTCGAGGATCCGGGTCATCGGGGGTCCCACGTCTCGGCCCCCGCGCCCGTTCGGACACCGTGCTTCCGGGTAGGTTGCGCGCCGTACTGCCTCACGGTCCGCCACGATATCCGGGCAGGTCGGCAGGGATATTCACCCGCGGTGCGCACGTCTGTCCCGAATAACCCACCGGACGGTGATGACTGAGGCCGCGACGAGAGCCACTTCGATGCCGGCCGCGGCCGCCGTGCGCCAGGGGGAAGGCCCGACCGTCGCCAGCCGGCCGCTGCCCAGCGGACCGCCGGCCAGAAGCGTGAGTACGAACACCGCGCAGCCAACCGTTCCCCCGGTGACGACAGCGGTAAAGGCACCGGAGCGCAGCGTGATAGCGGGATGGCGGCGAGCTATGACAGCGCCGGCCGCCGCACCGGCAATCAACGGAATGAGCAGGACGAGCGCCGTCGCGCGGGGCGGGACGCCCGGATCCGGCAATGCGCCGAGGACCGGGATGGCCGGAATTGCGCCGAGATCAGTGATCCAAGGCGTGACGGCAGTGTCGTTGCCAACGGCGAAACCGGTCCCTACCGCGTAGGAAAGCCCGAACACCACCGCGTTCGGCACGAGCGCGAGGCAGAGTACGAGCATCGAAACGAGGTCGCCGATCCCGTCGGTAAGGCCCTCGAACAGCGGCCCGCTCCGGCCTAGCTGCGTGAGCTGTGCATAGGCGAAGAGCAGCGCTCCCCCGGCCAGCAACGTGCCGAGCGCGGCCAGCCCGGCGCGGGCGGCGCTTCGGGCATACGCCATCGTGCTCGCGCCCGGCTCGCTTTCCCGGCTCCGCTGCAGGAGCCACGCGACGACGTCGCGCGGCCGCCGGCCCGAACCGGCAGCTGCACCGAGCGGCGCGATCACCGACGACAACACGAACGCGCCTGCCACCGCCGGCCAGCCGCCGACCCGCGGACCGTCCAGCAGTCGAACGGTCAGCACGGCCAGCCCGGCGAACACGGTGTACATCACGGTCGCGGCGGCCGTGGCTGCGACCAGAGCGCGGCGGCGGGTAAGCGATGCGCCGTACACCGCTGAGCGCACGCCGCGGAAGACGAGCCAGCCGAGCACGAGCTGGAAGCCCATCGGCACCAGGGCGATCCGTCCGGCTGCGCTACTGACGCCGGCGCCGTGTGCGTACAACCATCCCGCGAGGCCCGACCCGAACGTGGCCAGCGGATTCGTCGGATCGCCCGCTACCGTCCGGACCGCCCACGCCGCTACCGTACCCAGCAGCGTTCCAGCACCCACTGACCACAATGCGGCGACCGCTCCCACCACCGTGGCCTTGGGCTGTTCGCCGGGCAGTAGGAGGTCCCGGAGCTTGGGGCGGGTGAGCTTGTCGGCCACCTTCTCATGGTCGGTCCTGCTCTCCCGGGTCACGGGTAGCGACATGGCGTCCGCGGCAACTTTGCAGCGGCAGAGTACGACGAACGTCCGTAACGTGAGGAGCGGGGGATGAACTGGCGAGACCGACGGATCTTCATTGCCCTCGGGCTAGCCGCGGCTGCCGGGCTGGTGTTCGGCATGCTCCTCGGCGTTTTCGGCGGCGGAAACGGCGGCAGCCCGACCGGCGCGGTCGAGCGGACGCAGCCACCCAGCCGGCCGGCCGGGTCCGGACAACCAGAGCCGACCGAGGCCACCGCGCCGAGCCCGACCTCTACCGAGTATCCGGACAACGACTTCGGCTATTTGACTGGCGTCAAGGACGAAGGCGGTCAGACGGTACTCGTATTCGACCGAGCCACCCTGCTTCGGGGCGAGGCGGCCCGGGAGGAAGCGGAACGGCGTGGCCAGGAGGCCAACAACGACTTCTTCATCACCAATGAGAGTCGGCGGCGACGTGATCGCGTCGTTTCGGCGGACGCCACCGCCACCGGGAGCCAGATCCTCACCGGCCAGCCACAATCCACTGCTGTCAGCCTGCAGCAGGTCTACGACTTCGTGCGCGCCCATCCCGGTCAGCTTGCCGTCTATCTTCACTACGACGAAGCGAACGAGGTCGTCAAGATCGACGAGGTCTACTTCCCGTAGACATCACTTCGGTCATGATGGCGCGCATGAGCCGAGCGCTCTCCGACGGCGTCTTGCCGACCTGGACTCCGACCGCCTCCAGCGCTTCCTTCTTAGCCTGAGCAGTGCCGGCGGAGCCGGAGACGATCGCCCCGGCGTGCCCCATCGTCTTGCCTTCCGGCGCGGTGAATCCGGCGACGTACCCAACGACCGGCTTGGTCACGTTTGCCTTGATGAAGTCGGCCGCGCGCTCCTCGGCGTCGCCGCCGATCTCGCCGATCAGAACGATTCCATCCGTGTCCGGGTCGTCCTCAAAGGCAGCGAGGCAGTCGATATGGGTCGTGCCGATGACCGGGTCGCCGCCGATACCGACGCAGGTGGAGAAACCGATGTCGCGCAGCTCATACATCATCTGATAGGTCAATGTGCCCGACTTGCTCACCAGCCCGATCCGGCCGGGCCTCGTGATGTCGGCGGGAATGATGCCGGCGTTCGACTCCCCCGGAGTGATGACGCCCGGGCAGTTGGGTCCCACGATCCGAGTGCCCCCGGATCCCGCACTGCCTCCGGTCTTCTGCGCGTACGCGAAGAACTCCGCGGTGTCATGCACCGGGACGCCCTCCGTGATCACAATGACCAGTGGCACCCCCGCGTCGACCGCCTCGACCACCGCTGCCTTCGTGAAGGACGGCGGCACGAAGACCACGGACACGTCGGCACCGGTCTCCGCGACCGCCTCCTTGACGCTCCCGAAGACCGGGAGCGTCGTGCCGTCGAAGTCGAGCAGTTGCCCCGCCTTGCGCGGGTTCGTGCCGCCGACGATGCGGCTTCCCGCGGCGAGCATCCGCTTGGTGTGCTTCGTGCCCTCCGAGCCGGTCATGCCCTGGACGAGGATCTTGCTGTTCGCGGTCAGGAAGATCGCCACTGTTCTCGTTCCTTACTGCGCCGGCGCTGCGGCAGCGAGTTCGGCCGCGCGCCGCGCGGCCCCGTCCATGGTGTCGACCAACTCGACGATGTCGTGCTCCGCGTCGTCGAGGATGCGCCGGCCGAGCGCGGCATTGTTGCCATCGAGGCGAACGACCAGCGGCCTGTTGATCGCTTCGCCGGTGGATTTGAGCATCTCGATCGCCTGGACGATGCCGTTCGCCACCTCGTCGCAGGCCGTGATGCCGCCGAAGACGTTCACCAAGACGCTGCGCACCGACCGATCAGACAGCACGACCTCCAGACCGTTCGACATGATCTCGGCCGAGGCGCCGCCGCCGATGTCGAGGAAGTTCGCGGGCTTCACCCCGCCGTACTCCTCGCCGGCGTATGCGACCACGTCGAGGGTGCTCATGACGAGGCCGGCGCCGTTCCCGATAATGCCGACCTCGCCGTCGAGCTTGACGTAATTGAGGTCCTTCTCCTTGGCCCGCGCCTCGAGCGGGTCGACGGCGTACTTGTCGGCGTATTCCTGGAACAGCTCCGCGTGCCGGAAGTCGGCATTGTCGTCCAGAGTTACCTTCGCGTCCAGCGCGATGATCTTGCCGTCGCCGGTCTTGACCAGCGGATTCACCTCGACGAGCGTGGCGTCCTCGGCCGCAAAGACCTGCCACAGCAGCACGAGGATGTCGCCGATCTGGTCCTGCACGTCGGCGGGGAAGTTTGCCGCCTCGACGATCTTGCGGGCCCTGGCCGGGTCAACCCCGCTCAGCGGGGAGATCGGTATCTTGGCGAGGGCCTCGGGCTTGGTCGCCGCGACCTCCTCGATGTCCATGCCGCCTTCGACCGAGGCCATCGCGAGGTAGGTGCGATCGGCACGATCGAGAAGGTACGACACGTAGTATTCGGCGGCGATGGTCGCCGTCTCGGCCAGCATGACCTTGCGGACGAGATGTCCCTTGATGTCCATGCCGAGGATGTCGGCTGCCTTCGCGGCGGCGTCGTCCGGACCAGTGGCTACCTTGATACCGCCCGCCTTGCCGCGGCCGCCGGTCTTCACCTGCGCCTTGACAACGACACGTCCACCCAGCCGCTCGGCGGCGGCCTTGGCCTGCTCCGGCGTCTCGGCGACCTCGCCATCCAGCACCGGCACGGCATGTCTGGCGAAGATCTCCCTTGCCTGATATTCGAACAGATCCACGAGCTTTCCTCGAACGTCCGCAAACCGGTTATCGGCCGCGGCCAGCAACGAGGTGCGCCCGGACCGCGACGCGTTGGATCTGGACATTAACCGGGCGAGGCGGGCCAGCGGTAACTGGGGTCCACCCGCGGCGCCGCATGGACGGCGGCCTCGCCCGACCCGACACAGCCACGGGGCCCGTTCTCTACGCTGCCTTGACGAAGATGTGGGCAGCCATGCCGGTCGCAAGCTCGGCGGTCTCGCCGCCGCTGCCGACGAGAATCCCGCCCGGAGACAGGGTGGCCGTCACCCGCTCACCGGGCATCGCACCGGCCCGGCGCAAGGCACCCATGACTCGCTGATCCGTTTGGATCGGCTCACCGAGTCGGCGGACCGTGACCTTGACGCCACCCTCCTCGGCGACCTCTGGCAACGGCACGACACCGTCCAGGAAATCGTCGGGGCTCACCGCCTCGCCGAGTTCGTCGAGCCCCGGAATCGGCGTACCGTAGGGCGATTCCTTCGGATGCCCGAGCAGATCGAGCAGCCGCCGCTCTACGGCCTCCGACATCACGTGCTCCCAGCGACACGCCTCCGCATGCACGTCCTCCCACTGCAGCCCGATCACATCCACAAGCAAGCACTCGGCGAGCCGGTGTTTGCGCATCACCCGGGTGGCGTGCGCACGACCTAGCTGGGTCAGCTCCAGGTGGCGGTCGCCGGCAAGGGTGAGCAACCCGTCGCGCTCCATCCGGGCGACCGTCTGGCTTACCGTCGGGCCGCTCTGCTGGAGCCGCTCAGCGATGCGGGCCCGCATCGGGACGACGCCTTCCTCCTCCAGCTCGTAGATCGTCCGGAGAAACATCTCCGTCGTGTCGATCAGGTCACTCGCGCTCATTCGCTCTCCCAGCTCCCCGGCACTTCCACCGGCGGGCTTTCATTGTCGCTTACCAGGGCAACCGCAAGTCGATCGTCTAGGACCTCTGGGGCGGGAGGCTTGCCGGCGGCTGATCGGGGTAGCGTCTGCCGGGTGACGGACGAGCGTCCAGGCGCTCAGCAGTGGGTGCCCCCCGGTGCTGATCTGGATCAGCTGCGCGCCGCGGCGAAGGACTGCCGCGGCTGTGAGCTCTACCAGAACGCCACCCAGACCGTGTTCAGCGCCGGAGCTCCGACCGCGCGTGTCGTCCTCGTCGGCGAGCAGCCAGGAGACCAGGAGGACCGGCAGGGGCAGCCGTTCGTCGGCCCCGCCGGGCGCCTGCTCGACAAGGCCTTGATCGAGGCCGGCATCGACCGGTCGGACGCCTACGTCACGAACGCGGTCAAGCACTTCCGGTTCCGCCAGGCCGGGCCCGGCAAGCGGCGCCTGCACCAGACCCCCGACGTCGCTCACATCACCGCCTGCGAGCCGTGGCTCGACGCTGAACTGGCAATTCTCGACCCCGAGGTCGTGGTCATCCTCGGCGCGATTGCCGGACGTGCCCTGGTCGGTCCGACCTTCCGGGTCACAAAGCAGCGGGGCACCCTCATCCCGATGCCGAGCCGGGACGACGAGGACTCGGCCCGCAAGAACGCCTTCATGGTGCCGACCGTCCATCCGTCCGCCGTGCTTAGAGCGGACGACCAGGAAACCGCCTACGCCGGCTTCCTTGCCGATCTCCGGGTCGCCGCCGGCGTCCTCACCTAGCACGATCGAACTGATCAAGGGACCGGATTGCGGGCGTCGTACCCGAGGAAGCCCCGGTAGTGCATGGCGAGCAGCCAGACGCAGGTCACGCAGAGCAGCCCGCCGCTGACCGCGGCGAATGTCTCGGTGGACAGCGACGAAACCGTCCCAGCCGTGAAGTCGCCCAGCCGGGGCCCGCCGGCGACGACGACCACGAATACACCTTGCAGCCGGCCGCGCAGTTCATCCGGAGTGGCGACCTGCAAGATCGTGTTCCGGTAAACCGCGCTGACCAGATCCGCCGCACCCGCGATCGCCAGGAAGGTGACCGCCAGCCACAGCCAGCGTGAGAGCCCGAAGGCCGCGATTGCCAAGCCGTACAAGGACACCGCGAGCACCACGGCTAGGCCCTGGCGGCGGATCCGGCTGGTCCACCCGGAGAACATTGCGCTCAGGACCGATCCGACCGCTAGGGATGCCGTCAGGAGGCCGACGGTGCGGGCGCCGCCCCCGTACACCTTTGCCGCGAGCGCCGGGAATAGGGCCCGCGGCATCGCGAAGACCATCGCGCATAGGTCGGTCAGAAACGTCATGAGGACGTTGGGCCGGGTCCGGAGGAAGCGCAGACCTTCGAGTACGGACCGCAGCCCGGCGCGGCGCCACCGAGGTTGGGACTCTCCGGACGAGCCGGCCGGGCTGGCGGCAGACACCATGACGGGCATCGGCTGCCGCTCGGGCGGCATCGGCGGCAGCCGCACCAGCGCGTAGAGGGCGGCCGCGAACGTCGCAACGTCGACCACATAAGCGGCACCGAGCCCGAGCCAGCCGATGAGCAGGCCGGCGAGCAGCGGCCCGATCGTGAGGCCGAGCTGGAAGCTGAGCTGCGCCAGCGCGTTCGCCGCGGTGAGCAGCTCGACCGGGAGCAGCCGAGGGATCATCGCGTTGCGGCTCGGGTTGTTGACGGCGAAGAAGAGGCCCTGCAGCCCGACCATCGTGTAGATGAGCCAGAGCAGCCGCCAACCGGCGTACCACTGGATCGCCAGCACAAGGCTCGCCGCCGTCCAGCCGGCTGATGCCGCGATGGCGAGCAGCTTCCGGTCGACCGCGTCCGCTACCGCCCCGCCGTACAGGCCACCGATCACCATCGGTACGAGTACGACCAGGCCGAGCAGCCCGACGGCGAAGTTCGACTCGGTCATCGCGTAGACCTGGATGGCGACCGCGATGCCGGTCATCTGCTGGCCGAGCTGCGAGACGGTCAGCCCGAACCAGAGCCGGCGATAGTGCGGTGAGACGCGCAGGGGCCGGACGTCGGCGAGTATCACGGGGCGAGCCGCTCGATGACCCACCCCACGGTGTCGCCGTGTTCGGCCCGGCGGTAGCGCAAACGGTCGTGGAGCCGGCTCTCCCGGCCCTGCCAGAATTCGACGATGTCCGGGCGGAGCCGGTAGCCGCCCCAGAAGTCGGGCGTCGGCACCTGGGTGCCCGGGGGCCACCGCTTGGCGAGCTCCGCGAACCGTTCGTCGAGTTCGGCCCTAGACGCGATGGTCGTGGACTGCCTGGATGCCCACGCGCCGAGCTGGGAGTCCCGCGGTCGAGTGCGGAAGTAGGCGGCGCTCTGCTCCGCGCTAACCCTGCTAACCATGCCGAGGACAGTCACCTGGCGATCGATCGCCTGCCACGGGAAGAGCAGCGATGCATGCGGATTTACGGCCAGATCCCGGGCCTTGCGGCTGCGGTAGTTCGTGTAGAACACGAAGCCCGCCTCGTCATAGCCCTTGAGCAGGACGGTGCGGGCGCTGGGCCGCCCACGCTCGTCCGCGGTCGCGAGGATCACTGCGTTCGGCTCGGGCAGCTCGGCCTCGGCCGCCGTGATGAGCCAGCGCGCGAATTGTGTGTACGGGTCAGGAGCGAGATCGGTTTCGCTGAGGCCCGCGCGTCGGTAGCTCCGGCGCATAGCCGCCAGCTCCTTGGTATCCACCACAGCTCCCTCACGTTGCGAGTCACGGCCACTTCCGTGGCCAAAGCTCGGCGCGCCAGCTGAACGCGTACTCGCGGCACCCATGATCCCGCACCAGCGGCGCGGGATCGGCCGACGGCGATGCTCGAGCCTTGCTGAGTCACCCGACGCGCGCCTGCTAAGAATGGTGCGGACCGACCGTGTGCTTTCTCGCCGCTGAGATGCCCCACGGGCCGGTAGCACTCGATTTCGCAAAGGAGCCGTCGATGAGCGAGTCCGACTTCAAGCCCGGCCTCGAAGGGGTGATTGCCTTCGAGACCGAGATCGCCGAGCCGGACAAGGAGGGCGGCTCGCTGCGCTACCGCGGCGTCGACATCGAGGACCTGGTCGGCCGGGTGTCGTTCGGCAATGTCTGGGGCTTGCTGGTTGACAACAAGTTCAACCCCGGCCTCCCGCCGGCCGAACCGTTCCCGATCCCGGTCCACTCCGGTGACGTGCGGGTGGACGTACAGAGCGCAATCGCAATGCTGGCGCCCGCCTGGGGGCTGCGCCCGCTGTACGACATCGACGACGTTCAGGCACGTGACGACCTCGCGCGAACTGCCGTGATGGTCCTGTCTTATGTCGCCCAGTCGGCTCGCGGTCTGGGCGTGCCGATGGTGCCGCAAAGTGAGATCGACAAGGCGCATACCATCGTCGAGCGATTCATGATCCGTTGGCGGGGTGAGCCCGATCCACGGCACATCAAGGCCGTGGACGCCTACTGGACGTCGGCGGCCGAGCATGGCATGAACGCCTCGACCTTCACGGCCAGGGTCGTGGCATCGACCGGCGCCGACGTCGCATCCTGCCTCTCGGCCGCGGTCGGCGCGATATCCGGGCCGCTACACGGCGGTGCTCCCGCTCGCGTATTGCACATGATCGAAGAGGTGGAGCGCACCGGGGACCCGGTCGGCTACGTGAAACAGGTCCTCGACGCGGGCGAGCGGCTGATGGGCTTCGGGCACCGGGTCTACCGGGCCGAGGATCCGCGGGCGCGGGTCTTGCGGCGGACTGCTCGGGATCTCGGCGCGCCGCGTTACGAGGTCGCATCGGCATTGGAGAAGGCCGCCTTGGAGGAACTGCGCGCCCGCCGGCCGGACCGGGTACTGGAGACCAACGTGGAGTTCTGGGCGGCGATCGTCCTCGACTTCGCCGAGGTGCCATCGCACATGTTCACGGCGATGTTCACCTGCGCGCGTACGGCGGGTTGGAGCGCCCACATCCTCGAGCAGAAGCGCACCGGCCGGCTGATCCGCCCGTCGGCCCGCTACGTCGGCCCCGGCCCACGCAAGCCCGAAGACGTTGAGGGCTCCCTCTAGCACGTCATCGGGTCAGAGCCGACGACCCATGAGGTAGACCGTCGCATCGCCGGCCGGGAAGCGGTCGGTCAGGATGTGCCACCCACGTCTCTCGTACAGTCGGCGGGCCGGCTCCGCCGCCGGATTGCAGGCGAGGATCCCGGTCGGCGCAGGCGTCCCCGCGATCAGCAGATCGTGCACCAGCATGCCGAGCCCTCGGCCTTGTGTATGCGGGTGTACAGCGACGTGGACGATCTCAAGGCAACACGGGCCGAGCCACCGTCAACCTCGTAAGGCTCGAGGGCGGCGGCGACGCGGTCACGCCACCAGTCGCCAGGGTGGGCCAGCACCGCGAGTCCGACGCCGGCAGGACGCCCGTAATCGTGGACGAGAACCAGGCGGAGACCGTCGCGTTGGCGCGAGTACCGCTGGACCCGCTCTCGGAACGCTGCCGCCTGGTCAGGCCCCTCGTTGTACGGCGGTCGGCGAATGCGGCGAGGTAAACCGATTGAGCGTCGTCGAGCAGATCCGCACGCGGCTCGTCGATCAGTAGGCGCGCCACCATGTGCCCATCAAAGCGGTCTGTCGGCCGGCGCGTGCGGTCTCAGGCCGGCGGAGCGAGAGTTGCGGCCAGGGCCTCGGCGAGGTGGATGGCTCGGCGGCTGGTGGCGTGGGCGATCTGGAGGCGGCAGGAGAAGCCGTCCGCGATGACAAGAGCGTCCTTTGGCGCAGCGCGCACGGCCGGCAACACCGCGAGCTCGCCAACCGCCATCGACACGTCGTAGTGCTCGTAGCCGAAGTTGCCCGCAAGCCCGCAGCAGCCGCCGTCCAGCACGTCGGCGTCGATGCCGGCCCGCCGCAGCACGTCGGCATCGGCGTCGAACCCCAGCACCGCGTACTGATGGCAGTGGCGCTGGACCAGCGCCTTCCGCCCCGCTGAGCCCGCGGGATCAGATGCCTCGACCGGCAGATCCTCCGATCGATCAGCCGTTGCCGCCGCCCGCTCTGGCCAGTACGGAGCGTAGGAGGTCAACAGCTCACTCAGCGTCCGTATTGATTGCGCAAGCCGTACGGCCCGCGGGTCATCTGGCAAGAGCTCGACAGCATCACCGCGGAGCGCAGCCGTACAGCTCGGCTCGAGACCCAGGACCGGGAGGCCATCATCAAGCGCTGACTCCACGATGTCGAGCGACCCGCGCAGTACACGCCGAGCGAGGGAAAGCTGACCGGTCGAAAGATAGGTGAGCCCGCAACACACCGGTCGATCGGGCAGGCGGACCGCGAGCCCCGCCGAGCGCAGCACCGCCAGCGCGGCCGCCCCGACCGAGGGGGTGAAGTAGTTCGTGAAGGTGTCGGGCCAAACAAGCACCGGCTGGCGCTGCGCACCCTCCGGCGGCTGCGCGCCGGCTCCATTCGTGGACTGTTCGAGCCGATCAGGGCCGAGCCCCTCGCCGCCGACCCGATGGTCACCGGCAACGTCGACTACCGCCGCTTCTCCCGGCCCGTACTCTCCGAGAAACGAGGTTCGGGCGATGCGCGGAAAGGGTCGGGCGGGCGTGCTGCCGGCCATCGCCGCAACGACCCGGGCACCGATCCGCGACGCAAGCACGGCGTTCACCAAACCAGGCGTGCGCGAGGCAAGACGCAACCACTGCGGCAGCCGACCCAGCGTGTAGTGGGCGCGCGGCCGCAGCCGCCCCCGGTAGTGGTGGTGCAAGAACTCCGCCTTGTAGGTCGCCATATCCACGCTCACCGGGCAGTCCGACAAGCAGCCCTTGCACGCAAGGCACAGGTCCAAGGCATCGCGCACCTCCGCCGAACGCCAACGGTCGGCGACCAGGTCGCCGCGCAGCATCTCGGCGAGCAGCCGAGCCCGCCCCCTCGTGGAATGCCGGTCGTCGTGGGTGGCACGAAACGACGGACACATCACTCCGCCCGACTCGATGCGGCAGGCGGCCACCCCGACACATCGGCGCGTGGCCCGGGCGAGGTCGCCGCCATCTGCGGCCAACGTCAGCCCAGCCGGCCGGGGCACCCGGGCCGGCCCGGCGACCCGCAAGTCGGCATCGAGCCGCCCGGGCCGGACCGCAGCCCCCGGGTTCAACTCGCCCGCCGGGTCCCACACCGCCTTGAATGCGGCGAACATGTCGACCACCGGCCGGCCGAACACCCGCTCGTTGAGCTCGGCCCGCGCCTGACCGTCACCATGCTCGCCGGATGGGACGCCCCCGTGTGCGACGACCAGATCGGTCGCGGCCTCGATGAACTCGCGGAACCGGCTCCGCCCGGGCGTACTGAACAGGTCGAAGTTGATGCGAACGTGCACGCATCCCTCGCCGAAATGGCCGTAGACCGAGCCGCTCAAGCCGTACTCGGCGAGCAGCGCCTTGAACTCGCGCAGATAGGCACTGAGGCGCACAGGCGGTACGGCGGCGTCTTCCCAGCCCGGCCAGGCCTCGGCCTCCCCTCCGCCGGGCAGCCGGGGGCGGGTGGCCCACCCGACGCCGTGCTCGCGCAGCTGCCACAGCGCGCGTTGTCGGTCCGGCTCGGTCACGATCGTGTACGCCAACGCAGCCGCCTCGGTTGCGGCCCGCCGAGCGGCCTCAGTCGCCTCGGCGACCGACGAGCCGCCGAACTCGGCATACAGCCAGCCGTCACCATCCGGTAGCTCGGGGGGGCGCGCGGGGACGCTGGCAATGAGCGCACGCTCCATCCCTTCGACCGCGAGCGGGCCGAGTGCAACGACAGCGGGGGCGGCATCGGCCGCGGACAGCTCGTCGGGATAGCCGAGTACGGCAAGGACACGAACGGCCGGCACCTCGACAAGCCGTACTGTCGCGCCGAGCACGACCGCACAGGTTCCTTCCGTACCGACAAGGGATCGCGCGACCTGGACGCCGCGCTCGGGTGCCAACCAGTCGACCTGGTAGCCCGAGCAGCGACGCGGTAGTTGCGGCAGGCCGGTGCGAATGAGCGCGAGATGGTCCCGCTGGAACTGCTCGAGCCCGTTACGCAGAGGTCCAGCCCGGGTCGAGTCCAGGCCGGCCGCGACGGTAACCCGCTGCCCGTCGTAGAGCAGGACGTCGAGCTCCTGCACGTTCTCGGCGGTGTTCCCCCAGGCCAGGGAGTGCGCCCCGCAAGCGTTGTTGCCGATCATCCCGCCGATCGTGCAGCGGTTGTGCGTGGAAGGGTCGGGCCCGAAGGTCAACCCGTGCCGGGCGGCCGCGGCACGAAGATCGTCGAGGACTAGGCCGGGCTGGACCCGGGCCAGCCGGGCCGCCGGATCGATCCACTCGATCCGACGCAGGTACCTTGAGGTGTCGATGACGAGCCCACGACCGGTTGCCTGACCGGCGACGCTGGTCCCGCCGCCCCGCATAGACACGGGCACATCGCGGGCCCGGGCAGCCGCTACCGCCGCAATGACGTCGTCCGTTCTAGCCGGAATGACGACCCCAACCGGCACATGCCGGTAGTTGGAGGCGTCCGTCGCGTAGAGGGCTCTGGTTCCGGCGTCGAAGGCCACCGTCCCGTCGACGGCGACCCGCAGGGCTCGCTCCAGCCCCCGTAGGTCAACGCCCACTCAGGTATTGTCCCGGTCGGTCGCCGGTGGCTTCACGGCCCCAGGCCCGGGGATAATGGCGGTCCTGCGTGCCGTCAGTGACAAGAGACCATGACTCCACGAGGCGGAGCCGGGTCGTGCGCAGACCGCGCCGGCCACGCGGGTGCTCGGCGCCAAGCGGGCGACGGCAATCGAAGTCACCAAGACGACCGACGGGATACAGGCGTGTCGGACACACCGAAGATCATAATTCCAGCCGGGATCAAGCCGGCGGACGGCCGCTTCGGCTCGGGACCGTCCAAGATTCGCCCAGATGCGGTACGTGCGCTCTACGAGTCGGGGACCCGGCTGCTCGGGACCTCCCACCGCCAGGCGCCGGTCAAGGGTCTGGTGGCCCGGATCCGCGCGGGGATCCGGGACCTGTACGAGCTTTCGGACGGCTATGAGGTCGTCCTTGCGAACGGCGGCACAACAGCGTTCTGGGAGATCGCTGCGTTCGGGTTGATCGGACGACGCTCGCAGCACCTGGTCTTCGGCGAATTCTCGAGCAAGTTCGCGGACGCGGTGGCGGCAGCACCCTGGCTCGCGGCACCCAGCCGGGTGAGCGCGGAGCCGGGGAGCCACCCTGTCGGACATGCCGAAACCGACGTTGACGCCTATGCACTAACCCACAACGAGACGTCGACCGGCGTGGCGATGCCGATCAAGCGTCCCCCCGGCACGACAGCAGCGAACGGGCTCGTCCTCGTCGATGCGACGTCGGCCGCGGGCGGCCTCGCCGTCGACATCGCCCAGACCGACGTCTATTACTTCGCTCCGCAGAAGTCCTTCGCCTCGGATGGGGGCTTGTGGCTAGCGATCATGTCGCCGGCCGCTTTGGACCGGGTCGCGACGATTGCGGCGAGCGATCGGTACATCCCCGCGTTCTTTGATCTGTCCATTGCGATCGACAACATCCGCAAGAACCAGACCTACAACACGCCGGCGGTAGCGACCCTCTTCCTCCTCGCCGACCAGCTGGATTGGATGCTCGCGAACGGCGGCCTCGCCTGGGCGGCAGCCCGGACCGCGGACTCCGCCCAGCGGCTCTACACCTGGGCGGAGAAGTCCGACTTCGCTACCCCGTTCGTCACGGATCCCGCACAGCGGTCGCACGTAGTTGGGACGATCGACTTCATCGGCGCGGACGCCGCCACCGTGGCAGCGGTCCTCCGAGCGAACGGGATCGTGGACACCGAGCCCTATCGCAAGCTCGGCCGAAACCAGTTGAGGATCGCGATGTACACAACCATCCAGCCGGACGACATCGACGCGCTGACAGCCTGCATCGACTTCATCGTCGAGCGCCTCTAATGCACACGTGGGCACAGGAAGAAAGGAGCGGCTCGAGGTCGATGGAAAGTGGCGGGGCGGTGGGGCACCACGGGCACGCTGTGGGCGTCGCCCGGGCGGCCGCCCGCTATCGCCCGCGGCTGCTCATCGCGTTCCTCCTGGCCGCGGGGTTCCTGCTCGTCGAGGCCGTGGTCGCTCTCGCGAGCCGGTCGCTCGTGCTGCTGTCCGACGCCGGTCACATGTTGACCGACGTGGTCGGCGTGGGAATGGCGCTTGCGGCGATCACCGTCGCCTCGCGGCCCGGTAACGGTCGCGGCCGGCGGACTTTCGGCCTCTACCGGCTCGAAGTGCTCGCGGCGCTCGCCAACGCAGTGCTCTTGTTTGCGGTTGCCGGCTACGTGCTCTGGGAGGCGGTGCGCCGGCTCGACAGCCCGATCGAGGTTCCGTCGGCGCCAATCCTGGCGATCGCTGGTGTGGGTCTCGTCCTCAACCTGGTCAGCTATCTGCTGCTCAGGCCAGGCGCCCGGGAAAGCCTCAACGTCCAGGGCGCGGCGCTCGAGGTGCTGGCCGATGCGATCGGTTCTGCCGTCGTTCTCGTCGCAGCCGTCGCGATCGCCGTCACCGGATGGGACTGGATCGACCCGGTGGCGGCCATCGCGCTCGGGGTCTTCATCCTGCCCCGGACCGCCCGCCTCGCCGCGCGCGCGTTGCGGGTGCTGCTCCAAGCTGCGCCGCCGCACATCGACCTGGCGGGAGTACGGGCCGATTTGGCTGGGATCCCCGGCGTGCTCGACGTACACGACCTGCACATCTGGACGCTCACATCCGAGATGGAGGTGGCAACGGCTCACGTAATGATCGGCCGCGGCGCCAACTCACACGCTGTACTCGATCAGGCGCAGGAACGCCTGCGCGAGGGGCACGGAGTCGAGCACGCGACCCTTCAAATCGAGCCCGCCGACCACAGCGGCTGCGACGAAATCGGCTGGTAGCACCTCCGCCTTCGCAGTCGTTCTCATGGGAGCGGCGGGGGCCGAGCTCCGCCTGCTCGGCGGGTTCCGGTCCGGTCAGAATGCATGCCGCCGGCGCATCCGCCGCGGCCGAGCGTCGGGATCGAAGATCAGCCGGTAAATGGGGTCGGCCCAGACCGCCTGCAGCCGGCTGACCGGCGCCGGCCGGTGCTCGCGCGCCTGGCCCGCGGGTCGTGGTCCGCGGCGCCCGCCGGCGTGCCAGGCGTCGAGGGCGGCCGCGGTGTCTCGCCAGAGGTCGAACGCCGCGGTCGGGTCGAGCAACGCCGGATCGCCGGGGGCTCGGCCGAGGTGTTCGCCCCACACCTGCAGCCGCAGGTCGCGTGGAAGCCGGCGCGCGCCGTCGCCGTACCCCGACAGTTCGCGCGGCTCCCGCTCGTCAACCGTTGGATCCACGACGGCGCAGGTCAACTCGCTGTCACTGGTCCAGGAGCGACGGTTGAAGTTGTCCGAGCCACAGGTGAACCACACGTCGTCGACGATGCATATCTTGGCGTGGACGTAGACGGGAACGCCGGCGCCGTTCTCCAGGTCATAGATTCCCACCCGGTCCGGGGCGGTCTGCTGCAGCAGGCGCATCGCCTGGATCTGACCGAGCCGGTTCGGTGGCCCGCTGAGCCGTCCGTCGTCGTCCGGATAGCGCGGAACCACCGCGATCACCCGCAACTGTGGGGAGCGCTCGAGCGCCCGGCAGATGCCGCGAGCGACTGGCTCTGACCACAAGTACTGGTCCTCCACATAGATGAAGCTGTGGGCGCGGCGGAACGCCTTGGCGTAGGCGCGGGCAACGCTGCGCTCGCCGTCTGGTGCGAACGGGTATCCGGGCCGCTTGCGACCGTAGGTGCGCAGCACCTGCACGGCGTGCGGTCCGGCCGGGGGAGGGTCGGGGAATCGTTCGGGCAGCGGCTTGGGGTGGCGCGGCATCCGGGCCAGCCGATGCACCAGCATCCGGTACGGGGTCCGCCGGTCCAGCGGATGCCTGTCGTCCCACCGCTCGACAAACGTACGCAGCAGGTCACCGACCACCGGCCCGTGTACCTCCAGGGCGGCGTCGTGCCAGGGGGCGCGGTCGCCATACCGGTGGTCGATTGGTTGCTGCTGCGGATCTCCCCGGTGCTCGGCGTCGTCGCGGCGGCCATGGCAGAGGTCTATGCCGCCGACGAAGCTCACGTCCCGGTCCGGCTCGCCGCGGTGCCTGATGACGAAGAGCTTCTGGTGATGCGAACCGAACCGCCGCACCCGCTGGTCGAGCAGCACCTCGGCGCCCGTCTCGTTGAGCTCCGCGCCGAGCCGCTGGTTCTCCTGCGAGCTGAAGCTCAGATGGTCGGAGTGCGAGCGCCACAGCAGCCCGCGCACCTCCACGCCGGCACGCGCGAGATCGCGCAGCAGGTCGCCCACCGCTGGGCCGTCCGGGAGCAGCCTTTCGTCCGCGTCTCCTCGCCAGTCGGTGAAGTAGACCCGGTCGCCGGCGCGCAACCCGCGCAGCTCGTCGTGGAGGCGGCGGAAGTAGGTGACGCCGTGGACCAGCGGCCGCACGAGGTTTCCCTCCACCCAGGACCGTCCCGGCTCACCGACTCGGTCGATGTCGGTCGCTGGGTTGCCCCGCTCGTCCGGACTTAGGAACCAGCCTTCCGCCGCACTGTCGGCCCTTCTCGCCATCGACTTCATGTGCCCGAGTCGCGCGCCGCCAACCCGGGCGATCTCGCTCGGGTCCGGCAAGGCTGCTCGGCACACCACCCGCCAGTACGACGAGATCTTGGTGCCCGAGGACGCCGTGTCATTTGATGTATTGGCGAGCGCTACGCGGGGGCGCTGAGAAGCTCGCGGCCCTCCCGAAGTCGCCAGCCGTGGGTATCCGGAGAGCCTCAAGCGTCGCGCCGCGGGCGAGACACGGTTTGTCGGACGCCTTCGCTATAATCGAACGTGAGTTCGAGGTGGAGAGGGGGTCGTCATGTGGGACACACCGGCGGAGAGCCTCGCCGTCGACTGCTGGGGGTCGGTGTGGGAGCTGGGGCGGCGCAGTGGCCGCCGAGCCGGTCGAGCCGCTGTCGGCGCCGCCGGATGATCCCGCCGATCTTTCGGGCCTGGAGGGGATGCCGCCCGGGGCGGCGTTGGCCGCCCTGCTCGCCGGCGTCACGCCCGCCGAGACCCCCGACCGGGATCTGGTCGAGGTAATGGCCGCCGCGGAGCGGGTGGCCCGGTGGGCGTCGGCGGTTCAGGTCGACGCGGTCGCCGAGCTGTCCGCCGCCCGGCGTTCACCCCCGCCCAGCCGCGCAGCCCGCGCGACGAGCTGCGCTCGGCCGGCGCCCAGGTCGCGGTGGAGCTGCATTTGGCTCCGGCGACCGGTGAGCAGCGGGCGTGGATCGCGCGCTGCCTGGCCGAACAGCTACCCGCCACCCTGGCCGCGCTGCGCGCCGGGGCGATCGACTACCGGCGCGCGGCGGCGATCGCCGAGGTCGCGGCCTCGCACGGCGGCCCGATCGCCCGCGCGGTCGAGGCCACGGTGCTGCCCAAGGCCGGGCAGCGCACGATCAGCCAGCACCGGATCGCGATCGACACGGCGCTGCTCGAGGTCGCGCCCCGCACCGCCGAGCAGCGGCACACCGACGCCGCGGCCGGCCGCAGGGTGGTGCACTACCCCACCGGTGACGGCATGGCCGACACCGTCGCCACCCTCACCGCCGACGGGATGGCCACCCTGCGCACCGCACTGGACGCCGCCGCCGACGCGATCAAGACCGCCACCCGGGGCGAGACCCGCACCCTCGACCAGCTCCGCGCGGACGCCCTGGTCGAGATGGCCCGCCGCTCCCTGACCACCGGATGGCTGGCCGGCGACACCGGACCCAGCGGCCGCCGGCTCGCCACCCAGCAGGGCCGCCGCCCGCATATCCAGGTCACCGTCCCGTTCTCCACCCTGATCGGCATCGACGACCACCCCGGGCACCTGGACGGCTACGGCCCGATTCCTGCCTCGGTCGCCCGGCGGATCGCCGCTGACGGCGTGTGGCGGCGGCTGCTCACCGGCCCCGTCAGCGGCCGTCTGCTCGACTACGGCACCAGCACCTACCAGCCCCCCGCCGACCTTCGCGACTATGTGATAGCCCGCGACCGCACCTGTGTGCTCCCAGGCTGCCGGCAACCGCCCGCCGCTGCCAGATCGACCACACCATCCCCCACCCGGCCGGGCCCACCGCAGCCTGGAACAACGGCCCGCTCTCCGGCGGACACCACATCCTCAAAACCCACCACGGCTGGCAGCTCGACCAACCCCACGCCGGCGACTTCATCTGGACCAGTCCGGTCGGCAAGACCTACCTCCGCCTCCCCGAACCCATCGGCCCCATCCTCGACCTGGACGACACCAGTGACAGCGCCGACGATCCATGACGGCCAGCGTGGATCACCGACCGTACGAACTCAAGTGATCGTCTATCTCGCCGCTCTTGCCGATGCCGTGACCGAGGGCACGCCGGGCCGCTTCCCGGAGGGCGTGATCCGGAGCGGATGGGGGCAGGATCGCGGCAACGTGAGCGTCCGGGCGGATGAGCCAGGTTTCGCCATCACGGAACCGAAGTGCCGTGCGTAGGGCGCCGGTCGCGTCGATTGCGCCGATGGAGTACGACCGGGCGGGCGCGTCGGTTACCTGCTTCAGCGCACGGTCGACCTCGAGCGGACCCGCCGTGGTCAGGGCGAGCAGCCCGTCCCTGGCGATCTCGCGAAGCCGGCTCGCCTCCGGTCGCTCGGCGACCGCGATCGGAACGTCCGGCACGAGGACACCGGGAGCGGCCGGTGACGCCGCCCCACCTGGCGGCCGGGTGGGCTTTGGCCGGCTCCGATCCGGCGTGGTCAACGGGGAGTCGGCGTACCAGAAGGGCTCGGCAAGCCGACCGGAGTTCACTCGCGATCTGGCCTCAGGATCACCCAGAGCGGCGCGGAGTGCGGCCTCTCGCGCGGCCCGCTCGGCTCGGTCGTGCGGGACGAGGAACTGCATGGTTGCGTTGGTCACGTCCAGGTTCTCGAGGGCCGCCGCATGCCGTTCCGAGTGGTAGGACTCGAGCAAGCCTTCCGAAGCCCAGCCATGGAGTACGAACGCGAGCTTCCATGCGGCGTTCTCCGCGTCCTGGATGCCGGAGTTGAGGCCACGGGCACCGAACGGAGCCATTAGATGCGCGGAATCGCCGGCCAGGAGCACCCGGCCGACCCGCATCCGGTCGACGCAGCGGGAGTCGAAGCGGTAGACCGAGCGCCACAGGAGCTCGTACGGCGCCTCGCCGACTATCTGCCGGATCCGTCGGTCGAGCCCGCCGGACCGGTCCTCGGCGTCGAGGTCGAAGTCGGGCGGCACCTGCCAGTCGATGCGGTAGGTGGAGTCGGGGCAGGGATGGATCAGCACTTGCCGCCCCGGATTCCAGTCAGGGTCGAAGTAGAACCGGCGCTCCGCCTCCCATCCGGGCAGCGAGCAGCGGATGTCACAGATCAGGAAGTGGTCGTCGAAGGCCGATCCGTCGAAGGAGACGCCGAGAGCGCGGCGGAGCGCATCGGCCCGGCCGCCGGCGCACACGAGGGCGTAGGCCCCGCGGGTCACCTCGCCGTTGTTGGTCGAGCACAGCACCGTCACCCCCTCGCCATCCTGGTCGACCGAGGTGACCTCATGGCCCCACTTTGTCTGGATGAGCGCTGCAGCAGAGACCTGCTCGGCAAGGATCTGTTCTGTCCGCGACTGCGAGATATTGACGAATGGCGGGAAGGGCGACTGTCCGGGATCGCGAAGGGTTAGCGTGAACAGCTCATGCTCGCGCCAGTAGGTTCGCGCCGTCTGCCACGTGACGCCCTCCGAGGCGATCGGTCGACCCGCGCCGACCGACGCCCAGATGTCGAGGACGTCACGATGCTGACAGATGGACCGCGAGCCGGCGACCCGCCGGCTGGTCCGCCGCTCGAGCACGACGACTGGTACCCCCCAGCGCGCGAGGAGCAGTGCCGCGCTCATCCCAACCGGCCCGCCACCGACCACGATCACGGGCTGCGCTCCCCTGCCGCTGGGCTCGTTCAGTCCGGGCACATCCGCAGCCTAGGAGAACCTGCTCGGGCCTGCGTGAGCCGTTCAGCCTCTCCCATCCGAACCAGGAACGCGATGAGATAGGAACGATGATGAGGAGGAGGAGGAGGAGGAGGAGGAGGAGGCCCATGGACGTCCAGCAAGTGATCGCGCAGGCCCGAGACGCGATCACGGTGAAGCGGGTATACGGAGACCCGTACGAGAAGAACGGCGTGACCGTGATCCCGGCGGCCGCAGTGCAGGGTGGCGGAGGCGGTGGCGGCGGGAAGGGTCCGGAGGGCCAAGGGGAGGGCTCTGGGAGCGGGTTCGGTTTGACCGCCCGGCCCGCAGGCGCGTTTCTGATCCGCGGAGACGAGGTCGCCTGGCGCCCGGCTGTGGACGTGAATCGGATCGTCCTCGGTGGCCAGTTCGTCGCGGTCGTCGCCCTGCTGACCATCCGGGCGATTGTCAAGGCCCGGATAAAGGCGCGGTAGCGGCCGACACATATCAGGCCGCTTCGTCCTGGAGCGCGTCCCAGACCTCGCGGTCGCGTTCAACGGTCCAGACGCGCGGCCAGTCGAAGCCGTCAAGCTCGTCCCAGAGTCGCTGCACGTTAAACGGCATGCAATGCTCGAAGATCGGCCAGGAACCATACGTCGGCGCAAGGGCGGCACGGGCCGCTAGGAACGCATCTTTGAGCGTGCCATCGGCCGCGTGGACTGCACCAACCTCGCGTTGCATGACGGCGAGAAAGTCCTTGGTCTGCGAGATGGCCGCGCCGATCCCCTCCGCCCCGTACACAACCGGGCCGCGACCGCCCACCAAGGCCTGCGCGCCGAACGATGCGACCCGGTCGAGCGTTCCTGATGCCCAGTCACGGTGGAAGGCATCACCGGTGTAGAGCGCCGCCTGCGCTTCGACAAGGTCGCCGGCGAAGAGCACCCCCTGTCGCGGCAGCCACGCAACGATGTCGCCCGCGGTATGCCCTCGACCGCAGTAGGTCAACACGAGCTCGCCGCGGTCGCCACCGAGGTCGATGGCGAGGCGGTCGCCGAAGGTCACCGTCGGCCAAGTAAGACCCGGGATCGACCCCGGATCTTTGAACAGCCGCGGCATCCGGGCAAGTTCGCTGGCCCAGTCTTGTGCCCCCCGCTCGGCAACCAGATACCGGGTCATGTCGTGGGCTACGACCGCGACCGCGTCGAAGGCAGACGCCCCGAGGGTTCGTACGGCGTGGTAATGCGAGAGCACCAGATAACGCACCGGCTTGTCGGTGTGCTCGCGCAGGCGCGACAGCCACTCCCGCGCGGCCGCCGGGGTGGCCCGCGCCTCGAAACAGACGACGAAGTCGTCGCCCTCGACCGCACCGACGTTCGGATCGCCCTCCGCGGTTAGCGCGAACACACCCTCATCGATGACCTCCAGCGTCTCGGCCTTCTCGGCAAGATCGGCCGACGACGCGAACGGCTTGACGCCCATAACTGCAGATTAGGACGATGAGCCGACCCAGGCCTCCACTCGGGAGGTGGTCTGAGGACTATTTCGGCTTCCGCCCGCTCTTGGCTACGCGGTAAAGCCCGTAGAACATGGCTCCCGACGCAACGAGGGCCAGCAGGTTCCCGCCGACCCCCCATGGCGAGCTCTCCTCGCTTCCGGAGCCGCCGTCAGATCCGCCGTTCGACTCGGCCGCTGCGCCGCTTGCGGCTGGCTTGGGTAGCGCGCTGGTGGGCAGCGGCACCTGCCAGACCTCGCTGTTGGCACCTTCCGAGCCGACGAGCAGTGACCTGCCATCACGGGCAAAGGTCACCGCCTCGCCCTGCCTCTGGAGCGGCAGTCTGATCCGGGCGAGGCGGTCACCGTCCGGCGAGTCGTACATATACGCAGAGATGTAGTCACGCAGCACGACGCGCCGCCCGTCCCTGGAGAAGGCGCCGTCGGTAACCGTGGGCGGCGCGGGTGCGATCCGGCGCAGCACGTTGACATTTGTGGTGCTCAGCTCGTGCATCGGTGGGGCGAGGTAGATCCCGCCGTCCCGGGCTTCCTTCGATACGACGTAAATCCGGTTCTCCCGCGGGTCGACGAGGAGGCCTTCGGCATTCCGCGGCCCGTCGTCGTACCGGAAGCGAAACCGGGTCGCCGTAACCGTCTGGTTCTCCAGCGTCTTAGGCTCGGGAAAGCGATAGACCCAGATCTCCGGCCAGGCGCCGTCGAAGTTGTCCCCGATGTCGCCCACGAACACCGCAGGCTTACCGTCTTCCGTTTTGCCGACCGCGATGCCCTCCCAGTCCCGCGGTTCCACCCCACGCAGCGTCAAGACTGCCTTGGTCTTGCCGTCCCGGTCCACCGCGAAGACCCGGGCGCCCGCCTCTGTGTCGTTGTGCGTGTAGACGATGCCCTGGTGCAGCCAGCTGCTGGCCAGCCCGCTCGACTCGACGATCCGGGAGTCGGCGTAGGTAAAGAGCGCCCGCGGCCCGGTCTGCTGCGCGTAAGCACGCGGCGTAGCGAGGACCGATCCGGCGAGCAACCCCAGACCGGCCGTGAGAAACGCGGCAAGTGGCAAGAGGCGGCGCCGCCCGTCTCCGACGGTGATCGTGCCCACCGGCGGCAGATTACCCGAGCGGTTGCGACTCGCCGTGGTGCCGCGCGTTGAGAGGAAGACGGTCTTCGAGCAGGGCCGCCAACGGGGGTCGGACATGCCACGCCGCGACCAAGTCCTCGTACTCATCGACGAGCGTCGGCGCGGGCGCCGCAGCGGTCTGCGCCGCGCGGATAAGCACATTGCGGGGTGTGTGCCGGCTGGCCACGAACTCCACGACCTCCACCCGGTAGCCGACCAGCCGCAGGATCGCCGCCCGCAGTGCATCGGTCAGGACGTCGGCGTAACGCTCACGGAGGATGCCGTGCCGGGTCAGCAATGTGTAAGGGCGCGGCGCCGGTACCCGCCTCAGCTGCGCCTGTATGTCGTGATGGCAGCAGGGGGCAGCCATGATGACCGGTGCTTGCCACTGGACGCCGCGAGCGAGTGCATCGTCGGTTGCGGTATCGCAGGCGTGCAGCGCGAGAACGAGGTCGGGCGTGCCGCCGCTCGGGAACGTGACATTGGCGTCGCCGATCGTTCCCTCGAAAAACCGCAGGTTCTCCGCCCAACCGAGCCGAGCAGCGATCTCGGTGTTTCGCCTCCGCGCCTGCTCCTTGACATCCACGCCCACCAGCTCGACGCGGTGCCCGGCTCTGGTCAGGAAGGTGTACGCGGCGAACGTGAGGTATGCGTTACCGCAACCCAAGTCCGCGACCCGCAAGGGCTCCCGCCGGGAGAGGTGCGGCAGGACAGGTTCGAGCGCTCGCAGGAACTCCTCGATCTGGTGGTACTTGTCCCGCCTGTCAGCCTTCACCGCCCCGTCGGCGGTCGTGATCCCAACCGCGTAAAGCATGGGGTCGACCGGGTCCAGGAGCCGCGGCTTGACCCGGTCGTGCGTTCGAAGCGGCAGCGGCCGCGCTCCGCCCGGCGAATCCGCCGCCGGCAGCCCCGGCGCGAGCTGAGCCGTCGCGGCTGCGGGGGTGTGGGCGGCCGCGGGTTGCCGGTGGGCCTGGACCTTGCCCTTCTTCGTCACCCGCATCTGAACGGTTTCGCGCAGCGTGTCGAGATGCCAGCTGCCGAAGGGTTCGCCCAGTAGCTCCTTGATGGCGACCCCGGCCGCCGCCCCGTACTCGAGGTTCTCGGTGAACGCTTGCCGCTCGTTGTAGCGGACGATCTGAAGCCGCCGGCCGACCCGAAGGTCCACCGGCCGAAGCTCCACCCGACGCCACCGCGGCGGCATGACCCCGTGCCGCCGCCCGGCGCCGACCGCCCGGACCAGGCTGTCCGGGTCGGCAAGGGCACGACCCAGCTCGGCGAGCACCTCGTCCAACCCGACCTGCATGCCAACCAGTGTCGCGCTTCGGCTCCTCGGGCGTTCTAAGCCAGTGCGCCGATCAAGACGATGAGGACGAGCACCGCGAGGGCGGTGGGTATCAGCCACCGGCGCGTCCGCGGGTCCACAATTCGCGAGATTAGCCGCCACCGCGACGAGCGGCGCTGTTGGCGAGCTGCCAGGTACCGAGGGTGGTGTATGCGGGGCTGGCGCCGAGCCGACTCTCGATCAGATGCAGGGAGTCCGCCGTCCACGGCGTCCCGTTGAAATCGGTGAGCGTTTCGACCAGGCGGCGCAGGTCGGACCCGGCACGATTACGACTGCGGGCCAGTGTGACGTGGGGACGGAATGGCCGGTTCTCGATGTCGATGCCCGACCGACGCGCGGCGGCCGCAATCGTGGCGGCCAACGACTGCAGCGCCTCGCGGTCTCCGCGTACCCCCGTCCACAGGACATTCCTGGAGAAGCGCCCGCCACCGGCGAACTCGAGTCGTAGTGGAGGGTGGCGCGCGGCCGCCCGCTTGAGCCGGGCGCGTAGATCGGGAAGAACGCTCCCGTCTACCTCGCCGAGGAAGGCAAGCGTGATGTGCCACTGATCACGCCTGGACCAGCGCAGGTCCGACCCGTTCCGGCGGACCCGGTCGATCTGCCGGGCGATCTCGTCCAGCGCGCCGGCTGGAGGCTGGAGCGCCACGAACAGCCGCATGGATCGCAGCGTGTCAGGCGGCGCTGGCGATGTCGACAGAACCGTGCTGCGCCCGTACCCCCACCTGGGGCTGGCTCGCTTGCGGCCGCACCGCGTGCCCTCGGCGACCGGCGAGGGCATATCCGATCACAAGGGTCGCCACGAGCGAGATCGCGCCGCCGCCCAGCAGGCTCCAGCGCGGGCCGAACGCCTCAGCCACCGCTCCCACGATCGGCGCTCCGAGCGGCGTGCCGCCCAGGAACACGATCATGTAGATCGCCATGACCCGCCCACGGATGGCGGCGGTCGCCCCGAGCTGCATCGTGGAGTTCGCCGCCGTGATGAAGGTCATTGCCGCGAATCCGGTCGGTACCAGCATGGCGAGGAAGGTCCAGTAGGTCGGCATCAGGCCGCAGGCAGCCTCGAGGAGGCCGAATGCGACCGCCGCGCCGACCACGAGCCGCAGCCGGGGGCGGCCACGACCGGCGGCGGCCAGCGCGCCGGCGAGCGTTCCGGTCGCGAGCGCGCTTGACAGCAGGCCGAACGAGCCCGGTCCGCGCTCGAAGACATCCTTCGCGAACAGCGCCATTGTCATCTGGAAGTTGAGCCCGAAGGTGCCGATAAAGAACACCACCAGGACGGTGAGGAGCAAGGGGGGACGCGCTGCGATGTAGCGCAGCGCGGCGGCGAGCTGTCCCTTGGCCTTGGGCTGCCGCGGCGCGGGCGTCAGTTCCTCCGGCCGCATCCTCGCGAGCGCGGCCAGGGTCGCGGCAAACGACAGCCCGTTGAGCAGGAAGACCGGACCGGTGCCGACCGCGGCAATGAGCACGCCCGCAACCGCCGGTCCCGCCAGGCGGGCGAGGTTGAAGGAGGCGCTGTTGAGGGCCACCGCGTTCGGCAGCCGCTCCGCGCCGACGAGCTCCGAGACGAAGGTCTGCCGCGCCGGGTTGTCGAACGCGGTGACCGTTCCGAGCAGGAACGCAAGGACGTAGACGTGCCAGGCGTTGGCGAGCCCCGAGACGACGAGCAGGCCCAGCGCCAGTGCCACGACGCCCATGGCGGACTGGGTAATCCCGAGGAGTCGCCGCTTCGAGTATCGGTCCGCCGCCAGGCCGCCCCAGGGCCCGAAGAGCAAGAACGGGAGGAACTGCAGGGCGACGGTGAGGCCGAGCGCAGACGCGGAGCCGGTGAGCTGCAGGACCAGCCAGTCCTGGGCCACGCGCTGCATCCACGTTCCGATGTTGGAGACGACGGCGGCGCCGAAGAACAGCCGGTAGTTGCGGACGGCCAGTGATCGAAACGTGTAATTCATGCTGCGGTCAGGCGCTCCAAGATGGGTGTGGCGGCATGCAAGGTCGCTCGCTCGTCGGGGGTGAGCTCGGCGAGCCGCTTGGTGAGCCACTCGTCGCGCATCCGTCGATCCGCACGGTGGATGGCCAGCGCTTTCCTGGTGGGACCGACGACCTGCTGCCGGCGGTCGGTCGGATGGGGGGTCCGGGTGATGAGGCCACGCTCCTCCAGCGCGGCGAGGATCTTCGTCATCGACGGCGGGCTGACCTTCTCATGAGCGGCGAGTTCGCGCGGCGTGAGCTGCTTGTGCCGGTCGAGAGTGCCGAGCACGGCAAGCTGGGTCAGGCTCAGCGTGAAGTCAGTGCGCTGCTGGCGCAGCCGTCGGGCCAGGCGCATGACCGCGAAGCGCAGAGCGCTGCCCTGGGCGAGGTCTGCCGCCGAGAGCGTTGCCGTTCTCGGCGGGGATTGCCGAGCGCTGTCCCGCTCGGCGATCGAGGCTTTCATATCGTTAGTTTACCTAACGAACCTATGTATGCGCAACAGGCGAGTGGGGCCGGCGGTCCTTACCGGGCGACCGTTGCCATCGCAGGATGTGGTGAGCAAGCGGTTCCTCAGATGCTGTGGCCTCAGATGATTGGCCTCAGACGTTGAGCAGGCGCTCGATGGGCTCCAGAGCGAAGTAGATGATGAACAGAACCGAGACGAGCCACATCAGCGGATGGATCTCGGCTGCCTTGCCGCGGGCGGTTTTGATCACGACGTACGAGATGAAGCCGGCGCCGATCCCGTTCGTGATCGAGTAGGTGAACGGCATGAGCACGATGGTGAAGAAAGCCGGGATGCCGATCTCCGGATCGCTGAAGTCGATGTTCCGGACCTGCATCAGCATCAGGAAGCCGACCACGACGAGCGCCGGCGTCGCCGCCTCGGACGGCACCACCTGCACGAGCGGGGTTAGGAACATCGCGCCGACGAAGAGCAGTCCGGTGACGATGCTCGCCAGCCCGGTCCGGGCGCCCTCGCCAACGCCGGCCGCCGACTCGATGTAGGTCGTATTGGACGAGACGGATGCTGCACCGCCTGCGGCGGCCGCCGCCGAGTCCACCAGCAATACCCGGTCGGCGCCGGGGAGATCGCCGTTCTTGTCGAGCAGGCCGGCTCGGCGCCGACACCCGTGATCGTTCCCATGGTGTCGAAGAAGTCGGCGAGCAGCAGAGTGAGAATGAACAGTAGCCCGGCGATGACGCCGACCTCGGCGATCCCGCCACCCAGCGAGAACTGCCCGATGAGGCCGAGGTCCGGGCTCGCCGTCACTTCGTCCGGCCAGGATGGAACGGTGAGCCGCCAGCCGTCCGGATTGGTCTCCGCGTTGTACGCCCCGATGTCGGCGATCGCCTCGATGATGATGGACAGGATCGTGCCGCCGATGATCCCGATCAGGATCGCGCCCGTGACCCGCTTGGCGACCATGATCGCGATAGCGATCACGCCGATCACAAAGACGAGGATCGGCCAGCCGGAGAGGCTTGATGTGCGGCCGAGCTGCAGCACCGGCGTGCCGGGCTGGACAAAGCCGGCATCGACGAAGCCAATGAGCGCGATGAACAGGCCGATACCTACCGCGATCGCGGTCTTCAGGTCGGTGGGAATGGCGCGGAAGATGAGGCCGCGCACGCCGACCAGGACCAGCACGGTAATCGCGAGGCCCTCGATCACAACCAGGCCCATCGCGTCCTCCCAGCTCATCCGGCTGGCGAGGCTGAAGGTGACGAACGCGTTGAGGCCCAGGCCGGTCGCGATCGCGAACGGATACCGCCCGACGATTCCCATCAAGGTGGTCATCACGGCGGCGACCAACGCCGTCGCCGCCGCCACCAACGGAATGGCAGCGGCAGCACCCGTTTGGTCACCCAGGAACTGGCCGTCCGTGTCGGCCACGGTGCCGATGATGATCGGGTTGAGCACCACGATGTAGGCCATGGTGAAGAAGGTGGCCAGGCCGCCGCGGACCTCGCGGCCTACCGCGGACCCGCGTTCGGAGATCTTGAAATAGCGGTCCAGGCCTTCCTGCGTCGGTCTGGGTTTTTCCGGTTCGGCGACGGTCGAGGTGTCCGTACCCATTGCATGCTCCCTCTACGAGGCGGAACAGCGAGGTGATACCGCCGGAAGGGCGGGTTCAACGCCGCCCTTCGGCCGTTCTTTGGGGGTAGGTACGCCGGGCAGCCCGCGGCGTGCGGTCCGAGCGTGCCAGATTATGCACATGCCATCCGGAAGCCACGCCGACCCTCGTTCTCGGGGCACGCCGGACGTGGCCGTCATGGGAATCGCCTAACCTCGTGACATGGCGAGGCGCCCCAGGTACGACCGCATCGAGCCGTGGCGGCCGCCAGAGCCGCCGGAGGCCGCCCGACCGGAGCGGCGGAGCCGATCTCACGCCAAGCCGGGCTCTGACCCCGCCGAGATTGGGAGCGAGCCGGTCGATGTGGATGGGGTGGCTGTCATCACGGTCGGCACCATCATGTGGGCGATTGCGTTCGTCGTCTTGCTGCCTTTCCGCGCCCGGCTGGCGGATCATGGGCAGGAGTGGTGGCTGTGGACCTGTGTAGCGGGCGTCGGCCTGGGATTGTGGGGAATCTACCTCTGCCGGCGCAGGCGAGACCGGCTCACCGCGCAGCGCCGCACCGCTAGCAAGGGCGCATCGGGCTCGTAGCCTGCGGCAGCAGGGGCTGCAAGCGTCGACTAACCCTCCAGATAACCGAACTCGTCGACGACCTCCGGAGCGGTCTTCGGCGGGGTTGGCATCACCGCGGCCTCAGAGTGTGCACCGCATCCGTGATCGAGCGACACGACGTGGCCGTCGCTGGGCGAGAACTCGTTTGCGCACACCCCGAAACCGCGTCCGAGGACCCCGCGCAAGCCGACGAAGAAGCCGCAGGTCGAACACCGGGCCGGCGCGGCCTTTGCCATCGGCGTGGCTGGTCCGCCCGCGCCTGAATACCAGCGCTCGGCGGCGAGCGTGGCCCCCTGCCGGGAGAGCACTCGCGGCCGCCCGATGCCGAGCTCGTGCGCGACCGGAGCCCGCTGGGCGAACTCGGCGGGCTCCTCGTCCGCTCCGGTATAGCCGGGCTCGAGCCGCTCGTCGTCGGCGCGGGTCGGCAGTAGATCGCCCGGACGGAGGTCGCCCGGGCGCAGGCGCTCGCTCCATGGCACCCATGGCGGGGCCAGGAGCGCATCCGGGCCGGGCAGCAGAACCATCTCATCGACGGTGACGGTCTTCGACCGGGCCGCTCGGGCAACGGTGACCGCCCAGTGCCAACCGGCGTAGCCGCGAGACCGACAGTCAAAGTAGTGCGTGAGGACCCGATCGTCGTCGGCCGTGACCCCGAGATGGTCGCCGACCTGATCGCCGCCGCCGACCTCTAGCGCAGCCGAGCGGGCCAGATCGACGGCGTCTGCGCACCGGGCATCGACGGTCGGCGTTCGGCTCCGGCTCGTGGTCATCACGGCCACGATTCTTACCTACATCCACCCGTACCCGCGAATCGGCTGGCGTCGGAACGTTCGCCGCCCCAGCCCGGTCGGGCAGGATTGGAATGTGAGCGATGACTTCGGCCGCGGGAGACCCGACGGCACGCAGCGCGCTCTCGAGGTGGCCAAGTCGAGCGCGATCTCAGTCGCGCGGTTCAGCGGTCGGGCGGCCAAGGGCACGGCGCGCCGAATCAACCGCGCCACCCGTGCGGGCGGGGCCGGCGAGTCCGGGCTGGCCAAGGTCATCGAGCTGCAGGCCGTGCACTCAGCGGGCGACGCCCTCGTCGCGGTGTCGCTGGCGGGCACGCTCTTCTTCGACGCGCCGCTGGGCGAGGCCCGCGGCAAGGTCGCGCTCTACCTGCTCATCACAATGGCACCGTTCGCCCTGGTCGCCCCAGTCATCGGGCCGCTTCTGGACCGGCTGCGGCACGGCCGCCGCTGGGCGCTGGCCGCGACGATGCTGGCCCGGGCATTCCTCGTCTGGATCATGGCCGATGCAGTCACGGGCGGGCTTGCCCTTTATCCCGCCGCCTTCGGCGCCTTGGTCGCATCGAAGGCGCAAGGCGTGTTGCGGGGCGCCCTAGTTCCTAGGCTGTTGCCGCCATCTACCACCCTGGTCAGGGCGAACGCGCGCGTCTCGCTCGCGGGCACCGTCGCGATGCTTGTCGCCGGGCCGATCGGGGCGGCGATCGCGTGGATCGGCCCGCAATGGTCGCTGCGGACCGCCTTCGTGGTCTTCATCGTGGGCATGGTCCTCGCCCTGAAGCTGCCACAACGCGTCGACGCCCCGGCGAGCGACGGAGAAGAACACGAACCGGAGCGCCCGGGCATCGGCGAGGTCGTCGGTAGGCCACACGGCGTCTCCGGCGGAGTGGTCATGGCGTTGCGGGCGAACGCCGCGTTCCGGGCCCTCTCCGGATTCCTGATCATCTATCTCGCGTTCCTGCTCAAGAGCCAGCCGCTGGAGGGGGTGTCGATTCCGGCGATATACGGACTGGTGGCGGGCGCCGCCGGCATCGGTAGCTTCCTGGGTATCGCACTTGGCTCGAAGCTGCGGGCCCGCTCGCCCGAGCGTGTGATCGTGATGCTGATGATCCTGGAGACGCTCGCGATGGGGGCGAGTGCCTTCTGGTACGGCGTGATCAGCGTGATAGGGGTCGCCGCCGTGGCCGGCTTCGGCCAATCCCTCGGCAAGCTTGCGCTGGATGCGCTCGTCCAACGTGACGTAGCCGAGGTGGTCCGCGCGTCGGTGTTCGCCCGGGTTGAGACGCTGCTCCAGCTCACCTGGGTGCTCGGCGGCTTCGCCGGCATCGTCCTGACTCTGTGGCGGGCTGTCGGTGGCGACCTCGGCTTCGGCTTGGCGGCGGTCGCGATGGCGGTTGGATTCGTCTTCGTGATGCGCGGGCTGGCCAGGTCGCGCCGGAATCGCCGGTCGGCGGGAAGATCGGCGCTCGAGGCGGCCATGCTCCCCGGCTCTCAGGGCCAGTAGCGCCCTGGATCTATGCCTGAAGGTCGTCGGCCACGGCGCGAAGAACTGCCGCGATCTTGCCCGAGTCCGGAGGATACTTTCCGCGCCGCAACGAGTTCGACAGCCCGTCGAGCAGCTTGATCAAGTCCTCGACGATCGGCACCATCTCGTCCGGCTTCTTGCGCTGGGCCTTGGCGAGCGACGGCGGTGCCTCGAGCACCCGTACGGCCAAGGCCTGATCTCCGCGACGCCCTTCAGCGACGCCGAACTCCACCCGTTGTCCTGGCCGCAGGGCCGGACTGCCCGGTGGGAGGGCGGACGAGTGTACGAAGACATCAGAGCCGTCGTCGCGGGAGATGAAGCCGAAGCCCTTCTCAGCGTCGAACCACTTGACCTTGCCGGTTGGCACCAAAACCCCGTTCAGATCGAGTCCTGCGTCCCGCCAGGTGCACGGACCATCCTGACGGCCTGAGGGCGTGCCCGGAAAATCCGACCGGTCGTGGCCCTCTTCGGCCGCCATTCTCCACGCGCGCCCCCCAAGGCTACCGATGCGGTTTGCCCAGCCCAAGCCGAATCCACCCCACCCCAGGTGATCAACTAGCGAAGGGTCGCGGCGCGCTGTCCGCGCAGCGCCTCGTTCATCGAGCCGGACCGGAAACCCCGCAGGTCGACGGTGACCTCGGCGAAGCCGACGGCCCGAACGGCCTCCGCCACCCGCGAGCTCCTCGTCACCCGATCGACCAGCTCCCGGTCGACCTCGATCGTCGCCCGATCGCCGCCGAGGTCACGTACCCGGAGGTTGACGACCGGGATCGCGGCCGCGGCAAGGACCGTTCGCACCGCCGCCTCGGCTCGCTCCACCCGCGCGAGAGCCGCCGAGGTGATGCTGATGCCGTACGCGATCCGACTGGACAGGCAGGCCGCCGCCGGCTTGTCCCATGTACTCAGTCCCCAACGACGCGACGCCGCACGCACGTCGGCCTTGGTGAAGCCGGCATCGCGCAGTGGTGTCAGCGCGCCGCGTTCGGCGGCGGCGCGAATGCCGGGCCGGAAGTCTGCAACCGCGTCGTCGTGGTTCGTCCCGGTGACGACATCGGAAAGATGGAGTTGGGCGGCAAGCGGCGTGAGGACGTCGAGCAGTTCGGCCTTGCAGAAGTAGCATCGGTTCCCGGCGTTCGCCTGGTAACGGCGGTCCTCGAGTTCGCGCGTATGCGGCGCGACGTGGCGGACAGAGAGGCCGTGCGCAAACCGCCGTGCCTGGTCGAACTCCGCGGCCGGCAGGCTCGGTGAGACCGCCGTCGCGGCAACCACATTCTCCGGCCCCAATGCTCGCGCCGCGGCAGCAAGAACGAACGCCGAGTCGGCTCCGCCCGAGAACGCCACAAGCACCGACCCGAGCGTCTGCAACCGCTCGTCGAGCTCAGCCAGCTTGCGATCGAGCGCGGCCTCATCTACTCCCCGCACGCCTCAACCCTAGTGACGCGCCCTGGCCGCACTCGCCCGAGCACCCCGGGCCTGCCTCGCCTTTGTGATCGGTGTGTGGAACGCGAACGTGTGGGAAGAGACATCGGCATGGTTAGGTACGGATACCGCACCAGACGAGATGCGGCCGACGACGTCGGGTGGGGCATCGCCTCGCTCGTCTGGCTGCTCGCTGTGGTGGCCGCCGCGTTTCTCATTATCTACATCATCCTCGTGCTCTTCGAGGCAAACCCCGCCAACGACCTGGTCGACTTCATTCACGATGTCGCGGTCAAGCTGGCGTGGGTATTCCGTGATCTATTTGAAGTCGACAACCGCAAGCTAGAGATTGTGCTCAACTTCGGGCTTGCCGCCCTCGTCTACCTCGCGGTCGGCCGGGTCGTCGCCCGTGCACTGAACCGCATCTAAACCCACCGCCTCCGCACCCGGACATCCCCGCCCAAAACGAGCGGGGATGTTCGTATCCGCGGGTTCGCTATCGTGACGGGGCGCCGCTGCTTCTCGAGAACAACTTGAAGAGGAGGTAGCCGGCGGCGAGAAAGCCCGCGACCCACGGCCACGATCCGAAAAACTCGCGAAGTGAGTCCATGGCTCGGTCGAAGCGGTCCCCGGTCGTGCCGGACCGGCTATGCGTCAGCCAGACGACGAAGATGCCCGCCCCGAGTGTAAGAGCCGGAACGAGGGCAATGGCGACGCCCTTCTCACGCTCGTTCCACACCTTTGACATCAAGGTGAGGCCGACCGCGACGATGAAGCCGAGGTAGCTGAGCACCAACGTTCCGACCGTGTAGAAAAGTAGGGCTGCGATCTCCAGCAGGTTGCGGCCACGGAACACCCCGATCGGATTACCGGCCGTCGTCCGTGGCCGGCGGTAACGCGCCGGCGTCTCGCCAGGGCGCGACCCACGCGACCCGCGTGAGGTCCGTACTCCTCGGAGCCAGGGCGGGAGGTTGCGGCCACCTTCGCCGTCACCATCGGGCGATACGTCGGGAACGACGAGACCGGTGTATGCCGGAACGCTGTCCTCCGACTGATTGGACACGACCGAACGCGCCAACAACACCTCGGCCGGACCAAGCTGGGCAATGACGCGGGCCACTGGCGTGCCGCGAGCACGTTCGGACTCGATCCGCGCGCGGACGTCCTCGACCAGCTGTACTCGGTCCAGCGGCGCAAGGCGGCCCTGGGCCGC
>JBKOZJ010000008.1:0-65662 GCA_046725875.1 Actinomycetota bacterium
GTTCACCGGCCGCACCAAGCTCACCGGCCAAGGCCGACCCGGGCTTCGGCTGAGCCTGCCCTCCGCGGCATTGAGACACACCGTGATCTCGACGCTCATCATGGGCAGCCCCGCCCGTCGTCTCACCAACCCGATCACACGCTGCTGGGGCCAACCCCATCACCGCTATGCAGGGACAGACGACGGACGAGGCACCGACCAAACCCTTGACCCAAACGACTCACGCATGAGCGGATGTTGGGCAGAGAGGCGTGCCGGATTCACACTGTGGGCGGGGTAGCAGACATGCTGCAACAAAGAGCCAGCGCACACGCCATGGTTGCCGTGGCGGACCTGTCCCGCGCGAAGGCGTTCTACTCAGACGTACTCGGCCTCGAACCCTACGAGGACCGTGGATCAGCCATTCGCTACGAGCTGCGCGGTGGTACCTGGTTCATGATCTACCGGTCGGAATACGCGCAACCAGGGGACACGACGCGGTTGAAGTTCGAGGTCGACGACGTCCGCGACGTCGTGGCGGAACTGAGAAGCCGTGGCGTTGCGTTCGAGGAATACGACCTTCCCGGTGTGAAGACCGTGGACGGAGTCGCCATGCATTCCAGCGGAGCGCTCGGAGCGTGGTTCAAGGACCCGGACGGGAACATCCTGCAGATCGGCCAGTACCGGTCCTAGCGCGACCTCGGCATGACTGAGCGCAGATCGCGGCGTCTGCGGATGTTAATGCGGCAGGATCGGACCGTGCGCGCGCAGCCTTGAAGAGCCTTCATCTCCTGGGGGGACGGAGTGGGCTATATCTACTGCTGATCCCCCGTTAAAGGTCGATTGGGGTGGATCTTGTCGTCCGTACGGTGCCGTTCGCTGACGTAGCGCTCTCGAAGATCCGTCGCTCGCACGTCGAGGCGTGGATCAAGTCCATGGACGCGGCCGGTCTGGCGCCGGGCACGATCAGGACGCGGATCAACAACGCCCGCGCGGCCTTCCGGGGCGCAGCACGTGACCGCATCGTCGCCGCGATCCCAGTGCGGGCGTCAGGCTGTCCCGAACCGTCGCACGACACGCGCCATGACGCTTCCCACGGCCGAGCAGATCGCCGTGATCCTGCACGCCGTCGACGATCGGTTCGGTGCTCTCGTCGCGCTGTGCGCGTTCGCTGGCCTGCGCCTCCGTGAAGCCGCCGCCGTCCAGGTTGGCGGCACTCGGGCACGCGAAGGCAACAAACGACGCTCGGCACGTACAGCCATCTTTGGCCGACCCGGAGGATCAGACCCGGCAGGCGGCGGGCGAGCTCATAGCCGCGGCGTTGCCGACTCTTGCGGACCAGGTGCGGACTAGCGGGCAACTGATGCACCCTGACTGCGGGAACGGCGTCTATGAGACATAGAAGCGGAACTCGACGACGTCGCCGTCTTGCATGACGTAGTCCTTGCCCTCCATCCGGATCCGGCCGCGGGCCCGGGCCTCGGCCATGGATCCGGCCGCGACGAGGTCGTCGTACGAGACGATCTCGGCCTTGATGAACCCCCGCTGGAAGTCGGTGTGGATGACGCCGGCCGCCTCGAACGCGGTCGCACCCGTGCGGATCGTCCACGCGCGGGCCTCCTTGGGCACGGCCGTCAGGAACGTCTGTAGGCCCAGGGTGGCAAAGCCCACCCGGGCCAGGAGATTGAGGCCTGATTCCTCCTGGCCGATGGACTGCAACAGCTCTAGTGCCTCGTCGTTGGGGAGTTCGGCAAGCTCGTACTCGATCTTCGCGTCCAGGAAGACTGCCTCGGCCGGCGCGACAAGCGCGCGCAGATCGGTCTTCAGCGCCTCGTCGGCAAGCTCCTCGTCGTCCATGTTGAACACGTACAAGAAGGGCTTGGCCGTCAGGAGGTGCAAGTCCCGTAGCGGGCGCGGGTCGAGTCCGGCGGCGAAGACGGTACTGCCCGTGTCCAGCACCTCCCGGGCTTGCAGGACGGACGCCACGATTTCCTGCTTGTCCTTGACCAGCCGGGCCTCCTTCTGCAGCCGCGGCAGCGCGTTATCGATGGTTTGCAGGTCGGCCAGGATCAGCTCGGTGTTGATCGTCTCGATATCGTCCTTGGGCGAGATCCGGCCCTCGAAGTGGACCACGTCCGGGTCCTCGAAGACCCGGATCACCTGACAGATCGCGTCCGCCTCGCGGATGTTGGCGAGAAACTTGTTGCCCAATCCTTCACCCGTGGACGCTCCTTTGACCAGGCCGGCGATGTCAACGAAGGTCACCGTCGCCGGCACGACCTTGGCCGAGCCGAACATCCCGGCGAGGACCGGAAGGCGGGCGTCGGGCACACCGACGACACCAATATTCGGGTCGATGGTGGCAAACGGGTAGTTGGCGGCCAGGACGTCTTTTTTGGTAAGCGCGTTGAAGAGCGTCGACTTCCCTACATTCGGTAGCCCGACGATGCCGATCTGCAGTGCCACGGCCGCCAGTCTATTTATGTACGGCGGCGAGCCGGGTCGACGGAGAAATGCATCGCGGGCTCGCACGACTGAAACGCCGGGCAGCATTGGGACGCGGCAAGTGGCTGTGCGACACGCCGCGCCGAATCGAACAAACTGTCGCCCTGGGCCGCGACCATGGGCTTCATGACCATGACCACGGTCGTCCTGGTTCTCGCCAGCCTCGGCCTCGGCGGCGTGATCGGCGTGCTCGCTTCCCGGCTGCAGAGCGCCGCACGGGTCGCGACCGCGATCGCCGAGCGGGATGCGGCCCTCGACCGGGTGCGGCTCGGCGAGACGAGCCAGCAACGGCTCGCCGAGCAGTTCAGGGCACTCTCGGCCGATGCGCTCCAGCAATCGAGCGAGCAGTTGCTGCAGCTTGCCGAAGTCCGGCTGCGGCAGGCTCAGACGGTGGCGGCGGCCGAGCTCGACCAGCGGCGGCAGGCCGTCGAGCACATGGTCGGTCCGCTCACGGAGACGCTCGGCAAGGTCGAGACGCACCTGCAGGCGGTAGAGAAGGAGCGGACCTCCGCTTATTCTGCGCTGCGCATACAGGTCGAGCAGATGCGCTCCACGTCCGAGCAGCTGCGGGCCCAGACCGCCTCGCTGGTAACCGCGTTGCGCGCGCCCCAAGTACGCGGCCGCTGGGGTGAGATGCAGCTGCGCAAGGTCGTGGAGTCGGCCGGCATGGTGGAGCACTGCGATTTCACCGAGCAGGAAACCGCAGCAGGCCCTGATGGCGTCATGCGCCCTGACCTCATCGTCAAGCTGGCGGGCGGCAAGCAGGTGGTCGTGGACGCCAAGGTCAGCTTCGCCGGGTTTATCGAGGCGATGGAGGCGAACGACGATGCGACGAGAACGGCTCGGCTCCGCGCGCACGCCCGCCATTTGCGCGACCATGTGGACCGGCTTGCGGCGAAGGCCTACTGGGAGTGCTTCTCACCGACGCCCGAATTTGTCGTCATGTTCGTTCCGGCCGACGCGTTCCTCCAGGCCGCACTCGAGCAAGAGCCGGCATTGCTCGAGTACGCCTTCGAGCGGAAGGTGGTCATTGCGACACCGAGCAACCTAATCGCCCTGCTCAGGACCGTCGGCTATGCATGGCGCCAGGAGGCGCTCGCCGCGAACGCACAGCGGGTGTTCGAGCTTGGCCGTGAGCTGCACTCCAGGCTCGCCACGATGGGCGGCCACCTGGCCAAGCTCGGTGGGCAGCTGGAGAGCGCCGTCAAGGCCTACAACAGCACGGTTGCGTCGCTAGAGAGTCGGGTATTTGTAACCGCTCGCCGGTTCAGCGAGCTAAAGGTGGCTGACGAGGATCTCGAGCCGCCGGGGCAGATCTCGCAGGTTCCACGGCAGGTCCAGGCCCCGGAGCTGGTGGCCTCGGCCGACGACTCACTCGTCCCGCTGCCCGAGACGAAGTCGGCGAGCGGCACGTAAGCCGAGTGCAATCCTGGGCGGCGGGAGGCGGACCACTTAGCGTGCCTTGGCCGAGCGGAGGTCACGCCGTAGCTCGGGCGGGAGCGCGAAGAGCAGGCTCTCGTCGGCGGCCCGGATCTCTTCGACGTGGTCGTAGCCGCGGCGGGCCAGCCAGTCGAGCACACCACGGACCAGGATCTCCGGTACTGAGGCGCCGCTCGTAACACCGACGGTCGCCACTGCATCGAGCCAGGCCTCGTCGATTTGTTCGGCCTTGTCGACCAGGTAGGCCGCGCCAGCGCCACTCTCCAGCGCGACCTCGACGAGGCGGACCGAGTTGGACGAGTTCGGCGAACCGACAACGATCACCAGGTCGGCGTCCCGCGCCATGACTTTGACTGCGCTTTGGCGATTCTGGGTCGCGTAGCAGATGTCGTCGCTGGGCGGGTCCATGAGCAGCGGAAACCGCTCACGGAGCTTCCCAACCGTCGCAATCGTCTCGTCCACCGAAAGCGTGGTCTGGGACAGCCAGGCGACCTTGGCCGGATCCCGTACCTGAACGTTCGCGACATCCTCCGGTCCGTCGACGAGGTGAATATGATCCGGCGCTTCGCCGGTCGTGCCGATCACCTCTTCGTGGCCCTCATGCCCGATCAGCAGGATGTCGTAGTCCTCGCCGGCGAACCGCCGGGCCTCGTTGTGCACCTTGGTCACGAGCGGGCAGGTGGCATCGATCGCCTTCAAGCGGCGCTCGTGCGCCTCCTCGTGCACGGCCGGCGCGACGCCGTGTGCCGAGAAGATGACGATGGATCCCTCCGGCACCTCGTCGGTCTCCTCGACAAAGATCGCGCCTCTGTCCTCGAGGGTCTCGACCACGTGCTTGTTGTGGACGATCTGCTTGCGCACGTAAACAGGCGGGCCGTAGAGCTCGAGGGCCTTCTCGACGGTCTCTACGGCCCGGTCCACCCCGGCGCAGTAGCCGCGGGGCGCAGCGAGGAGCACGCGGCGACCGGGCTTCCAAGCCATCCAGCCATCGTACGTGCCGGGATCGGTACGGCCGTGCGGGGAGCCGTCTCGCAAGTCCACAGTTGTGCTGATTTACACAGTGTGTTGCGGTCCGCAGACGCTTGGTTGTGATCGGAGACACTACTGTGGCGATCATGGGGTTGGAGACGTCGGCCGAGCGACCGGTGCCGGTACGCACTGTGGCTCGGCTCATCGGTCAGTGGATTGGTCGGCTCGGCCGGATATGGGTCGAGGGCCAGATCGCGCAGCTGACCCGGCGACCCGGCGGCGGGGTGGTCTTCATCACCCTGCGTGATCCAGTTGCGGACGTATCCCTGCAGGTGACCTGCGGTCCCGGCGTGATCGATGCCGCGGGCGTTGCGATCTCGGAGGGGCAGCGGATCGTTCTGTTCGCCAGGCCGGAGTTCTATGTTCCACGGGGCACATTGGCGCTGAACGCGGAGCAGATCAGGCCGGTTGGCTTGGGCGAGCTCCTCGCCCGCATCGAGCAGTTGCGGCGGGTTCTCGCCGCCGAAGGGCTGTTCGAACCGCGACGCAAGAAGCGGCTGCCCTTCCTGCCGGCAACTGTCGGTCTTATTAGCGGGCGCGGCTCCGCCGCCGAACGAGACGTGATCGAAAACGCTCGACGCCGCTGGCCGGCGGTGCGATTCCAGATCGAGGAGGTTGCGGTCCAGGGACCTTATGCCGTCACCCAGGTGGTCGAGGCGCTGCGGCGCCTAGACCGGCACTCCGGGGTCGACGTGATCGTGATCGCTCGCGGGGGTGGGAGCGTCGAAGATCTCCTGCCGTTCTCGGACGAGGCGCTGCTGCGTGCGGTTGCAGCAAGCCGAACCCCCGTTGTCAGCGCCATCGGACACGAGCAGGACACTCCGCTGCTCGACCTCGTCGCGGACGTCAGAGCGTCGACGCCGACCGATGCTGCCAAGCGGATCGTTCCCGATGTTGGCGACGAGTCACGTCTGGTCGCCGACCTCAAGGCCCGGGCCCGCCGCGCGTTGGCTGCGCGCACCGGGCAGGAGGCGGAGTGGCTGGAAGCGCTGCGCAATCGGTCGGTCCTCGCTCACCCTGGACGTGAGATCGACCGGCGGGCTGGCGAAATTGCCGACCAGCTCAATTGGATCCGACGACTCATCGAGCATCTTCTCGACCGGGCGAGCAGCGACGTCGGCCACAGCCTCGCTCGGGCGCAAGCGCTGTCCCCTCTTGCCACCCTTCGACGCGGCTATGCGATCGTCCAGCACGACCACCAAATCGTCCACTCACCCGCGGCTGCCCCCGCCGGCGTCACGCTCACCATCAGACTGGCCGCCGGCCGCCTGGCGGCCGTCTCCCAGGGAGAGCCCGAATCCTAAGTCCAACCCGGCACACGGTCGTGTGATGGAGCCAGGGCGGTCAGCGCGGAACCGGTTGCTGGTGCCGACGCCGACTGCTCGCCTTCGAGCGCCAGTGCTCGTTCGAGTCGGACCCGGGCGCGCTCGGCCCGGCGCGCCAGCCGTCGCAGGCTGTCGAAGCTGTGCCTGCGCCGGGCATCCCTGGCCCACTCGAGCCGGCGGTCGACCTCGGCTTGCAGCAGCTCACCGTGAAGCAGTGACATGAGAACCTCCTCCACCAGACGCTCTGGTCATCTCCTCGTTGATGGCCTCAGTCTTGCGGGTGGGTCTGACAATTTCGGTCTCTAGGCGCCGCCGCGTCGCAGTACTTTCGCGATGCTTTCGTAGGCCTCGTCGAGCGCTGCTTGGCAGTCGCGCAGCTCTTCCTCGGACAGCCGGCGCCGTCCCGCCGTCGCTCGTACGCGATCACGGAACTCATCGAGCGCGCGCTCCAAGCGCCCAGGCCCCCCCACACCGCGGACAGCGTCCCGAAGATCACTGTGCCAGCCGCGGGCGGCATCTTCCCAAGCCCCTCTGATCTCTTCCTTCAGCTCCTGTTTGGCCTCTCGCAGCTCCTCTTTGACCCCGCGGAGCTCGTCCATCGCGTCCTGACGGCGCTGCCTGTTCCCATGTCGCTGCTGGCGGCGGATGTCTCGGGCGGCGTGCTTCAGCTCCTCGCGGATGTCCCGAATCGACCCGTGCACCTCGTCTCTGATTTCGCTGGCTAGATCGTGGACGCTCCGCTTGATGTCCGCTTCGAGTTCTGCGAGTTCGGCCGCCCGGGCGCGCAGCTCGGCCCGGCCTTGGTCGGTAAGGCGGTAGACCTTCTTCCCCTCCTCGATTGAGTGCGTCACCAGGCCCTCAGCTTCGAGCCGAGACAGGCGGGGATAGATCGTGCCGGCGGACGGCGCATAGGTGCCCATGAACCTGTCTTCCAGGAGCCGGATCACGTCGTAACCGTGCCGTGGCTCCTCGTCGATGAGCTTGAGCAGGTAGAGGCGGAGCCGGCCGTGCCCGAACACAGGGGTCATGACCGCTCCTGGCTGCCGGACCGGTCGGCCGACCCGGACTGACCATGAACTGCCGATCCCGGCACGCTCTCGACGCCCCCAATGTCCAGCTCGTCCAAGTGTTCCTGCTCGCCGTACTCATTCTCGCGGCGCAAAACCGTGACGTGGCCGGACACTGTGTGGGCGCGGAGCCGAGGTCCGCCCGCGCCGATTGGGCCTTCGGCGGTCCGGCTGCCTGGCCAGCCGCTCGACCGGATCTCGGGAAAGCTGCTCGCGACTTGACCACCGGTCGTTGTCAGTCGAAGGTCCGCGTCGCATTTGTACGGAAGCCGGATAGTGGCATCGCCCGACACGGTGTTCAGGTGCATCGCGGGAACAGGAGTCTGGATGTCCAGCGCTATTGCACCGGAGACCGTCTCGATGTTGGCGGACCGCCCGCTCAGATCGACTGCAGTGATGTCACCTGAAATTGTCTTGGCGGCGAAGGACTCGCTGATGCGCTCCGCCTCGATGGCCCCGGACACGGTTCCGGCGTCCACATCCGTGAGCCGGGCCAGGGTGAGGTCGCCAGAGACACCGGTGATGCGGACCTGGCCGTCGATGCCTGAAGCCACGGTCGTCGCTGCCACTGCATCAATCGCGACCTCACAGTCGCGGGGCACGGCGACCGACAGGTGCACGGCCGTCCGTATCCCTCGACCAGTGATCCAACCGACCGGGTCCGGCCAGCGGAACGGCCAGTTCCGGTAACCGATGTCGAGAACACCCGCCTCATCCACGGTCACGTCGAGATCCTTGCCCGATATGGCGGTGACCTCGAGCGTGGGCACCCCGTCGGTGCCGACGACCTGCACCGTCCCGCTGACGGTCTTGATTCGCAGGTGCCGAAGCGTGTCGAAGGTCAACGTCGTGGGCTCTTTGATCGTCCAGCTGGTCATGGGATGCCTCCGTGGGTGGCGGTACACACGTTATATCGCGACTTTAGCCAGACACGATATATCGCGTCAACCTGCAACGGCTCGCCCGCGTCCGACCGGACGCAACGCGTTTCCGCCGCACGAGGCGAGGACGACCGGTACCCGAGTGTCAACTACGGCGGACCGCTCCAAGCAGGCGGCAGAATGTGGCTCCGTGGCGGACGAGGAGCTTGGTTACGAGCAAGCGCGAGACGAGCTCGCCGAGGTGGTGCGCAAGCTGGAGGCCGGCGGTCTAACCCTGGAGGAGTCGCTCGCGCTGTGGGAACGCGGCGAGTACCTCGCAAAGGTCTGTCAACAATGGCTGGACGGCGCTCGCGCCAGACTCGCTGCCGCGATCGCCGCCGACGAGACGAAGCAGGAGAAGCCGGACGGTCCAGCGAGCGGCTAGCCCAACCCGGGTCAACGACCGTCTGGGCCTGACCGCGGGTCTGCATGCGTCGGGCGCGCGCGGGGCAGCGATTGCCTGGCCCGACCGCGGGTCAGCGAACGTCCGGCCGGACCCGGATTAGCGAACGTCGAGAGCCAGCGCAAGCTCGGCGAGGGTCTCGTAGCTTGCCATCCCGGCGACCACGACGACTGCGTCGGCCCGCTCCAGGACGAGGGCCCTAAGGTCGCGGCCGTGCGAGTAGTGCTTCGACCAATACAACGTGCCCACCCTGAGCACACCGTCCGGCCGTCCGTTGCCGGTCAGCAGGTCGATGAACTCGTCGTGGTCACCGTCGCTCTGCTCGAGGCCCACCGTGTCACCGGTTGGCGCAATGTAGCCGAGGTGCCACCGGCTGGCTCCCCGGTACGTCGTGAATTTCGCGCTGGTCGGGGTCCATCCCGGCCCGAGCCCAACCGGCACGAGAATGTTGTACGGAGCGGTCGCTCGGGCGGCGGCCAGCTCGTCGGCATAGTCGACCGCCCTTATGGCGTCGTTGGTTCGCGGCGTTACCAGGACGATAGCGCCGACCAGGCCGACTACGACTAGCGCAGAAACCAGCCACCGGAGGCGGCTCCGGCTCGGCTGGCCGATCGCCGGCGCGGCAGCCCGGGCACTGCCACGACGGGTTCGCTGGTCGACCGGGCGGCCGACCACTGATCCCGGACCAACCGCCTCCGGCGCGTGGTCGTGCTCCGTGCTCGCCACGAAGACATCCTCCCCGACGGTGAGCGGGGCCGTGTACATCAACCGCGCGATTAGCCACTTCGCCCGGATGTCCGGTTCACCCGAGCTGTCGCCCCCGCAGCCAGCACGATCATGGTGGCGACGGGTATGCGTCCGGCGTGCCGGCGGCGACCAGGGATCGGTCTCGAGCTAGGAGCCTGGCCGGGACTGGCAAATCAGGTCGAGCGACAATTGCTCCGTCCGCTTGCCGGGCCGCGGGTGTCGCGATGAAGGGGACGGCCGATGACCGATAGCTCAGCGATCCCAGCCGCGTTGGAGGTCGAGCGCGAGGCGCCCGACCGAAACCTTGCCTTGGAGCTGGTACGGGTGACCGAGGCGGCGGCAATGGCGGCCGGCCGGTGGGTCGGCCGGGGCGACAAGAACGGCGCCGACGCGGCCGCCGTCAATGCCATGCGGCAGCTCATCGGCACGGTGTCCATGGATGGCGTCGTGGTGATCGGGGAGGGCGAGAAGGACAACGCGCCGATGCTCTACAACGGCGAGCGCGTCGGCGACCTGACCGGCCCGGAGTGCGACGTGGCCGTGGACCCGATCGACGGCACGCGGCTGACCGCCAAGGGCATGAGCAACGCCCTCTCCGTGCTCGCGGTGGCGGAGCGCGCAACGATGTATGACCCGTCCGCGGTCTTCTACATGGACAAGCTCGCGACCGGCCCAGAGGCCGCCGAATACGTAGACATCAGCGCCCCACCTGCCGAGAATGTGCGGGCCGTCGCGCGGGCCAAGCGAGAATCGCCGGCCGACGTTACCGTCTGCATCCTCGATCGGCCGCGGCACGAGCGCTTGGTCGAGGAGGTACGGTCGACCGGCGCCCGGATCAAGTTCATAACCGACGGGGATGTGGCTGGGGCAATCATGGCCGCCCGCGAGGGGACTGGCGTCGACCTGCTAATGGGCGTCGGCGGCACGCCCGAAGGAGTGATCGCCGCATGTGCGATCAAGTGCCTCGGCGGGGTCATCCAGGGCAAGCTCTGGCCGCGTGATGACGCCGAACGGGAGAAAGCGATCGCGGCCGGCCACGACCTGGACCGGGTGCTCACCACTGACGACCTGGTCAGCGGCGATAACGTGTTCTTCGTCGGCACCGGCATCACGGATGGCGAGGTCTTGCGGGGCGTTCGCTTCCGATCCGGCGGCGCGACCACGCATTCGATCGTCATGCGGTCGAAGAGCGGCACCGTGCGGCTCATCGAGAGCCACCACCGGCTGGCCAAGCTTCGGGCGTACGCGTCGATCGACTTCAACGGCATCGTGGACGGCGTGGCGGCACCCACCGCGGAAGGACGTTAACGGCTGCTGTGGGCCCGGCGGCGAGGCTGCGGCGGCAGAAAATGACCGGGCCGGCTGTCGGACCCTTCCTCTACTGTGGCTGAGCGCGACGAAACCACGGCGAGGAGGGCCAGATGCGCGCCGGCCACCAAGCCCCGGCGACGGAGAATTGGGCGCTGTCGATGCGCGGCGTCGTCAAGCGGTATGGCGAGATCACGGCGGTGGACGGGCTGGACCTCGACGTCGCGACCGGGATCTGCCTTGGCCTGCTCGGCCCCAACGGTGCCGGCAAGTCGACCACGATGCGCATGTTGACGGCGCAGACTCGGGCCGACGAGGGCTCGATCGAGGTCCTGGGGTTCCAAATCCCTGATGAGTCGAAACACGCCCGAGCCATGATGGGAGTCGTTCCCCAGCAGGACAATCTCGACGTCGAATTGACCGCTCGGGAGAATCTCCAGGTCTTCGCGCACTTGTATCGAGTGCCGGCCAGGGAGCGCCGGCAAGCTGTCCAGCAGGCGCTCGACCTCGCCCAGCTCGTTGATCGGGCCGACACCAAGACCGAGAGCCTGTCCGGCGGTATGCGGCGTCGCCTGCTCATCGCGCGTGGTCTCGTGCACCGCCCGAGCCTCGTCTTGCTTGACGAGCCGACGGTCGGGCTCGACCCGCAGGTTCGGCAGGGGCTTTGGGCGCTGATCGACCGGCTCCGGTCCGACGGGGTGACCGTGCTCATGTCGACTCACTACATCGAGGAGGCCGAGCGGCTGGCCGACTCTGTGGCGATCATGTCGCACGGCCGGATCATCGCCCGGGACACGCCTCGCGCACTGCTGGACCAGCACGCCGGGAAGGAGGCGATCGAGTTCTACGGGTCGCCGGACCGGTTGGTCGAGGTCGAGCGGATCGCGGCCGCCGCGGGTCTGCCCACTCGCCGTACTGGTCCTTCGGTGTCCGTGCTGCGGGCCGAGGCGATGCCCGCTGACCTGGCCGCAGAGCTCGGCCCTGGCGCACCACGGGCGAGCAACCTCGAAGACGTCTTTGTGATCCTCACCGGGGAGTCGGTGGAATGAGCGAGACCCCTACGGTGGTCGCCCAGCCTGAGGCGATCGGCCGGTCGGGTACGGTGCGATCGGCATATCGCCTCCGCTGGTTCGAACCGCAGACCATCGCGGCCGTGTGGACTCACGAGCTCGCCCTCTACAAGCGATATTGGGCGTCGACGACCTTCTCCTCGGTCGTCGAGCCGACGATTTACCTGCTCGCCTTCGGCTGGGGCTTCGGTTCACTCGTCTCGGTGGTCGCCGGCTATCGGTACATCGAGTTCGTCGGCACCGGGGTGGTAGCGACCGCGGTGCTCTTCACCTCGGCCTTCGCCGGCATGTTCGTGACCTATGTCCGCCGGCACTACCAGCAGACCTACAACGCGATGCTTGCGACGCCGGTCGACGTTCACGAGATCGTGACCGGCGAGGCGGCCTGGCACGCGGCCAAAGCGGGGGTCTACGGCTGCGCTCCGCTGCTGGTCGCGATCGTCTTCGGTCTCGACCCGGCCTGGGGAATGCTCGTCGTGCCGCTGGTCGGCTTCCTCACCGGGCTCGGTTTCGCGCTCTTCGGCATCTGGACTTCGGCGCTCGTGCCCTCGATTGACAGCTTCAACTACATCATCTCCGCCGTGATCACGCCGCTCTTCCTGGTCGCCGGCACCTTCTTCCCGCTCGAGGAGCTTCCTCAGTGGGCGCAGGTGCTAGCGCATTTCAACCCGCTCTACCACTGTGTGGAGCTGGTTCGGGACGCGGCGTTCGGCTTCCAGCCGCTCGCCGACCTCTACCACGTTTTCGCCTTGGCCGTGTTCGCAGGCTTGATGTGGGCGCTAGCCAACCACTACATGACCAAGCGGTTGATCGACTGACGTCTCGCCGCCCGTCCGGGCCGCCGCCCCCCGTGCGGGGCCGACCACCGTCCGAGGCTCGCTACTAGGGTTGAGCCGAGCCTCAGCTTGTACGGCAACCGGCCCGCTTCCCGGCTTGCCGTACCCACCAATCGATCGCAATGGAGTGTTCTGATGACTGACCAGTCCGACGCCGGGCGGTCCAAGCTAGAGGATGCCGGCTACCGGGTGGAGCGCGACTCGATGGGCGACATTCGGGTCCCCGCGGACGCCAAGTGGAGCGCGCAGACCCAGCGCGCTGTTGAGAACTTCCCCGTGTCCGGGCTGCGCCTGGAAAGGTCGCACATCGAGGCGCTCGCGCGGATCAAGGCGGCGGCCGCGAAGGTGAACGCCGAGCTCGGCGTCCTCGACAAAGATCTCGCCGATGCGATCGCCGAGGCGGCCGAGGAGGTCGCAGCCGGCCGCTGGGATGCGCACTTCCCGATCGACGTGTTCCAGACGGGCTCCGGCACCTCAAGCAACATGAACGCGAACGAGGTCATCGCGACGCTCGCCACCGAGAAGCTTGGTCGGCCCGTTCACCCCAACGACCACGTCAATGCCTCACAGTCGTCCAACGACGTGTTCCCGTCCTCGATCCATGTGGCCGCCACATCGGCCGTGGTCAACGACCTCCGCCCGGCCCTCGATCACCTCGCGAAGGCCCTGGAGGCCAAGGCCACCGGATGGGACGATGTCGTGAAGTCCGGCCGCACCCACCTGATGGACGCGACCCCGGTAACGCTGGGTCAGGAGTTCGGTGGCTACGCGGCCGCGGTGCGCTACGGCATCGAGCGGCTACACGCCGTGCTCCCCCGGGTCGCCGAGCTGCCGCTAGGCGGTACGGCGGTGGGGACCGGGATCAACACGCCACCTGGCTTCCCGGCTGCCGTCATCCGAGAGGTCGCCGCGGCGACGGGCCTGCCCCTGACCGAGGCCAGGGATCATTTCGAGGCACAAGGCGCGCGCGATGGGTTGGTCGAGCTCTCCGGGCAGCTGCGCACGATCGCGGTCTCGCTTTACAAGATCAGCAACGATGTCCGCTGGATGGGATCCGGACCCAGGACCGGCCTGACCGAGATCTTCCTACCCGACCTTCAGCCCGGCTCGTCGATCATGCCGGGCAAGGTCAACCCTGTGATCCCAGAGGCGTTGTGCATGGTGTGCGCGCAGGTCATCGGGAACGACGCCGCGATCGCGTTCGGTGGTGCGGCCGGCAACTTCGAGCTCAACGTGATGCTGCCCATACTCGCCAGGAACATTCTCGAGTCCATCCGGCTCCTCGCCAACACTTCGCGGTTGTTTGCGGACAGGTGCGTGACCGGCCTGGAGGCGAACGTAGAGCGGTGTCGTGAGTACGCCGAGTCGTCACCGTCGATCGTGACCCCGCTCAACCGGTACATCGGCTACGAGGAGGCCGCGAAGGTAGCCAAGCAGGCACTCGCCGAGCGCAAGACCATCAAGCAGGTCGTGCTCGAGCGGGGCTACGTCGATCAGGGCAAGATCACGGCCGAGCAGTTGGACGCCGTACTCGACGTTCTCTCCATGACGCACCCATAGCTTCGCGCTGTGGACGCGTAGAAGGTGCCCCTACTCCAACCTGCTGCGGTAAGGGCGCTTCTACTAAACCGGCCTTAGTCCTCCAGCATCTCGGTCACAAGGGCCGCGATGGGAGAGCGCTCTGATCTCGTGAGAGTCACATGGGCGAAGAGCGGGTGGCCCTTGAGCTTCTCGATGACCGCGACCACCCCGTCGTAGCGACCTACCCGTAGGTTGTCGCGCTGTGCGATGTCATGGGTGAGTACGACCCGGGAGCCGGCGCCGATCCTCGAGAGTACTGTCAGCAGAACGTTGCGTTCGAGCGACTGGGCCTCGTCAACGACCACGAATGAGTCGTGCAGCGATCGCCCCCTGATATGGGTCAGCGGCAACACCTCGAGCATGCCCCGGTCGAGCACTTCGTCGATGACGTCCTTCTGCACCAGCGCGCCGAGGGTGTCGAAGACCGCCTGCGACCACGGCGACATCTTCTCGTGCTCGGAACCCGGCAGGTAGCCCAACTCTTGGCCGCCGACGGCGTACAAGGGTCGGAAGACCAGAACCTTCCGGTGCTGCCGTCGCTCGAGCACCGACTCCATGCCGGCACACAACGCCAGCGCGGACTTGCCAGTGCCGGCCCGGCCGCCCAGCGAGATGATGCCGATCTCCTGGTCTAGCAGCAGGTCAAGCGCCACGCGCTGCTCGGCGCTCCGGCCACGAAGTCCGAATGCCTCGCGGTCGCCGCGTACCAGGCGTACCTGCTTCCCCGGAGTCACCCGGCCGAGGGCGCTGCCCCGACCGGATGACAGCACGATCCCGGTATGACACGGCAGATCCCGCGCGGAATCGAGGTCGATGCGCTCCTCGTCGTACAGGCGGTTGAGGGCATCAGCCGGGACATCAAGATCGACCATACCGGTCCAGCCCGACTCGACGACGCCCTCGGCGCGATACTCCTCCGCGGCAAGACCAACGGCGGACGCCTTGACCCGCAGCGGCAGGTCCTTGGAGACCAAGACGACGTCCCGCCCGTCCGCGGCGAGGTTCCGCCCAACCGCGAGGATGCGGGTGTCGTTGTCGCCCAGCCGGAAGCCAGGCGGCAGGACGTCAGCGTCGGTGTGGTTGAGCTCGACGTGGATGGTCCCACCCGAGTCGCTGATCGGGATGGGCGCGTCCAGGCGGCCGCCCGCGAGCCGAAAATCGTCGAGCAAGCGGAGCGCGGCGCGGGCGAAATATCCGAGCTCAGGATGGTGGCGCTTGGCTTCCAGCTCGGTGATCACCACGACGGGGATCACGACCTCGTGCTCATCGAAACGCAGCATGGCGCGGGGATCGGCGAGCAGGACGCTGGTGTCTAGAACATAGGTACGCCGTCGGCCGGGGGTGCGACGGCTGGGGTCGCTGTTCGCCACAGATGCCCTCTCGGGGCAGCGGTCGGATGCCGTTGCCTTGTCATCACGGTACCCGCGGGAACGTGAAGCGATGCGGAGCGTTTCCGTGGGGTGCGTGCCCGCGGGACCTGGCCAACGCAAAGAGACTTCGGACCCGCGTCACTAGGAGCCGAAGCGACGGCGCCGGGCGGCGTAGTCGCGCAGCGCTCGCAGGAAGTCGACGTGTCGGAAGTCGGGCCAGTAGGCCTCGCAGAAGTACAGCTCGGTATGAGCGGACTGCCAGAGCAGAAAGCCGGAGAGCCGCTGCTCCCCCGACGTGCGAATGACCAGGTCGGGATCTGGCTGACCCCTGGTGTAGAGGTGCTCCGCGATGTGCTCGACGTCAAGGATCTCGGCAAGCTCCTCGATGGAGGTTCCGCGGCTCGCGTGATCCTGCAGCAGCGAGCGGACCGCATCGGCGATCTCCCGGCGCCCGCCGTAGCCGACCGCCACATTGATAAGCAACCCAAGGTTGGCGGCGGTTGCCTCGTCGGCCTCCTTGAGCACTCGGGCAGTCTCGGGTGGAAGGAGGTCCGGAGCGCCGACCGGATGAACCCGCCATCGCTCGGTCGACGCGAGATCACGCACCGCGTCCTCGATGATGCGCAGCAGCGGCTGGAGCTGCTCTTTAGGTCGATTCAGGTTGTCGGTCGACAGCAGCCACAGCGTCACGAGCTCGACTCCGACCTCGTCGCACCACTCGAGCAGCTCGTGGATCTTACCGGCGCCGCGCCGGTGGCCCACGGCCGGCGCCTGCCCAGCCTCCTTAGCCCACCGCCGGTTGCCGTCGATGATCACGCCAACGTGGCGGGGAATTCGATCCTTCGGCAGGTCCGCGAGCAGACGCCGCTCGTAGACGCCGTAGATCAGTTCCCGCAGCCCCATCTTCCGCCAGCCGCCCCTTGATCGTGATATAGGTATTCCGGCCTACCCCCGGCCGAGAACCCTACTCGTACCGACGGGATTGGGTGGGTGCTGCGTTGCTTACACCGTGAGAGGCGGCCCAATCCTCCGGTGGTGCGGGTCCTCCGACGACACGAGCCACTGGGCCGGTGTACCGCAAGGTTCTGGAGCAAAGCGATCAAGCTTTGTGGGGTGCCTCGGTCGTTCCACCACGCAAGACCCCGGGTATGCTCCGCGACAACGTGCCCCACATGCCCGCCCGGGGCGGCAGGTAGGTCCGGTCGCCGGTTCGCCGCCAGCTCCGCCAAGGTGCTCCGGCCGACCGGCTACACGGTCTGCCGGCCGATCGAAAGGACCGCCACGTGGCGATCGAGCTTCCCCCAGCGAAGTCGGTCATCGCTAACCCGAGCCAGGATGAGCTCAAGCATTATGTCGCTCAGATGCCGAATGCCCGGCTCACCGAGTTCGGCAATTACAACGTCAAGGCGCGGGTTACCGCCCGGTCCGCCGGCTCCACCTTCATCGTCAGCGACGACCCGAGCCGTACAACCAAGCAGACGATGCCGCGAGAGGAATACGACCCGATAGCCGCGGCCCAGGCCGAGTACATTGCCGGCGCGGACATGGTCCTGCTCGAGGGTTATATCGGTCCCGAGAACTCGCCGCTGCGTCGGCCGGCCCGGGTCTATATCGAGCGGGCGAACTCCAACATCCCGGCCATGCAGCAGCAGCTCTACTACTCGAAGGACAGCGAGTGGCGGGAAGAGGAGGCGCTGACGGTCATCTACACGCCCAACTGTCCGGCGCCGGGCTCGTACCCGGACGACCGCCTGGTCACGATCGACCTCGACAACTGGGTCACCCGCGTCTTCAACATCGACTACTTCGGCGAGTCGAAGATGGGCGGCCTCCGGATGTGGATGGAGTGGGTCTATCAACAAGACGCGCTCGCCATGCATGCCGGTGCGAAGGTGATCCCGACCGCCAACGGTGACAAGGTCGTCCTCATCGTCGGACTGTCCGGAACCGGCAAGACGACGACCACCTTCACCCGGCAGAACAACTCGCTGCCGGTGCAGGACGACATCGTTGCCCTGGTGGCCGGTGGCGACGCGTACGCCACCGAGAACGGCTGCTTCGCCAAGACCTACGGCCTAGATCCCGCCTACGAGCCGACGATCTACGGCGCGCTGGCGACCCCCGCCGGCTGGCTCGAGAACGTCGCCGTGGACGCGGACGGCAAGGTTGACTTCTTCGACGCTTCCTACACCGCCAACGGGCGCGGCACCTTCGGCCTCTCGGAGATCCCGCACTTCGACCCGCGCAAGCTCGGCAAGGCCGACGTCCTGCTGATCCTCAACCGGAACGAGTCGATCATTCCGGCCGTGGCGAAGATGGCGAACAAGGAGCAGGCCGTCGCCTACTACATGCTGGGCGAGACCAAGGGCACCTCGGCCGGCGGTAAGGCGGAGGCGGGCAAGTTCTTGCGGGTTCCGGGCACGAACCCGTTCTTCATGGGACACGACCACGAGCAGGGCAACCGGCTTGGCCAGATGATCGACGCGATGGACTACGACTTCCAGGTGTACGTCCTGAACACCGGCCGGATCGGTGGCGGCGACGACGACGAGCGATCGAAGAAGGTGACGATCCCGCACACCTCCGCGATCGTGAAGGCGATCGCCGAAGGAACCATCGAGTGGGAGACCGACCCTGAGTTCGGCTACCTCGTTGCCGCCTCGGTGCCGGGCTTCGACGACCCCGAGCTACTGCAGCCGCGCAAGCTGTACGAGCGGCAGGGCCGGCGGGCCGAGTACGAGGAGCTGGTCGCGAACCTCAAGGCCGAACGGCGCGAGTACATGAGGCAGCACGCCGGTCTCGGCCGCGAGGTCATCGAAGCCCTCGGCTAACCCCAGCCACTCCCCCGGATCGGCTGCGAGTCCGCTCCGGCCGCGGCAGGGTTACCACTTCAGCCGACGGAGATCGCCCTGCTGGGCTCATTTGCTCTCATCCCCATGAGCGAGACCGTCGAAGACGACGGCGAGCGCACGGGCCTGGTCGCTTTGATCAAGTCGTCCGTGAGCGGCGGCGCGAGACATTCCGATCAGGAGGGCATAGAACTCGGGGAGTCCGATATCGTCGCGCACCGCACCGGCATTTTGGGCCTGCTCAAGCAGGACTCCGACAGCCTGACGTAGCTCTCCTGAAGCCCGCTCTGCCCGGCCTGCCGGGCGATTGCCGCCGATATCCACGAGGGCGTCCGCAATCGCGATCTTGGTCGCCGCATCCGCCACCGTCGCGGTGAAAAAGTCGAAGAGCGCTCGCCGGGGATCCGCCGTGGCGGCGAGGTCGGTGGCTTGGTCTCGCAGCCGTTCGAGGCGGCGGACCAGTACGGCCTCAAGGAGCGCCGCCTTGGTCGGGAAGTGCCGGAAGACAGTCGCGATGCCGACGCCCGCCAGACGCGCAACCTCCTCGGTCGACGTCAACTCGCCGCCTGCGCCAAACACCTCCTCGGCGACATCCAGGATGCGGCTGCGGTTGATTCGCGCGTCGGCCCGCCGCGGCGGGTCCGGTGCGTTTGGGCCGGCGGCGTCTCGTTGCTCACCCATCGCACCTCGAGCGCGCGTCGCTAGACAACCGGAGTGACCACTCCGAATAATTACCGGAGTTGTCACTCCGGATAGTACTGATGACACATCAGGGTTCACCCGAAGGCCGCGCTTTATGACCCAGTCGCCAAGTCCGGCAGAGGTATTCGGTCGGCTCGTGCACGCCATCGCCGAGCGCCGGTGGGAGGACGCGGTCAACCTCTACGCGGAACGAATTGAGGTCGTGCACCCGTTCCACCCGTTGCGAGCGCCCGCCCTGCGCAGCCGTGCAGAGCTGCGAGAGCACTTTCGGCCGGGCGACATGCCGTTGCCCGACATCCGCCGCCGTCCCGCAAAGATAAAGATCCACGAAACAACCGATCCCGAAGTGATCGTCGCCGAGTTCGAGTATCAAGGCACCGTGCTGGATACCGGCGAGGAGTTCAGCCTGCCCTGCATATTCGTGCTGCGCGTTCGGCAGGGGCAGATCGTCGCCTCCCGCGACTATCTCGACCATTTTCGCGCAGCCCGGGTGTGGGGCGTGCTCGACGAGTTCATCGAGGCGGCTAAGTCGGCCTCCGCGCCATGATCGTCAAGTGCGGGTTCGCGGCCCACGACAGGAGCCGCCGCGACGACCGATCGTCGCGATCAGACCATCGACGGGCGGTCAGGGCCGGCGCGGCGGACGCGCTCTACGTATTGCATCGCCTCGCGCAGGTCAGCAAGCCAGGAGTCGGTGTTCTTCGCGACCAGCTTCACGCACCAGGCGAGCGCCTCGCTGCGGCTACGAGCGACGCCCGCGGCGACCAGGGTGTCGAGCACCTGACGCTCGGGCTGGCGCAGTCTGGTCATCACCGGAACCGAGACCGCAGTGAAGAGCTCGCGCTCGCCACCACAGCGCACTCCCCAGGCGACCTTGTGCCGGGTGGCGTGCTCAAGCTGGCGGGCTAGCTCGACCCGGCGATCTCTCGTGCGCTCACGGAACTCCTTGATCCGGCCGGCGATCGCCGCCAGCCGTTCGGCGTCGGAAGCGTCCGCCGCGACCTCAGGAGCGCCGATCGTACCGACGATCGTGATCTCTTCCCGGTCGACGATGAGCTCGGGCGCACGCTCGAACCAGTCCTGGGGAAGTTGCCCGGAAAGCCAAGCCCTGATCCTCTCGATCACGTCCCCTGTGGTCACGTAATCGAGATTACATGTGAGTGCATGGTCGTTTCGCTTTGAGCGAAACCGACACGACGTCAGTACAGCGTGATCGAGTACGGGAGCGCGAGCGGGCCGATGACCGGAAGGCCTAGTCTGGCGGCCAAACCGGCATAGGAGCCCCAGCCGCCGGCCCACGCAGACGCTGCGGCCGCTCGCGGATCCTCTGATGATGTTGCCGGTCGCAGGCGTTGTAGCACCGGAATGTGCGGCCAGGGGCGCACCGGCGCGTCCGCGGGCAGTCCAGCCTTCTTCCGAGCTAGCCGGGCCGCATCGGCAAGACCGCCAAGCTCGTCCACCAGGCCATGCTCCGCCGCATCCGCGCCCGTCCAGACCCGGCCGCGGGCGACCTCGTGGACATGTTCCCTGGACAGGCCGCGGTGTTCGGCGACCTTGGCGGTGAAGTCCTCGTAAACCCGGTCGAGCCAGGCTTGAAGCCGATCCCATTGATCGTCGGTGAACTCCCGCCGAGCGGAGAACATCAGGGCGTGGTCGCCGGCGGCCACCTCCTCGTGCGTAAGACCGAGCTTGGCGACGAGTTCCCGGACGACGCCTTTCCCGGCGAGGACGCCGATCGAGCCGGTCAGCGTTCCTGGTTGGGCAACGATCGTGTCGGCGGCCATCGAGACGAAGTAGCCACCGGAAGCGGCGAGCGTCCCCATGGAGACCACGACCGGCTTACCGGCCTGGCTCGCCAGCTCGACCTCGCGCCGAATCGTGTCCGACGCGACATACGAGCCGCCGGGCGAGTCGACCCGGAACAGGATCGCCCGCACGTTGTCGTTGCGCACCGCGGAACGGAAGGCTGCGGTAACGGTGTCCGCGCCCATCGCCGGGCCGGTCAGCGGACCGCGGCCGCTGCGACCGACCTTGATGCCCCCGGTCCCGTGGATGAGAGCGACCGCCGGCCTGCCCCGCTCGCTGATGCGGCGGGCCAGCCCCTGCCTACCGGACTTGGCATAACGGGACAGATAGCGCAGACCGGGCGGTCCGCCGCCGTCCGGTCTTGAGCGAACCTTTTCCCGGACAGCGCCGTACGCCTGGTCGCGGTAGCCGACATGGTCGACCAGTCCAGCTTCAAGTGCTTCGGTGGCGGTCAACGGGGCCCGGTCCACCAGCGCACGGACTGTATCCTCCGTCAGCCCGCGCGCACCGGCCACGCCGAATACGACCTGATCCGCGGCGGACTCGACCACTCGGGTTACCGCCTCCCGATGCGCGTCGGTGAAGCCGCGCTCGGTCAGGACGTTTGCGGCGTTCTTGTACTCGTAGCGCTGGCCGAACTGCGGCTCCACGCCGACCTTGTCGAGCGTCCCGCGGAGGAACGTCACCTCGGCCGCCACGCCGGTCAGGCCGACGTCGCCGGATTCCTGCAGCCAGATCTCATCGAACGCCGAGGCCAGGTAGTAGGGAACCGTCGCGGGCCCGAACTCGCCGAACGACTCTGCCCATGCAACCGTCGGCTTGCCGCCATTGCGGAAGACGCGAACCGCGTCGCGGATCTCCTGTGCCCAGGCAAGGCCGTGGCGCCACGGACCGATCTTGGCTACCAGCCCGCGCACTCCTGGGTCGTCGGCTGCCCGATGCAGGCGGTCAACCGCGTCCCGAAGGACAAGTCGGCGCCGACTCGTCGCCCTGGCCACTGCATCGTGCGCAACGTCCTCGACCAGTCCCTGGGTCAGGTCGAGTTCGAGCATCACCGCCCGCCTGCCGCCGCGGTCACCGGTGAGCCGCTCGAGGACTTCGGCCAGCCGGGTCAGGGGCTCCATGCGGTCGCCCTCGATTCTTGACGTCATGCTCGCGGTCCTCCGGCGTCGGGAACGGGCACTCCAAGCCGACCCTACTTCCGGCCAGTGGCAGCACCCCAAGGAGGCGTCAGCCTTGGAGACTCCACGTGACACTCGGGCAGTTCGCCCTCCAGCCGACTGACTCCCTCAGTCGACGGCGGCCGGGAGCCGAGCCCCGAGGGAGGCGGCCAAGGTATGTGGGTCGTTCGTTGGCGCGTCGCAAACGAAATGCCGGCAGACGTAGGCCGCCGGCGAGCCATCCAGCATGGGCCGATCCTGGACCAGCGGTACGTCTGTCCGGTCCGCCGGATCGGCCACCGCGATCACAGCGCCCGGGGCGGTGCCGAGGAAGGCCACCCGCTTGAGCGCAGCGGTGCGCGGATCGTCGAGCGGACCTACAACCGCGACCTCGCGCGGACCGTCCGCCAGGGCTTCGGCGACGGCCAGGCCCCAACCGACGAAGCGTGGTGCCCGCGCCGCCAGAACGGTGGTGGGTCTGAGCGCCTGAAGCGCGGCTTCCCGATGGTCCGCCGAGCCTGTGTATGACGCGTATCCGAGCAGCGCACCAGCCGCCGCCGACCGGCCAGCGGGGGTCGCGTTGTCGGTCGGGTCCTGTGGGCGGCGCACCAAGCGTTCGGCATCGCGGGCCGTGTCGAAGAACTCGCCCTGCTCGTCGCGGAAGAACGCGAGGACGGTGTCCAGCAGCACACCGGCCCGAGACAGCCACGAGCCGGCGCCGGTCACCGCGTACAGACTCAGGAAGCCGTCGGCGACGTTGGCGTAATCCTCGAGGACACCTGCTGAGGGCCCGGCCCGGCCGTCTCTCGAGGTCCGGACCAGCCGGATCGGCGGCGCGGGCCCCGGCGGGCGACCTCCTTCTCCAATGTCCGACGTCGTGCCCTGCCCCATGTCCCGCATATGGACGGACACCAGGAGGTCGGCGGTGGCCAGCGCTGCCTCGATGTAATCACGCCGGTCCAGCAGTTCGCCGGCCTCAGCCAACGCGGCGATGGCCAGCCCGTTCCACGCCGCGACGACCTTGTCGTCGCGCGCAGGTCTGACCCGTTCCTCCCGGGCGGCGAGAAGCGCTGCCCGGATGCGTGCGTGCCGGGCGGGGTCCGGCTCCGCACGAAGCTGGAGCACGGACGTGCCGTGTTCGAAGGTCCCGGCGTCGGTGACCCCGTAGACCCCGCTCGCCCAGTCGGCGTCGGCGTCGTCCAAAATCGCACGCAGCTCGGCCGGTGTCCAGATGTAGAACTTGCCCTCCACCCCCTCGCTGTCCGCATCCAGCGCCGACGCGAACCCGCCATCGCGGGTGCGCAGGTCACGAAGCATCCAGCCGGCGGTCTCGGTCGCGACCCGACGCGCCAGCTCACTTCCGGTAATGCGCCAGAGGTGAAGGTAGACACGCAGCAGGAGCGCGTTGTCGTACAACATCTTCTCGAAATGCGGAACCGTCCAGGTCGCGTCGACGCTGTAGCGGGCGAAGCCGCCGGCCAGCTGGTCGTACATACCGCCCCGGGCCATCGCCTCGCAAGTCTGGGCCACCATCCCCAGCGCCTGCTCGTCGCCGGTGCGGGCGTAGTGCCGCAGGAGGAACTCGAGCGTCATCGAGGGCGGGAACTTCGGCGCAGTACCGAAGCCTCCGTTACGCGGGTCGAAGTCGCTGGCCAGACCGGACACGGCTGCGGTGAGCTCATCCTCCCCGGGGGGCTTGGTGCCAGCGAACGATGGCAGGCGCTGCCCGAGTTGACGGACTACATCGGCCCCGATTCGATCGATCTCCTCGCGCTGGTCCCGCCAAGCACCCGCGAGTGCGGTGAGCACCTGCTGGAAGCTCGGCATCCCGAACCGCGGCGTCGGCGGGAAGTAGGTGCCGCAATAGAACGGCCGGCCATCGGGCGTCATGAAGATGGTCATCGGCCATCCGCCCTGGCCAGTCATGGCCTGGGTGGCTTCCATATACACCGTGTCGATGTCGGGCCGTTCCTCCCGGTCGACCTTGATGTTGACGAAGTTCTCGTTCATCAGCCGAGCGATCTGCTCGTCTTCGAACGACTCATGGGCCATTACATGGCACCAGTGACACGCCGCATACCCGACGGACAGGAGCACCGGGACGTCCCGACGGCGGGCCTCGGCGAACGCCTCGTCCGACCACGGCCACCAGTCGACCGGATTGTCGGCATGCTGGAGGAGGTACGGACTCGTCGCGCCCTTGAGCCGGTTCATCCCGCCACCCGTCCCCGCACCACGCCACCCTATGCGTCGCTTTTATGCCAAGTAGCGGTCGGGTGACGCCCGATTTGTCCGATCTGAGCCTGGTCTGTGGCGTATCGCAGCGCTACCGGGCATAAAGCACGTCGCCCGATCAACGCTCCGTTGGCTTGTCCTCGCCGCGCTCGTCGAGGGACCGGGCGGTGTGCTCCTCGTCAAAGTCGATCTTCTTCAGTTGTTTGTTCATCGACCTGATGAGGAACCACGTTGCCACCCCAAGCGCGGCCACGACGAGAAAGCCGAGCAGGCCGGGGGCAACTTTGTCCTCGTCAACCGCGAGCACCGACAACGCCGTCAACGAACTCATGCCGACCATCGTCCACCGTGACCCGGCGGCCCACCCGCGCGGGGGTCCGCCGCCTGTCCGCATCGTCATGATTCACGCGCCGCCCGACCGCCACCGCCGGCCGCGCCGGGCGGGCATCGCGTCCGGCACCGGGTACCCGCGGCTCGCCCGCCAGGTCACATCCCCAGGGCGGTCGGCAGCGGCCCTCCGCCGGATCAGCAGCGGGCGGCGGTGCGGATGCCGGCGAAGAGGTCGTCCTCCGGGACCGCCGTATCGACCAGGGAGCGAGCAAGCTCGAAATCCTCGGTCGGCCATACCTCGGCTTGCAGGTCGAGGGGTACCTGGAACCAAGAGCCATCCGGGTCCACCTGGGTAGCGTGCGCACGCAGGGCCTCGTCCCGCACTGGGAAATAGTCGGCGCACGCGACGCGAGTGGTCAGCGGCCCCTCCTCCCACTCGTCCGATGGCTCGAGCCACTCGGCGTAGGGGGACTCGAGACCGCGGGCGATCAGCGCCTCGTGCAGGGCAAAGATGCGGGCCCGGGAGAAGCTCCGGTTGTAGTAGAGCTTGAGCGGCTGCCACTGCTCGCCGGCATCGGCGTACCGCTCCGGGTCCCCGGCCGCCTCGAAGGCAGCGACCGCGATCTTGTGGGTCATAACGTGGTCGGGATGCGGGTACCCCCCATTTTCGTCATACGTGGTCATGACGTGCGGGCGGAATTCGCGGATCAGCCGTACCAACGGCTCGGCGGCCACCTCGACCGGCAACGTGGCGAAACACCCCTCGGGCAGCGGCGGCGGTGGGTCGCCCTCCGGGAAGCCTGAGTCGACGAAGCCAAGCCACGCCTGGCGCACGCCGAGTATCTCCCGGGCGGCGCCCATCTCCTGCCGTCTGACCTCGGTGATGTTCTCTCGAATCCAATCGTCGTGCGCCAGCCTTGGGTTGAGGATGGAGCCCCGCTCGCCCCCGGTGCACGTCGCCACGAGCACCCCGACGCCCTCGTCGACATAACGCGCCATCGTCGCGGCCCCCTTGCTGGACTCGTCGTCGGGGTGCGCATGAACAGCCATCAGTCGCAGCGCGCTCACGTGATCTCCCTCACACCTTCTCCGCGATGAGTCCCGCCGCTCCCACGACCGGCCGGCGGGAGCGCAGCAGTGCCCGGCGACAATAATCACCCATGGCACCAACGGTTTGCAGAACCACTGGCAGTGCAGGGCAAAGCGACACTGGACCCGAGGGGTGACCAACATCAACAAGCGTCCGCGGGGAGCCGCAGCGACAGCCGAGGATCGTGCCCGAATTGTGGCGATCGCGCGGCACGGCGTGCGGATGACCCCACGCGGGCGACTCATTACGATCATCTGCGTAGCATTGGTGTCTGCGGCGGCCCTCGCCGCGCTGTTTTGGATCGCTCTCTACCACGCGAACCCGGCCGTCAGGGGAACCTTGCTCGGATATGAAGTGACAAGCGACCGAGCCGTTGAGGTACGATTCGAGGTCTGGCGCAAACAGGGCGTAACCGCTCAGTGTGTTGTTCGCGCCCGAAACGCCGAAGGTGTCGAGGTGGGCAGCCGAGTGATCACAATACCCGCGGGCGAGCACCGAGTCGAAGAGACCGTGGTGCTAGAGACCCGATCGCGGGCGATCACCGGCGAACTCAAGGACTGTCGCGAGGCAGCCGCCGGCTGAGCCCAGACCGGGCTGAGTCGGCGCCTGATCGGCGAGGTTCAGCATCGGTGTTTCGTCCGAGCCCAATGTGGCGAATTAAGGACCTATCCATCCCGTAGACCGACCAAGGAGCGTCTGTGGCCACGACTAGTGACAATGTCACCTGGCTTACCCAGGAGGCCTACGACCGGCTCAAGGAAGAGCTCGACTATCTGACCGGTCCCGGCCGGGCCGAGACGGCCCGGCGGATCGAATCTGCCCGGGACGAGGGCGATCTGCGGGAGAATGGCGGCTATCACGCGGCCAAGGAGGAGCAGGGCAAGCAGGAGGCGCGTATCCGCCACCTCCAGATCCTGCTGGAAAACGCCCGGGTCGGCGAGGCCGCAGCGCCGGCGGGGGTGGCCGCGCCCGGAATGGTCATCACCGTGCGCTTTCCCGACGACGATGAGCTGAGCTTCCTGCTCGGTTCTCGAGAGGTGGCAGCCAGCGACATCGAGGTCTACTCCGAGCGGTCGCCGCTCGGATCCGCGATCAACGGCCGCAAGATCGGCGAAGTGGCGTCTTATAGCTTGCCGAACGGCCGTCAGATGCAGGTCGAGATCGTCGACGCCCAGCCCTACACCGGCTGATTCCAGAGCTCGTACGCAAGCGACCCCGGGCGACGCCGCCTGGGGTCGCCTGCGTACGGGGAAACACGCTGCTTAGCCGCGTCAGGAAAAAAGGAGGGTGTATCCCACAGCCCGGAGCCGGCCGAGCACCTCGTCGCAGTGGGCCGGCCCACGCGTCTCGATCTGGATTGCCACCTCGACCTCGTCGAGGTGCAGCTTCGGGTTTGTCCTAAGGTGCTCGATCTCCAGGATGTTCGCATCCGCGGCGGCAAGCTCCGAGAGCAGCCGGGCCAGTGCACCGGGCCGATCGGGAATGCGCAGCCGGAAGGACAGATAGCGGCCGGCCGCGGCCATTCCGTGCCGCAGCACCCGCAGCAGAAGCAGCGGATCGATGTTTCCCCCCGACAGCACCACCGCGACCGGCGGCTCGAACGCGTGCGGCTCGTCGAGCACGGCCGCCATGCCAGCCGCGCCAGCCGGCTCAACCACGAGCTTCGCCCGCTCCAGGCAAAGCAGCAGGGCCCGGGACAGCGACTCCTCGGAGACCGTCAGCATGTCGTCGACGTGCTCGTGCACGAGCGCGAAGGGCACCAGACCGGGCCTGGCCACCGCTATGCCGTCGGCGAGCGTGGCAACGCTCGACAGCGACACCGGGTGCCCGGCGGCAAGCGAGCCTGGATAGGCGGCCGCCTTCTCGGCCTGCACGCCGACGACCCTGATGTTCGGGTCCTGGCCCTTGACGGCGACCGCGACACCGGCGAGCAGGCCGCCGCCGCCGCATGGCACGACGACGGTGCGAGGCTGCGGGCATTGGTCGAGGATCTCGAGTCCGACCGTACCCTGGCCGGCGACGATGTCCGGGTGGTCGAAGGGGTGGATGAAGACCGCCCCAGTCGACTCCGCGAACTCCTGGGCCGCGGTTAGGGCCTCGTCCACATAATGGCCATGAAAGCGCACGTCTGACCCGTATGCCTGGGTAGCCGCAACCTTCGGCAGCGGCGCGCCGATGGGCATGAAGACAGTGGACTTGGTCCCTACCAGGCTGGCGGCAAGCGCGACGCCCTGGGCATGGTTGCCGGCGCTCGCGGCCACCACGCCTCGGGCCCGTTCATCCTCGCTGAGCTTCGACAGCCGTACATATGCACCACGGATCTTGAAGGAGCCGGCCCGTTGCAGGTTCTCGCACTTCAGGTGTACGGGACCGCCGACCCGGTCAGAGAGCAAGCGCGAGCCTTCCAATGGGGTGACCCGGCTGACGCCGCCGAGCAGCTTCTCGGCGGCTTGCACGTCGGCTAGCGACACCGAGCCTGTCGCCGTTGACATGCCCCAAGTGTGCACCAAATGGACCTTGGGCGGGCGCCCGTCCCTAATCGACGCCCCTTTACCGAGGGGCACGCGCTCACGGCTTCAGTCCGCGTTCCAGTAGCGGTCGCCGGCGAAGACCAGCGCTGCGGCGCCCACCAGCCCTGCATCCTGGCCGAGCGCGGCCGGCACCACCCGCACCCGGCGGGCGAACTCCATCCGGGCGTGCGCGCGGAACGCCTCCTCCAGCGGATCGAAGAGGAGCGGCCCGGCTTGGGACAGGCCGCCGCCGATCGCCACAACATCGAGATCGAGCAAATGTGTCGCCGATGCGACCGCGACACCGAGCGCGCGACCCCCACGGTCCATCGCGGCCTTGGCGATTGGATGACCACGAGCGGCGTCACCGGCGAGCTCCCGGGCGGACGCACCGTGCGGGGATCGCCAGCCGCGCGCCACGGCCCAGGCGGCGAGGCGTGGGCCGCTCGCTACCGCTTCCAAGCAACCGCGCCCACCGCAGACGCACGGCGGGCCGGCTGGATCGACGACGATGTGACCGACGTGCCCACCGTTGCCACTGGCGCCGTCGATAAGTCGGCCGCCGAGAACGAGCCCGCCACCGATGCCGGTTGAAACGACCATGCCGAGAATGTTTGCCGTGCCGCGTCCGGCCCCCCGCCAGTGCTCTCCAACGGCCATGCAGACTGCGTCATTGTGAAGGCGAACTGGAACGTCTGGGTAACGTTCCTGCAGCCGATGGCGCAATGGGAAGTCTCGCCAGGCAGGGATATTCAGCGGCGACACCTCACCAGTCGGCCACCGCATGGGACCACCACAGCCCGCGCCTACCCCGGCAAGCTCACGCTCCGCGAGCCCGTCAGAAAAGCGATCGAGTAGGGCCAGGACGGTCCGCCACAGCCCGTCAGCCCCAGCCGCGTCCCCAGCCGGGGTATCTACCCGAGCGACCAAAACGAGCCGCCCACCCGGGTCGACCACGCCTGCAGCAACTTTGGTACCCCCGACGTCGAGCACGAGCGCGGCAGTTTCGGCCATCGCCACCTCTCCAACTCGGAGATCCGCGCCTGACTCGCGCCGCCGGCGGGCATGAGCGCGCCGGCCCTCAGTGCCGCCTATCGTGCCAGCCCACTACCCGGCACTGCGAAGGAGCTGGGTTAGAGCGGGGTGCGTACCGGAGACCCTAGGAAATGCCCTGATCACCGACTGCGGCAGCGGCGCCCGCCGGCGGCCGGTTGCGCGCCGCACGCGCATCCTTGACCCCGAAGGCGAGGATCGACGCGGTGAAGCCGTGCACGTGATTGGCGCCGGCCACCGGTCCGATCTCGCCGGCGGCGAAGAATCCGGCGACGCCGTGCGTGCCCAGCCCCGTCCGAACCGCCAGGATGTCGTGGTCGGCCGACGGGAAAGTGGCCGCCCCCCGCCCGTTGCAGGAGAAGAGCAGCGCGCCGTCGACCCTGGCCAGCCCGCTGCGGCCGGTGAAGCCGGCGAGCGTGTCGGCAAGGTCGAGCTGCGCGGATCTGGCATCCCGCAGCTGCAAGCCGACCGTCCGTCCGACCTCCACCACGTCGCCGACCAAGATCGCGCCGCTGTCCCGGTCGGCGCCGACCAGACCGCGGACCAGGAAGTCGCCCTGCTCGTGCCGCTCGCTGTACTCGTCCATGGCGATGCCAAACTGCAGCCCGTTGGCAGCGAGCCGTTGCTCCTCGTACGAGAGCGCCGAGATGATCTCCTCGAGCTTCGGGAGCGCCGGTGTTCCCGCCAGCTCGTAGATTATGTTTCCTTCGGACCTGGTCACGGTCATGGCGGGCCCGATCGGGCGGCATCCCTGGCTAACCGCCGCCCGCCAGCCGAACGAACCGCGCAGCATCACCCCGATTGCGCCGCGTTCCTTCACCTCCCGACCGAGGCCGAGGAACGCCGGATTGTCGCCGGACCGAGCGGCCAAACCGCCGACGAACGGGAACCCTGGGAGGACCTTGTTCGTGTGCTCGACGAAGGCGGCGATCGGGAAGGAGTGTGCGTCGGCCAGGATGACTGCCAGCTGGTGGAAGGCAGTCACCTCCGGCAGTCCCACCACACGAACCCCTTGATCGGACCGCCTGATGTCGAGGTGGAATCCCTCCACGCGAGCCTTCGGAATCTTGCCGGCCCAGACGCTCACCGCCGGAACGCTCTCGACCCCCTGGCCACCACCGAGCACGCCCTGCGCCGTACAGGCGAGCAGGGCGCCCGGCTGGGTCAGGTCATGGACGCGCGTGATCGCCTCGGCAAAACGTTCGCGATCGTCGGTGCAGGCGAAGACGCAGACCAGCTCCGGATGCCGCCGGCCGGCAAGCCTGCCGACCGCCTGGCGCGCGGCAGCCTCTGCGGCACGCACCGGGTCGTCGTCTAGGGACAGCCCATCCCCGATCGTCGCCATGCCGCCATCCTGCCCCACTCCACATTGGGCGAACAGGCTGATCAGTTAGCGGCTCCTGGATGCCGCTCGACCCGCGGCGCAGACTTCGTCGGACCTGAGGGCGAGGAGAGTAAACGAAGAGCCCGTGCGGAGTAGGGCCGCAACCTCCGCACGGGCTTCGTGTGCACCGAGCCGGCCGCGCAGTGGCGTAGATCGGGAGGAAAGCAAGTCCGCCACCGTCCGGCTGTTGGCTCGGCGCCCGCTCCTCGGCTGCCATCGGCGGGGGGGTTGCCGGGAGCGAGCTGGTCCGGGCGGCCCGAGGTGTTCCGGAGCCACGAGCCGACGCACCTACGGTTTGCCGCCCGGCGGTATGGAGTTAGTTGTTACTGTCGTTTCGGCTGCCGAGGGTCACCTCAGCAGTGTGGCTCTCTCCGTCCCTGACGTAGGTGACTGTCACCTTCATACCCGCGGCTTCCCCACGCACCGTGGCGACCAGCGCTCCTGCGCTATCGATGGTCTGGTCTCCCACTTTCGTGATGACATCGCCCGTTCGAAGACCCGCATCGGCAGCGGGACCGCCGCTTTGGACCTGAGCGAGCTCGGCGCCCTCGACATCTCCGGTCGCGTCCTTGACGCTAACGCCGAGAAAGCCTTGGTCGGGCTGCTGACCCTCGACGAGCTGTTCGGCGATGCGCTTCGCCTGGTCGATCGGGATAGCAAAGCCAACACCGATCGAACCTGTCTGCCCGCCGCCGCCCTGGGGGAGGCTGGCGATGGCGCTGTTGATGCCGATCACCCTGCCGTTCATGTCGACCAGCGGACCGCCGGAATTACCCGGGTTGATGGACGCGTCGGTCTGGATGGCGTTGAACGTCGCGCCTTCCTCCTGCACTCCACCGAACGGAGTGGACGAGGAGCTCGTCTGGACCGGCCGGTTCAGGGCACTGATGATGCCGGAGGTCACGGTTCCCTGGAGGCCGAGCGGCGAACCGATGGCCACGACCTGCTGACCAACCTCCAGGTTGGCCGATGAACCCAGGGTGGCCGGCTTCAGCCCACTTACGCCTTCCGCCTTGATCACGGCAAGGTCCGAGCTCGGATCCCGGCCGAGGGTCTTCGCATCGGCGGTGCGGCCATCGTTGAACTTCACCCGGATCTGGCCGCCGTCGGCCGCGGCCGCGACGACGTGGTTGTTGGTGAGGATCTGGCCGTCCGAGCTGATGATCACTCCGGAACCCTCAGCAGCCTGGCCGTTGGTGCTGACCTCGATCGACACCACGCTCGGCAGGACCGCGGCCGCGACCTCGCTGATCGAGCCGCCGGTGTTCGACGAGTCCGAGCCGGAACCACCCGAGACAGGATTCCCGCCGAGCGAACTGACTGGCGTCTGCGACGTGCCGTCGTCGTCGAGTGCGTTGGTGATCAGGCTACCGGCGCCACCACCCACCAGTCCTGCGGCGAGAATCGCCGCGACGATCGCAGCTGAGACCTTGCGCGGCCGGCGTTCCGGCGAACTCGGCGACGGTGAGCGGTCAGCCGGCGGCGGTGGCTCGAAGGCGAAACCGAGGGTCGACGGCTCCTCGCCCAGGCCGCCCGTTGGGGTGGGCTGGCTGGGCACCGCAGGCGGCGGTTCTTGCTGGCTCGCAGACGGTGGCGGGCCGGAGGGCGCCGAGCCTACCGTCGATGCGGATACCCAGCCCTGTGTGCCGGATTTGTCGAGCTCCTCGGTGTCGTTCTCACGTGCGGTCCTTGTCTCGTCCATGTCCCTACGGTCTCTCGCGTTCCTGAGATGAGCCTGAGATGCCCCCAAGAAGACAACGAGATCGGGGCTACCGATCTGCCGGTAGGCGGAAAGTGATCTGCGTACCACCTGTCTCCGCGGGCGCCACCTCGACGCTGCCACCGTGCCGCTCCACCACCTGCTTGACGATCGCCAGGCCAAGTCCCGAGCCGGGAAGCCGGCGGGCGTCGCTGGTGCGATAGAAGCGCTCGAACACATGCGGCAGGTCCGCGTCCGGTATCCCCGGTCCTTGGTCCACAACCCGCAATTCGCCGCCGTCCAGGTGAACCCGCACGGTGCCGTGCGGGGGGCTCCACTTAGCCGCATTGTCGAGGACGTTCACCACCGCCCGCTCGAGTGCGGTCCCATCGCCGTGAACCTTCCAAGGCGCGAGCTTCACCTCGAACGTGACGTCCGGCACTCGCCGCTTGATCCGGTCCACCGCACGCTCGCAGACCTCGGCGAAATCCAGCTCCTCGGCCTGCGCATCTGGTTGGTCGTCTCGGGCCAGCTCCACAAGATCTTGTACGAGAAGGGTCAGCTCCTCGCTTTGCGCCCGTACATCGGCAAGTAGCTCCGCCCGGTCGGCCGCGGACAGGCCGCCGCGCTCGGAGCTCTGGACGAGGAGGTCAATGTTGGTGCGCAGGCTGGTGAGCGGAGTCCGCAGCTCGTGGCCCGCGTCGGCGACGAGCTGCTGCTGCCGCTCGCGGGACCCCTTCAAGGCCGCGAGCATTTCGTTGAAGCTGCGCGCGAGCCGCGCCAGCTCGTCTTGCCCGCGCACCTCGATCGGTTCGAGCTTCTCGGTTGCTGCCACGTGCTCGGCGGCCGCGGTTAGCCGCTCGACCGGACGCAACCCCGCGCGGGCAATGGCAAGCCCTGCCCACGCGGCGACACCAACACCGGCTGCCCCCACCAGGAATAGCACCAAGCCGAGGCGGCCAAGGAGATCCTTCGTTGCCTTGAGCGGCTGCGCGAGCACCAGCGCGATGCCGCCCCCCGGGCTTTCGGCGACCGGAACCGCTACAACGCGATACTCAACGCCGCCTGTTGTCACCGTTCGCAGCGAGTCCGGGGCCCTGCCTTGTGCAACGGCCAGCTCGGCGTTGCCCATTGGCGGTGCGTACCGGGTGTGGGGGGCCGTCTCACCGGCTGCCGAGATGATGCCGATCCGTACGTCGGCCGCGCCGAGGAAGCCCGGATCGATCGTCGCCAGCTGAGCGGACGACAGCCCGGCGGCCGCCGCGGCCCTTGCACGCAAGAGAAGGTTGTCGTCGACGCTCGCATAGAGCTGGCTCCTAACGGTCAGGTACGCGGCGACCGAACTCGCCGCGACGGCGAGGCCGACGGCAAACGCCACCAGGAGGGCGACTCGGGAGCGGAGGCTTATCCGCCCGAGCCCGTCGCGAAGACGTTCCACGAACGAACCCTCGCCAGTCTGGCTGGATTTGGTCAGGGACTCGGCGTCAGCAGACGACGCCGTGGCGGCCGTCACGCCAGCGCCCTCTCTCGAATGCGACTCCTCGTCGGCCGCTGCCGCGGGCGCGCCGAAGGGGAACCGGTAGACGCCCGGCAGCCGCAGCCAGGTGTCGCCGCTCGGCTCGGCGTGCTTTGGCTGGTCGTCGCCACCCGGCTGCTTGATGCTCATAGCGGCGCCCCCCGCAGCGTGTAGCCGACGCCGCGGACGGTGTGGATTAGCCGTGGCTCATCCTCTTGCTCGGTCTTCCTGCGCAGGTAGCCGACGTAGACCTCGAGCGAGTTAGCGGTGGACGGGAAGTCGTACCCCCACACCTCGTTGAGGATCTGCCCGCGGGTCAAGACCTGGCGTGGATGGAGCATCAGCAGCTCGAGCAGGCTGAACTCCGTCCTGGTGAGGCTGATCGGCCGGTCGCCGCGGCGCACCTCGCGGGTCACCGGGTCGAGCGTGAGGTCGGCGAACGAAAGCTTGGTCGCCTCGCCGGTGTCCCGCTGGGTGCGCCGGAGCAGGGCGCGCAGCCGGGCCAGCAGCTCCTCCAGGGCGAACGGCTTGGGTAGGTAGTCGTCGGCGCCGACATCGAGGCCGGCCACCCGGTCCGCGACCGCGTCCCGGGCGGTGAGCATCAACACGGGCAGGTCCTCACCGGCAGAGCGGAGCCGACGGCAGGTCTCCAGGCCGTCCAACCGGGGCATCATCACGTCAAGCACGACGGCGTCGGGCCGCTTCGCGTTGATCGCGTTCAGCGCTTCGAATCCGTCCACCGCGAGGTCGACGTCGTAGCCATTGAACGCCAGGGAGCGGCGCAGCGACTCGCGTACCGCTTGATCATCGTCGACTACCAGAACCCGCACGTCACCCAGTGTGACCGCTGACCCTGAACAGATCCTGAGAGTCCGCCCAAACCTCTCCGAGGAAGCGGGCGGGCCATCGACCTAACAATCCATCAACGCGCACCAAGGGCCTGTTCGAGGTCCGCGATCAGGTCCTCGACCGATTCGATGCCCACGGAAAGCCGTACAAGATCGGCCGGCACCTCCAGGGGCGAGCCAACGGCCGAGGCGTGTGTCATCCGGCCCGGGTGCTCGATCAGCGATTCGACCCCACCCAGCGACTCGGCCAGCGTGAACAGCCGGGCGCGATTGCAGACCTCGATCGCGGCCGCTTCGCCGTCCTTGTGCCGGAAGGACACCATGCCGCCGAACGCTCGCATCTGCTTCAGCGCCACCTCGTGGCCTGGATGGGTCGGCAGCCCCGGATAGAGAACCCGGGCCACCCTGGGATGCGCCACCAGCATCTGCGCGAGCAGCTCGGCGTTACGGCAGTGCCGGTCCATTCGGATGCCAAGGGTGCGGGCGCCACGAAGGGTCAGCCACGCATCGAACGGGCCGGCAACCGCACCCATCGCGTTTTGGTGGAAGGCGAGCCGGTCGCCGAGCTCGTCGTCATACGTGACGAGGGCGCCGCCGACCACGTCGGAGTGGCCACCGATGTACTTGGTGGTCGAGTGCACGACCACGTCGGCGCCCAGCACGAGCGGCTGCTGGAGGTAGGGCGTGGCGAACGTATTGTCAACCACGAGCATTGCACCGGCGTCGTGCGCGGCCTCCGCCAGGGCAGCGATGTCCGCGATGGCAAGCAGCGGGTTCGTGGGCGTCTCGACCCAGACCGCCCGTGTCTGGCCGGGGCGAACTGCCTTCCGCGCCGCATCGATGTCCCCGACCTCCACCGCGGTGTACTCCAGACCCCAGCGCTCGTACACCTTGCTGAACAGGCGGTATGTCCCACCGTATGCATCGTCGGGGATCACTACATGGTCGCCCGGCTCCGTGATCGCGCGCAACAGCGTGTCCTCGGCGGCTATGCCGGACGCGAAGGCGAGCCCACGGCGGCCCTGCTCGAGTGCGGCCAGGCACTGCTCGAGGGCGGACCGAGTCGGGTTGGCCGTCCGGCTGTACTCGTAGCCGCCCCGCACACCGCCGACCCCATCCTGCTTGTACGTCGAGGTCGCATAGATCGGCGGGACGACCGCGCCGGTCGCCTGATCCGGGTCTTGCCCGGCGTGGATCGCCAGCGTGTCGAATCCCTGCCTCGGCTGGGTCTCCGCCGGGCGATGGCTGTCCTGCTGCTCGGTCATAGTCCCCGACACTAGCGACACCCGCGCGGCATCTTCTTGAGCATGATCCGGGATGGAACAATTCTGCCGACCCGCGGTATCGCTGGAGCGGAGGTTCCTGCATGTTCATCCGCCAAAGGACACATATGCCGGGGCCCGGCGAGGCCCTGCCCGGCCGCCCAGTCCGCCCGTTCCCCGTGCCGGTCCGCCATGCCGTTCTGGGAACGCCGCTGGAGGGCCCGTATCCACCCGACCTGGCAGTCGTCTACTTCGGCCTCGGCTGTTTTTGGGGCGCCGAAAGGCTGTTCTGGCAGACACCGGGTGTGTGGTCGACCGCGGTCGGCTACGCAGGTGGCTCGACCCCCAACCCGACCTACGAGGAGGTCTGCACCGGCCTCACCGGACACGCCGAGGTTGTCCAGGTGGTATACGACCCGTCCCGGATCTCGTCCGAAGTGCTGCTAAAGATCTTCTGGGAGAACCACGACCCCACACAGGGCTACCGTCAGGGCAACGACGTCGGCACCCAGTACCGCTCGGCCATCTTCGTCACATCAGACGACCAGCGAGAGGCCGCCGATGCATCGCTCGTCGCTTACCAGAAGGGCCTCGACGAGGCTGGCTTTGGGGCGATCACCACCGAGGTGGAGCCGGCGGGTGAGTTCTACTTCGCCGAGGACTATCACCAGCAGTATCTGCACGAGATGCCCAACGGCTACTGCGGGATTGCCGGCACTGGCGTATCGTGCCCCGTCGACCTCGGCAAGCCGGCCGATTAAACCGAGCACATTGTCGCCTGAGGCGTGATGTGGTCACTGCTCGAACAGGACGCTGACCGACTCCCGGCTGTCGATTCGCTTAATCGCCTCGGCGAACAGTGGTGCCACCGAGACCACGTGCACTTTCGGCGACAGCCTCACTGGCTGGTTCTCGACCGTGTCGGTCACCAGGAGTGACTCGATCGGGCTGGCGTCAAGGCGGTGCATCGACTTCCCGGTGAAGACACCGTGCGTGACCGCCGCTCGCACGGACCTCGCACCGCGACGGGTCAGGCAGTCGGCGACCTCGGCCAATGTGCCGGCCGTGAGCGTGAAGTCGTCGACGATGACTGCATGCCGCCCGGCGACATCACCCATGAGATCGATCACGCGAGCGTTCTCACTGTGGCCGATCCGCTCCTTGTCCGCGATGGCGAGGGGTGCCTTCAGCCGGCTCGCATACTTCCGCGCCTTCTTCGCAAATCCAGCATCGGGCGACACTACGACGAGATCATCAATTCCGCCTGCGGCGATCTCGGCGCCGAGGACCGGCAGCGCGTAGAGGTCGTCGACCGGAACGTCGAAGAAGCCTTGGATCTGCGGTGCGTGCAGATCCATCGTGACGACGCGGTCGACGCCGGCTAGCTGGATCGCCTGTGCGCAGACGCGAGCCCGGATGGGGACCCGCGGTTCGTCCTTCTTGTCGCCCTTCGCATAGCTGAAGTATGGAATCAGCGCGGTGACCGAGGCCGCGCTCGCCCGCTTGAAGGCGTCGACCCAGAACAGCAACTCGACGAAGTTGTCGTTGGCCGGAAAGACGGTCGACTGGATGAGGTACACATCGCGGCCCCGGACGTTCTGCCTGATTTTCGGGAAGAGGTTGCCATCCGAGAACCGGATGACCTCGCTCTGGCCCGACACGACACCCAGGTAGTCACAGATCCGGGCGGAGAGCCGCCGACTCGCAGACCCGCCGAAAACGAGGAGATCGTCGTTCATCGCTGACCTGCCGCATCTCGCCGGATTCGCCGGAGCCATCCTCGCACCTGGGAGGCGACCACGCAGGCCGCTCACGCTGGGATGCGAAGCCACGCGGTCGACTCGGCGCCGGGTTCGTAAGGGGAGTCGACGCGCTTCGCGACGACTCCCGGGAGGTTTTGTTCGCGCGCCGCGGCGCGCACTGCCCCGCCGTCACCCCGAAACCAGGGCGCGACCTGCCAGTGCGGCCCGCGGAGAGCGAGCTCGTCGAGAAGCGCCCGGCGCTTCTCGTACGGCAGATCCATGGTGGATCGGCCATCCAGATGGAGGACGTCGTAGATCACATAGGTCTGCACACCAGCCGGTCTGGCGATCTCACCGTCGAGCAGGGCCTGACGGCTCCCGAGCTCCGGACCGAGCCCGCGTAGCTCCCGGTCCGCCTCGGTCACATCCTCGCCGTCCGCGTCGCGCAGCACCGCCCGGCCCCCGGAGATGTACGCGAGGAGGCGAGTCCCGGCCCAGTCGAACTCGAAACCGTACTGGTCCTGGTGGGCGGGCAACCGGTGGCGCGACACCGGGCGCATCGGCTCGACCAGATCGGGGAGCGGCTCCCAGCCCGCCACCCGCGGGTCCATCCGGTGGATCATCCAGTTTTCGCCGTCGGTCTGGAAGAGCACATACCGACCGGAGACGCGAGAGCCGGAGAGAACGACCTTGACCTCGCGGTCGGTCCACTTCTCGGTCTCGTAGGTGCCGCGGTCCCAGATGTCGACCCGCCCGCCGCCGTATTCACCACGCGGGATCTCGCCAGCGAAGGTGGCGTACTCGATCGGATGGTCCTCGGTGTGGACCGCGAGATGGTTGGTCTCCGGGCCGAGTGGGATGCCGCGCGGGATCGCCCAGGAGACGAGGACGCCGTCGCGCTCCAGCCGGAAATCCCAGTGGAGCCGCCGGGCGTGATGCTCCTGGATCACAAAGGTGTCGTCGTGCCCGGCGGGCAGCGGTCCCGCCGGCGGCACCGGCTCCGGTGTGCGCTCCCTGCTCCGCTTGCTCCGGTACTTCCCCAGCTTGTCGGACCGCGCCACACGCTCCTCCGTACCCGGAAATCCCAACGTTGAGGCCAGCGGCTCGGAACAGGCAGATCACGTCGAGCAGTGTCCACCGAACGATCCTCGCCGGCCCGAGCGGGGCAGCGGACGGAGGGTTCGGCGATCCAATCGCGTTGGCTCACGGCCACCTGTCCCGCGCGCCAGGCGCAACCTATCGTGGACGACATGGGAGAAACGCCGTGTGAGCACGTCGTCGGACTCGAGCCGGTCGAGCCGCTAACGCCGGAGGGCTGCGCCGAATGTCTCGCGACTGGCGACTGGTGGGTCCACCTCCGGCTCTGCCTGGTGTGCGGGCATGTAGGGTGCTGCGATTCCTCACCCAATCGGCATGCGACGGCCCACTTCAAGGACACCGGGCATCCGGTAATACGGTCCTTCGAACCGGGCGAGGACTGGCGGTGGTGTTACATCGACGACCGGATGGTGTGACCACCGCCCCACGGGCGCTATGTTGCGCCGGCTTGTTGCCGCTTCGGCAGGCCGGATTGCTGCTCCGGGGTCGCAGCGAGCCGGAGCAGTCGGCGGAGCACTGAGCCGTTGCGGGTCCGCGGCAGGCCCGTCACCAGGCGTACTTCCCGGGGGATCATGTACGGGGGCAGGTAGCGTGCACAGGTCTGCCGCACACCATCGGCGCTAACGGTGGCAGCAGGCGCTGGCACCACGCTAACGGACAACGCCTGCCCGGCATGGCCATCCGGAACTCCCACGACTGCGCAGTCCGCGACGCCCGGATGGCGCCGAACCGCCCACTCGACCTCCGCGGGAAAGACCACGTAGCCGCTGGTCACCACCATGTCGCTCTTCCGGTCGATGATCGTCACATAGCCGTCCGGGCTCATAACCGCAATGTCACCGGTCAGCAGCCAGCCACCCCTGAATGCGGCGGCGGTGTCAACCTGCCGGTTCCAATAGCCTCGGCACACCTGAGGGCCACGGATCGCCAGCTCCCCGGCCGAGCCCACCGGCACGACTTGCCCGGGGTCCCGGTCATCGACGATCCTGACCTCGGTTGCGGGCAGCGGGATGCCGGCCGTACCCGGGCGGGCATTCGCATTCAGCGGGTTTGCGAGCGCCACCCCGCAGGCCTCGGCCAGGCCGTAGGCCTCCGCGGCGCGAATCCCGGCGATTCGCCGCACATCGACCGCGACGCTCTCCGGCAGCCCGTGCCCGAACGACAGCGACGTCCGGACCGTCCGTAGGGCACGGCGAGCCTTAGAGCGCCGGCCCCAGGCCACGATCCGCTCGTATGTCTCGGGGGTCGCCGGCATGGTCGACGGCCCCCAGTCTCGGGCAAAGCGCGTCATGAACTCCGGGTCGTCGGTGGGGCTGAGCACGAGCGTGCTGGCCGCAAAGATCCCACCGACCAGGCCGAGGACGAGGCCGTGCGGGGTATGGAGTGGTGTGGCGAGGAGCGTCGCCTCCGCGCCCCGCTCGATATAGGGATCCCACAGCGCGGCTTGGCATGCCGCCATGACGAGGTTCTGGTGGGTGAGCATGGCGGCCCGTGCGCGGCCGGTCGTGCCGGCCGTGTAGCTGAGTACGGCGAGATCACGCTGAGCGTCTATGACGGCGCCCGGGACCGGGCCCGGCGATCCCTCGAGGAGCGCACCGAACGAGAGAACGCCTGGATCGGCCGGAGCCGTCCGCGGCCCAACCACCCGCCGCAGCCGGCGGCACCGGGGCAGCGGTAGGCCCAGCCGCACGCGGAGCCCGACCGAGGCGCACTCGGCGAGTGTCGTGACCACCACGCGGCCCGGGTCTGCACCGCGGGTCATGGCGCCGGCCAAGCCCTCGTACGACCGGGCAAGCGACATCGTGAGCCGCGGGCTGCAGTCGAGCAGCCGCTCCCGCAGCGCGTCCTGGCCGAGGTCGGGGTCGAGCGGAACGACGACGGCGCCGAGCTGGAGGGCCGCGAAGAAGGCGATGACGAACTGCGGGCAGTTCGGCAGCACGAGCGCGATCCGATCGCCACGCCTGATCCCGAGCTCGGTGAGTGACCCGGCGAACAGGTCCACGGACTCGGCGAGCCGGCGATAGCTCGTGGTGCGTCCGAGAAACGTGAGCGCCGGGACTCTGCCGAAGTCGCGCGCCGCCTCCTCGAGCAGGGCGGTAAGCGGCAGTGGCGGGACGTCCACGCCGACCGGCACCCCCGGCGGGTAGAAGCGCAGCCACGGCCGTGCGTCGTACGCCGCGGAACGCACGATCCGCATTATGAAGCGTATCCGCAGGTTACGCGCGAGTTACTACGCCACCGATCCGCCCGGTCACGGAAAGCGACTCCAAGAGAGTAGCGAAGTTTTGAAGACCACCACCCGGCAGGTTGAGCTTGCGTCAGACGATCCCCCGGGAGCTGCGATCAAGCACCAGCCGTTCCAGTCGCTTCAGCAGCGCGGCGCCGACGGGTACGTCGACAACAGCACTCGTGTCTGGTGCTGGCGTCCTGAGGTGTTGGCGTCCGCCTAGTTGACGGCTGCTCCGGGCGGCAGGGCGCTTCCTGCCCGCCTATTCAAAGAACGCAAGCAGGTCCTGACGGGTCAGGATGCCGGTCGGCTTGCCGTTGTCGAGTACCACCGCCGCGTCCGCCTTCTCTAGTGCTGCCATAGCCGCCACCACCGGCTCACCCGCACCGATCATCGGCAACGACGCCGACATGTGCTCCTCGAGCCGATCCGCAAGGTGTGCCCGGCCGGCGAACAACGCGTCGAGTAGATCCCGCTCCACAATGGAGCCGACCACCTCGGCCGCCATGACCGGTGGCTCCTGTTTGACGACCGGCATCTGCGAGACGCCGTACTCCCTGAGGATGTCGATGGCCTCCCGGACAGTCTCGTTGGGGTGGACATGGACGAACTGCGGCATTTTGGCGTCCTTGCGGTTGAGGACGTCGTGGACATTCTCCGCTCCGGCCGTCGCGAGAAATCCGTAGTCGGCCATCCAGTCGTCGTTGAAGATCTTCGATAGGTAGCCGCGGCCGCTGTCGGGGAGCAGGACCACGACCACGTCCTCGGGTTTGGCCCGGTCGGCGACGCGCAACGCCGCAACGGCCGCCATCCCACACGAGCCGCCCACGAGCAGTCCCTCCTCCCGAGCGAGCCGGCGGGTCATCGAGAACGAATCCCGGTCCGAGACCGCGATGACCTGGTCGCAAACGGTGGGATCGAACGCCTGCGGCCAGAAGTCCTCGCCGACGCCCTCGACCAGGTATGGACGCCCGGATCCTCCCGAGTAGACCGAGCCTTCTGGGTCAGCACCGATAACGCGTACCCGACCGGATGACACCTCCTTGAGATACCGGCCGGCACCGCTGATGGTGCCACCCGTCCCGACGCCGGCGATGAAGTGCGTGATCCGCCCGTCCGTCTGGGCCCACAGCTCCGGGCCGGTGGTCTCGTAGTGGGACCGCGGGTTGTTCGGGTTCGAGTACTGGTCGGGCTTCCACGCGCCCTCGATCTCCCGCACGAGCCGGTCGGAGACGTTGTAGTAGGAGTCGGGGTGCTCCGGCGCAACAGCAGTGGGGCACACCACCACCTCGGCGCCGTAGGCCTTGAGCACGTTGATCTTGTCGGAGGACACCTTGTCGGGCACGACGAAGAGGCAGCGATAGCCCCTCTGCTGCGCCACGATCGCCAGCCCGACACCGGTGTTACCGGAGGTCGGCTCGATGATCGTGCCGCCGGCCCGCAGCTCCCCCGATCGCTCGGCCCCCTCGATCATCCGCAGCGCGATGCGGTCCTTCACCGACCCGCCAGGGTTGAAGTACTCGACCTTGGCGAGGACCAGTGGCGGCAGTCCTTCGGCAACCCGGCCGAGCCGCACGAGCGGAGTCCCCCCAACGAGGTCGACGAGCGACTCGTGGTATTTCACGGGGCAAGAGTACGCGTGGTGCTCTCGCGCGCCGCCTTCCCTATCTGCTGTTGTCGACATGGGTTGCGGGAGGAAGCTTCCGCCTGCTTCCCCGTCCATAACACCCATCGATCTATCGATGGCAGCGGCACGGAACTGCCGGCCGGAGGCGCTACAGTGCCGGAACCGGCCGGGAGGGCCAGCTGCGACCGGGCTTCGGCTCGCGGCGCGCCGCCGCGGGACCGGAGCTCCGGGACCACGGGATTCCGGAGCGGTCGACCCAGGAGATCGGACGATCCGCTCATGGGAGGAGCGTCATGGCTCGAACCCCAGCCGTCGAGGTTGTGCCTGGCCTCTACCGCATCCCCACCGCTCCGGCCGACTTCGTCAACTCGTTCGCCTTCGTGGACGAAGACGGCCAGGTGACCCTGGTCGACACGGGCATGCGGAGTGCTCCCAAGAAGATCCAAGCTGCGCTGGAGTGGATAGGCAGTGCTCCGGCGGAGGTAACAAGGATCCTCCTCACGCACGCCCACCCTGACCATGCGGGCGGGCTGGCAAAGCTCGCCGCGCAAACTGGGGCGCCGGTGGCAGCGCATGAACGAGACGCATCTTACGTACGGGAAGGCCGGGCGCCGGTCCGTGACCAGTCGTACATGAGGGGACGGCTACTGACCCGGCTCCCGGGGAACAGGTGGGCGCCGGCAGAGCTCGCCGACGAGTTCGTCGACGGCCAGCTGATCGAGATCGCCGGCGGCATCGAGGTGATCCACACGCCGGGGCATACACCCGGCCATGTGGCACTCTTGCATCGGAACTCAAGTGTCCTTATCACCGGTGACTCGATCTTCAACGTGCGTGGGATGCGCTGGTCACCGAAGGCGCTGTGCACTGACTTCAAGCTGAACACGCAGACCGCGGCCAGGCTGGCCGAGGTGGATTACAAGATCGCCGCATTCACTCATGGCCCGGAGATCAGGGACGGTGCGCGCGAGGCGATCAGAGCGTTCCTGCGCAGGAAGGACGTGATCACGGAGTGAGCATGTTGAGTCTGTCGATCCGGCAGCCCACCGGTGCTGTACGACCGGGGCTCCCGGCAGCTGAACCCGATGCTCGTGCTGCCGGCGCAGCACCGGAATCAGGAGAGGGGTGCTCGTGAGCAAGGCCAGGCGGGCCCGCCGGCTCGCTGTCGCCGCCGCCTACGGCGGCGGCGGTCTTGGTATTGCCGTCGGGGCATTGACCGGTGTTCTCGTGGCGGAGGCGAAGCTCGCCCGCCGGACGGTTGGCGTGCCCACGGTGGAGCCGCCGAAGGCGGACGGTATCTACGGGAGGGGCCGCAAAACGCCGCTCGAGTTGGTCTTGATCGGCGACTCAAGCGGGGCCGGCCTAGGTGTTGACAACCCGGATGAGACCCCGGGCGCCCTGCTGGCGGCGGGCCTTTCGTCGGTCTCCGGCCGCCGGGTTCGGTTGACCGTCGTCGCGCGGTCTGGTGCGCAGAGCAGCGATCTCGAGCGGCAGATCGACGTCGTTCTAGAGCAGATCCACAAGCCCGATCTCGCGATCGTAATGATCGGCGCCAACGATGTGACCCATCGCGTCCGCCCTTCAGTATCAATATGCCGGCTGGAACGGGCCGTCCATCGGCTCCGCCAGGCCGGCTGCCAGGTTGTCGCCGGGACATGTCCCGATCTGGGCACGGTCGAGCCGATCGCGCAGCCGCTGCGCTACATCGTCCGCCGGTGGTCGCGCCGGCTCGCGGCCGCGCAGACCATCGCGGTGGTCGAGGCGGGCGGCCGGTCAGTCTCGCTGGGAGATCTGCTCGGGCCGGAGTTCTCGGCCCGCCCCGGCGAGCTGTTCGGGCCTGACCGGTTCCATCCATCGGCGGTCGGCTACGCGAGTGCCGCGATGGCGATCCTGCCTACTGCCTGCGCCGCGCTGGGCTACTGGCCCACCGACGAAGAGGAGCCGGACTATCGGCGCGGAGAGGGCGTACTGCCGGTGGCTGTGGCGGCCGTAGAAGCGGCGGAAGAGGCGGGGACCGAGGTGGCGGGCGCCCAGGTTGGCGGGCGCGAGCGCGGACCGCGGGGACGGTGGGCGTTGCTCCGCCGCCGTCCGGAACAGCCGGTTCCTGATGTAGAGGAGTCGCGCCTGGAAGCGGAAGCGGACAACAGCCAGCCGCCGTCCCAGGGGCGAGCAGAATCAAAGGCCCGCAACTCGTAGCCGCTTCAGCTCCTCGTTGAGGGAGATCACCAGGTCGATGGCCTTAACTCGACGATCCCCAGCCCAGACGAGGTCGTCGTCCGATACCTCAGCGAGCTCCGCCAGAAGATCGTGGCCGGTCACGGCAACCTGTTCGCCCACGGCGAACACGGAGGTTGTGGGCACGACGTGGGCGCGCGCGGGGTACGCCATGGACCGGGCCGCGACGCCCGCCGCGGCATCGGCGAGCCGTTGCGCCAGCTCGATCCCACGCTGGGCCGTGGTCTGCCTCCGGGAGGGAGCGCCGGCGGATCTGGCGGGCGCACGGAGCCGGGCCTCGGAGAGCCCGCGGAAGCGGTCAGCGACCGTGTCGATCTCCCAACGCAGGCGCGACCTGGGATCTACGGGCTGGCTCGGAACCATCGGTCAAGCCCCTCCAACAGCCGGGTTTCCCGCCGTCGAGATGGAGGCTATCGGCAGGTGGTGCCCGCGCGTTTCCAGCGGAGCCCGCCCAATGAGGTCCGCTGCGGGAACCAGGGGTTGTCAGCCGCTCGTCAGTCAGGCACAGTCAGTTCACAGACCAGTCATCAGGAGGCGCCATGTCCTTGCACCACTCCGAGGAGACCCATCAGAACCTCGTTGCCCGGGTTCCTATGGTCACCGGTCGCGAAATACCGGAGTGGTTCAAGGCAATCGAGGACGGGCCGGCCTTCTTGCGGTTCGACGAGAAGGTGAACTGGCTGCGCGACGAGCACGGGCTCGCCCACGGACACGCGACCGCGATCGTGCACGAGCACGACAAGGCCCGCGCCGCCCGCAGCTTCGCTTAGGCGCGGCTGACCCAAGCATTCTCCTGGATTGTCTAAGAGACGACCCAGCGGGATCAGTCCTGGTGGGTCCAGGTCGACACTGCGACCGAAGATCGTCTAACCGCGCTCACTCGGATCGATCGCCTTCGTGCCATCGATCGATCGATGCGAGACCCGCGAGACGAGTCCACCGATGGTGGTCCTGGTTCGCGCCAGCCGTTTATCCACCTGGAAGCGGCGAGAACGATCACGCTTTTCTGCTTGCCAACCTCCTCGAGCGGAGCGCAAAGCGCGCGCCCCGCCCGGCCCCGCGGGGGCACGTGAGAAGCGGTGGAGCTATTCCTCGCCTCGAAGGATCGCGAGCAGCCGCAGCAGCTCGATGTAGAGCCAGATCAGCGACACGATCAGCCCGAAGCCGGCGAGCCAGGAGAACCGCTCCGGCAGCCCGTGCTGGATGCCCCGGTCGATGAAGTCGAAGTCGAGGATCAGCGACAGCGAGGCCAGGGCGACGCCAGCGACGCAGAGCAGCAGCCCAAAACCGCCGACGCCATAAAAGCCCCATCCGTCGCCAACGCCAAACAAGGCGCCGACGAGGCTCGCCAGTGCGATGAGGAGATAGCCGCCCATCGCCACGATCATGCCCCGGACGAACTTCGGGGTCGCGCGCAACCGGCCGGTGCGATAGAGGATCAGCATCGCTGCGAACGCGGCAAGGGTGCCGAGCACGGCCTGCGAGACGACGCCGGGATATGCGCTCTCGAATACCGCGCTGATACCGCCGACGAAGACGCCCTCGACGACCGCGTACGTCAAGATCAAGCCCGGGCTCGTCGACTGCCGGAAGGAGATCACCAAGCCCAGGACCAGCCCGGCGATCATGGCGATGAATGGCACCGCGGGCAGGTCGTCGGCTACCGGCCATCCGACCGCCGCCCCGGCGAGAAGCACCGCGAAGATCGCGCCGGTCTTCATGATGACGTCGTCAAGCGTCATCCGCCGGGTCTCTACCGGTGTTGCCGCTGGCCGGTCGTACATCTCCTGCAGCTCTTGGGGGCTGGCATCGAGCGTCGCATAGCCGCCGCCCTGGCGGAATGCATCGCTGTTCGCGAAGACGGGATTCCTGCTTTCCATGTCACTCCTTCATCGCCCGCCGGATGGCGGCGTGCATCCCCATGGTAGTGATCTCCACGGTCCGCGGCGAGGGTGCCCCCGCCCTACCCATCGTGGATGTATTGCTCGAAAGACGATCAACGTCCAGTGACGGGTGTAGGTGTCCGACCCCTGTCCGAACGGATGACTCTGAGTAACGGATCACTAACGTCCTAAGAGAATTGTTCGGATCTGGACATATCACTGCCCACTACCGCTACGCTCTGCCGTGGTGTTCACTCGGGCGAGCTACAGCGGACCGGCCCGCGGGCCGTTATCCGAGTGACGCACGGCCCGGGCAACGGCCCGGGCTTTGCATGCCCGGGTGGTGAAACCGGCAGCCACGACGAGCTTAAACCTCGTTGGCCGTAGGGCCGTGCGGGTTCGAGTCCCGCCCCGGGCACGTATCCCTAGCCCGTGGGCGGCCCGGGGGGCTGCCCACGGGCCCATCCCACGGAGATCAGCGACCCTGCGTCTACATGGCAATCAGCCCGGCGTCGCTGCGAAGTATTTATGGGGACACATCGCCAAGGCGGGGTGCCGAAGCGACCGAAGACGTCACAGGGTGCTGAAGCCAGCTAGCCCGGGTGGGTGGCATCCCGCTCATGCCTTCTGCCGTGGTCCTGACCGCCACGATCTGGTTTACTCCGATCCGATTCGCCTCGAAGGCCAGCGCGGATCCGGCCATGTAGAGCCGCCAGACCCGGGCCCGGCCGGGCGAGGTCAGCCCGACAGCCTCATCCCAGTTCGCCTCCAGGTTCGCAACCCAGCAGCGCAGTGTCCGGGTGTAATGCTCACGCAGCGACTCTAGATCCCGCACCTCGAAGCCGGCCTCCTCGAGGATCGAGACCGTCGTACCGACCGGGGCCAAATCGCCGTCGGGGAACACGTACGACGAGATGAAGGTCGGGCGCTTGCGCCGCGGACCAGGGCGGCGGGCGATCTGGTGGTTTAGCAGCCGCCCACCCGGCCGCAGCAAGGAGTAGAGAGTCGACGCATACCTCAGGTATTTCTCGGTGCCGACGTGCTCGGCCATCCCCACGCTCGCGATCGCGTCGTACGGGCCGTCCGTGGCGTCACGATAGTCCTGGATCCTGATCTCGACCTGCTCGGAGAGTCCGGCATCGAGAACCCGCTTGCTGGCAAGGTCAGCCTGCTCACCAGAGAGCGTGACGCCGACAGCGGATACGCCATATTCCCGGGCCGCATGGATCACGAGCGATCCCCAGCCGCAGCCCACGTCGAGCAGCCGCATGCCCGGACGGAGTTCCAACTTGCGGCAGATCAGGTCGAGCTTGTCCTGCTGCGCGTCCTCCAGCGTGTAGGACGGGTCATCCGGGGTCGTCCAGTAGGCACAGGAGTAGACCAAGGACGGCCCGAGCACCAGGCGATAGAAGTTGTTGCCGACGTCGTAGTGGTGGCGGACGGCGGCGCGGTCGCGGCTGCGCGAGTGCCGGCGGCCGTAGAGCGTCGCCTCCTCGGGCGGCGGCTTCGGCTGCGGTCCGACTGCGCCCAGCACGACAGCGGTCTTGAGCAGCTCCGCACGGTCAGCGGCGGTGAGAACGTGCCGGCGGGTCTGGTCGCCGAGGATGGGTGCAACCGATTCGAGCGCCTGGTAAAGGTTGCCTTCAACGTCGAGCTCTCCGGCGACGTAGCCACGACCCAGTCCAAGTTCGTTAGGGTGCCACAGCAGCCGTCTGATCGCCCGCGGGGACCGCACAACGACTGTCGGCGCATGCGGCGGTCCGGCCTCGCTGCCATCCCAGCCACGCACCCGCATCGGCAGGCTGGCGCCGATCACCCGTTCGAACAGCGATACCAGCCGGTCGGCGACACTCGCATGTGCAACCATCAGCGGAACTCCTTAGCTCGGCGTCGACTAAGTGTCCCTCGCCACACATTCGCCGCATATCTCCGGGCACCTCGCGCCTCGCTGCGCCGCTACCGATCGGCCACGCGTCGCGGTGGTGAAGGCGGCGTCGGTGGTGGTGGCGGCGGCGGGGGTTGCGCCGCCGCACTGAAGACCTGACGGGGCGTGTGAAGCGAACCGAGCGCGACTATATCGCGGCGGAAGAAGAGCGCCAGCGTCCAGTCCAGCACGATGCGCACCTTCCGATTGAGCGTCGGAACGCGGCCGACGTGATAGGTGCGGTGCATGAACCAGGCGGGCCAGGCGCGCACCTTGATCCCGTATACCTGGGCGACTCCCTTGTGCAGGCCAAGGCTCGCGAGCGAGCCGATGTACTTGTGCTTGTAGTCGCGCAGCGGCCGGCCGCGCAGGCGCGCCGGCGGACCTCCGGATCGTCGGTCGACTCCGCAAGGTCGAACATGTCGAGGACGCGGTTGCGCATGCTGATCGCCTCCTCGATCCACTTGAAGCCGATCCCTTCCTCGGCCAGACCGGGAATCGGGAGGGTCCGCGAGATCGATCCGAGTGCGACGACGACATGGTCGTAGCTGATCTCGTCGACTCCGCCCGCCTTCCTCTCAACGAGCGCGACCTTCTGGCATGGTCGATCCGGATGACGCGACCGTTCATGATGTGAACATTCGGCAGCACCTGCCGCAATGGCACGATGACGTGTCGAGGCTCGAGGGAGCCGGCCGCGGCCTCGGGCAGGAAGGGCTGGTAAGTCATGTACGACAACGGGTCGACGAGCGTGACCCGCACCCGGTCACGGCGGAGGAGGCGGCGCAGGCCGAAACCGGTGTAGAGCCCGACGTAACCGCCACCCGCGATCAGGATGTGCGGCACCGCCGCCTGATTCTCCGGCACTGCCTCACCTCATCATCTCGGTCCGTCAGAGGGCGGCCCGCGCCGCCGCCCGGCGCAGGGCATCGTCCAGCATCGTCGCCGTCAGCCGGCCCGTGAACGTGTTCTGCTGACTGGGGTGGTAGGAGCCGACGAGCAAGACCCTTTTGCCGCCCGGACCCTCGAGCTCCGCCTCGGCCGCGTGCCCAAACGAGGGCCGTGGCATAGGAAGCACATACCCAATATGGCGGAGACCGCGCAGCGCCGCCTGCCAGGCATACAGTCCCAGCCCGACCACCACCTCGATGGTGGGCGCAGCCAGCTCGAACTCGCGCAGCAGCCAGGGCTGGCACGTGTCGCGCTCCTGCGGGGTCGGCTTGTTCCCGGGCGGGGCGCACCGGACTGCCGCCAGGATTCGGGTGGCCCGCAGCCGCTGCCCGTCGCCGGCGTAAGTGCTGGTCGCGGCGGCTGCCACCCCGATCCGGTGGAGCGAGGCGAACAGCGCGTCACCGCTGCGGTCCCCGGTGAAGATCCGCCCGGTGCGATTGCCCCCGTGCGCCGCCGGGGCGAGGCCCACGATGAGCAGGCGCGGCCGCTCGTCGCCCCAGCCGGGCACGGGCCGCCCCCAGTAGATCTGATCGGCGAAGGCACGCCTCTTGTCGGTCGCGACCCGCTCCCGCCAGTCGACTAGCCGCGGGCAGGCCCGGCAAACCGACTCGCGCGCGGCCAGCTTGCCGAAGTCCGGTGCGGACGCGGCAAGCTTCACGACCTGGTCGCCGTTGAGTGCGACTGGTGTACGGGAAGTCGCGGGATCACCCGGCCACCCGGTGCCAGGCGGTACCGGGCTAGCGTTCGGACCGGGCTGCCCGGCCGGGGTCTTAGATCGTCCTGCTCTGCCTCGGGCGCGCTTCGACTCCCCCGACGACTTCGCGGACATGGTGCCACGCTATCGACCAGATGTTGGGGTCTTCTGGGTCCGGTTCCTGACATTCGGGCGATTGACGGTCGCTCCGGCGCCCCAGGAACACTGCGACGGCGCTCAACGGCTCAGTGCTCGGAGCAGTTTCACCATGCGGGACTGGCGGCGCCTGGTCGCCAGGGAGCGGTGGCGGGGCCGCGAGGGATAGCCCGCCGCGGCTCGTAACGCAGCAGCGTAGAGCTCAGGCGGTCCGTACTCGAGCGCAACCTGCTCGTCGAAATCTGCAAGCAGCTCGAGCTGCGCCTCCGGCGGCAGGTCAGCCAGCGCAGCTCGCACCTTCTCGAGGTACGACGTCGACCGGGCCACAGCCCACCTCCGTGTACACGCACCATGCAAGGCGAAATGTAGCGCTGTCCAGGGCGCTCTAACCCACTCCGAGCCGCCAAGGCACCCAGAACTTGGGGTCGACCCCCTGGGATGAGAACCCGACCGCCTGGTTTGTCATCATCCCGCCGGCAGCCGGCCGCAGTTCTGCACGAGGCGGCGCCACCTTTACGTAGCAGCGAGCGCGCGGGCCATGCCGTCGAGGATGTCGTGTTCGCTGACGTCAACACGATCCACACCGACCCGGTCCACCACTTCGGCGAGGATCAGGGCGCCGGCGCCGATGACATCAACCCGGCCGGAGTGCATGACGGGCAACCTGGCTCGTTCCTCGTGCATCATTCGGAGCAGGTCGTCGCTGACCTTGCGTACGTCCTTCGCGCTTATCACGGAGTGGTGGATCCGGGCGGGGTCGTACTGCTCTAGTCCGAGCGCGATGCCCGCAACGGTGGTCACCGAGCCAGCGAGCCCGACAAGCGTCCTGGCCTGTCCGAGCGGCACGGTCTCGGCCGCGACATCGATTGCCGTTGCGATGTCTGCCTTGGCAGCTGCAAGCTGCGCCTCTGTAGGCGGATCTGAGCGCAGGTGACGCTCGGTCAGGCGTACGCACCCAATGTCCACTGAGCGAGCGGCGCGTGCGGTCGTGTCGCCCAACACGAACTCGGTCGAGCCGCCGCCTATATCCAGGACGAGGTACGGGGGATGCATCCTATTCACGTCGGTCGAGCGGCTGTGATGACGGGTGCGCAGCAAGGATGCAGTCGCACCGGCGAAGGACAGCTGTGCCTCCTCGAAGCCGGTGATCACCTCGGGATCGACACCGAGGATCGACTTGATGCCGGCAACAAAGGTGGCACGGTTCTGAGCATCCCGGGTTGCGCTCGTCGCAACGAAACGCAGCCGTTGAACCCCGTACTCCTTGATCTCCCGCGCGTAGCGGCGGCACGCCGCAAAGGTCCGCTCGAGCGCCGCCGGATGCAGGCGCCCGGTTTCGTCGACGCCTTGGCCGAGGCGGACGATCTCGAGGCGGCGATCGACCTCGGTGAGTTCGTCGTGGGCGACATCGGCGACCAGCAGGCGGATCGAGTTCGTGCCGCAGTCGATCGCTGCCACTCGCGTCATCGGGCCTCCCCGCCGCGTGCTGGCGCGGGACCGGAGTTCTCCTGTCCCACAGCCGGCTCGGCCTGCTCCTGGTCCGGTGCATTGACGCACGGACCGTCCAGCCACCATTCGGGGAGCATCGCCAAGGTCTCGTCACCGAGGGGGTTGACGCCCGGTCCAGCCGCCAGGGCATGCGCCGCGAGAGCATGAAGACACTTCACCCGACCGGGCATCCCGCCGGCCGAGATTTCAGCGATCTCGCCGACGAACTCGATGGCTTCCCGACGGGCAAGGTAGTCCAGGTGCGCCTCGCGGTAGTCGGACGCGAGCGAAGCGTCGGCGGCCAACCGGTCGGCCATCTCGCGCATCACACCGCTTGCTTCCAACCGGCCGACCGCGGCACAGGCGCGCGGACAGGCCAGGTAGTAGAGGGTGGGGAAGGGGGTGCCGTCGGTCAGGCGCGGACTGGTCTCGACAACGTCAGGCAGACCGCACGGACATCTATGGGCGACGGCACGGATCGCCCGCGGCGGCCGGCCGAGCTGCGCCTCGACCGTCGCACGGTCGCGCTCGTCCAGCCGCCGAGACTTCCGCACGCGCGTCATCGAAACAGCACGCAGCGGGTCGGCGGACGCGACCTCCTCGGGTCGAATGGGCTGACCGCTCATGTTCGTCTGGGCGACCGGGTCCTGGTGCTGCCCGCCTATACCTCCGTCATCCGGCACGTGCTCCAGTCTCTACTGCCTACGGTGCGGTGTCGCTGCTCGGCACCTCGGGCTGCACTCTCATCGCTCGGCGGCCGCGGCCTCGGCATCGTGGCGACGCTGGCATCTGACTGGCAGCGGCATTGCTGACCCGCAAGACAGCCTCACGCTCCGGTCCGCCGAGGAATGGCGCATGTTAAGCCTCGCCCGGTCACCATCGGGACCGCGCACCGTCAACGACCGCTCGCCGCCCCAGTGGCTGCGCTGTTGGCGTCGGCGATGGACTGGCCGAGGCGGCTGTACCAAGGAACGCTCGAACCGGCAGCCTGCCGTTTGTCGCCGCCCTTCGATGCTGGTTTCGCGGCGCCTTCGTCGACCGTGATGTAACACGTCTCGTCGGGCATGCAGAAGTGCAGGCGCTCCCGAGCCTGTGCCCTTATATAGGCCGGGTCGTCCCACCTGGCCCGCTCGGCTTGAAGCTCGGCAACCCCGCGTTGCTGCGCCTCGATCTGCTCGCTCAGCCTGTTGATCTCGGCTCGCTGGACAAGGTATTGCCGCAGCGGATAAGCGATCGAGAGGCCCAGTACTGTGAGGACCACCGCAAGAATCGCCGCCCGGCCGGTAAGGGCCGTGCGCCGTGCCGCCCGCCGCCGAGCCTGCATCTCGGGCAGGGCTTCGGCGCCCCGCGGGGCCCGCGACCGGACGGACAGCGTGGGCCGCTTAGCCGGCCGGACCGGCGGCTTCGGAGCCGGTCGGGGACGGCCCGTGCTGCGAGGCGCCGACCGACGCAGCCGGATGGCGCGAGAGCGAGGACGCTCTCCGCCTCGACCGCGCCGCACCACCGAACCGCCTCCTAAAGCCGTGTCAGAGCCGTGGGTTCCGAGCACCCAAGAAGCCAGAATGCCGGACTCAGCCCGCCAATCGGGTCAGCGCCACGACCTATCACGGCCCGACCTCGCGCTGCGATCAATAGTGGCGGCACGCCAATCGGGTCGGTGCCACGACATATCACGGCCCGACCTCGCGCTGCGATCAATGTCGTGCACGAATTCGGGACCGTTGGCCCGCAAACCGATTGACCTGCACGGCCCGGCGGAACGGGCTTCTTGCACCGGACCGTCGGGAGCAAGCGGGCCGCCACATGGTGCTCCGGAAGCGGTCGAGGCCCGGTCGGCTGGTCCGGGATCAGGTGATGTGCGGAGACCGTGAGTTTCCGAGGAATCGTGATCGGGCAATGTGCTGAGACCTTGACGGATCGACCGATTCTGTCTGGGTTCCTGCACACTGTCCGATCTCTTCGGCGAGAAAACTCGGGGTTGCGGCACATCGGTTGATCGTTTATCGGCTGCGCGAGAGTGCCGGCCGTTGCCAAGAGCAGCAGGAGGGAATTTGCGCGGTCGCGAACCATGCGATCCACCGCCCCACACGGTAGAGCTGAGCGTCGGCGCCGTTGCCCGCGCGAGGACCACGGCGTTGGCGCCGGTGCCTGCCGTTTGGTGTGCCGACCGCGGCTGCGGTGCCGATGCCAGTACCCGGTCAGCTCCTCACGACGAGCCAGGTGGTCGAGCCGGCGGACGCCCGGGCCGCACGGGCGGCACTCGGCGAGGACATCTCGTAGACCCGCCAAGTTGTGCTGGGTAGGGCTAGCGGGCGAAGCGGGGAAAGGCGCTTGTGCCGGCGTAACGAGCGGCGTCATCCAGCTCCTGCTCGATGCGCAGGAGCTGGTTGTACTTGGCTACCCGCTCAGAGCGTGCCGGCGCACCGGTCTTGAGCTGGCCGCAGTTCGTGGCGACGGCAAGGTCCGCGATTGTGGTGTCCTCGGTTTCACCGGAGCGGTGGCTCATCATGCAGCGATAGCCGCTACTCTGCGCGAGCGCAACGGCGTCGAGCGTCTCGGTGAGCGTGCCGATCTGGTTGACCTTGACGAGCAGCGCGTTGGCGGCCTGCTCAGCGATGCCGCGACGGAGCCGCTCCGGGTTAGTCACGAAGAGGTCGTCACCGACGATCTGCACGCGGCCGCCCAGCTGTGCCGTCACGGCCTGCCAGCCCGCCCAGTCCTCCTCGCTCATCGGATCCTCGATGGATACGAGCGGGTAGCTCGCTACCAGGTCCGTGTAGTACGCCGTCATACCCTCCGCAGACTTGGATGCGCCCTCGAATTGGTAGGCACCGTCCTTGTAGAACTCGGTCGCCGCGACATCGAGAGCCAGCGCCACATCCGCACCGAGCCGGAAGCCGGCGCGCTCGATCGCGGTAACGATGAGGTCGAGCGCGTCACGGTTGCTCGGCAGGTTCGGGGCGAAGCCGCCCTCGTCGCCGAGGCCGGTCGCATAGCCCTTCTCCTTGAGCACGGCCTTGAGCGAGTGGTAGGTCTCGGCCCCCCAACGGAGCGCCTCGGCAAACGTGCTGGCGCCGATCGGGGCGATCATGAACTCTTGAATATCCACGTCTGTGTCGGCGTGTGCGCCGCCGTTGAGGATGTTGAGCATGGGTACGGGCAGGAGATGCGCGTTCGGACCGCCGACGTAGCGGAAGAGCGGTAGGTCGGCCGAATCGGCGGCGGCCTTCGCAACCGCGAGCGAGACGCCGAGAATCGCGTTGGCGCCAAGCCGCGACCTGTCGGGCGTGCCGTCGAGGTCGACCAGCGCCTGATCGATCAGCCGCTGCTCGGATGCGACGTAGCCGAGGATCTCCGGTCCGATTTCATCGAGTACGGCAAGGACGGCTTTCTCGACGCCCTTGCCGCCGTAGCGCATCGCGTCGCCGTCGCGCAGCTCGACGGCCTCGAACTGGCCAGTCGAGGCACCTGACGGTACCGCCGCGCGAGCGGCGGTACCGTCTTCGAGCGCAACCTCGACCTCAACCGTCGGGTTGCCGCGAGAATCCAAGATCTCACGTGCGGTAATGGCCTCGATCGAGGACACGGCCGTTCTCCCTGCGCTCAACGCCCAAATGGGAAATCGCTGCGCAGCCTACCTGTACCTCATTCGTCGCAGGTGGCCTGGCTTCCGTCAATGGGAGCAGTTCGACGCGCAAAAGCGAGTTGCCTGACGGTTAGCTTCCAGCCTGAAGGCCGAGGAGACTGCGGAGGTGGCGTGGGGGTGGGGAGCCGTGTGAGAGCACTGTGTCGTGTAGCTGTCGGGTGGACAGGTCGGAGCGGGCGGCCCCTAGACCCCGCATAAGATCGCTAACTTCGGTATAGCCAACGTAATAGGTCGAGAGCTGGGCACTGGTGAGGAGCGCCCGCCGCCATTTGCCGACGGCCTCGCCCTCCTCCTGAAACCCGCGCTCCGTCATCAGCGCCATCGCTTCGGCCTGCGACATGCCGTCGGCGTGGACTCGGGCGTCGAGGATCGCATTGATGATCATTCGGAGCTGCATCTTGAGCTGTTGCATGCGTACCGCGTCGTCGGCGTAGCCACGGTCGGCCATCAGCTCCTCGGCGTACACCGCCCAACCCTCCACAAACGGCCCGCTGCCGAAGGCTGCCCGAACCCGGGTCGGGGCCTGGAAGCGGCGAGAGTGGGCGAGCTGCAGCACATGACCGGGCATCGCCTCATGAACGGTCAGATTATGGATCATGTGCGAGTTGTACTCGCGGAAGAACGACTCCACCCGCTCGGGCGGCCAGTCCGACGGGGTCGGTGAAATCGCGTAGAAGGTCGGCAGCAACGACGGTTCGAGTGGCCCCGGTGGGTCGCAGTAGGCCACTGCCACGCCGCGGTGGATCTCCGGCATCACGATGATCTCGACCGGGTCGTCGTAGACCGTTACAAGGTCCTGAGCCCGTACGAACTCGGTGGTCGCTGCCAGCGTCTCCCTGGCGAGTCCCACGATCGTGTCGTTGTCCGGACGCTCCTCGGCGAGCTGGTCCAGGACGTTACGTATCAGCTCTGGCGCGTTGGGACTGCCCCCGACGAGCCGGGCCGCCGCCACCTTGATCCGTTCCGAGATCGCCTCGAGGTCTGCCCTGGCTCGGGCCAGGATTACCTCGGCGGGAGAGGCCGCGTCCAGCGCGTACGCAAGCTTGCGGGCGAACAAGTCCGGGCCGATCCGGGGATCCCGCTCCCGCGCCACGCCGGACTCGACGGCGGCTAGCTGGTCGCGCAGCCAGCCGACATGCTCCTCGATTGCCTCGACCGCGGCTTCGCGGGCGGGCTCGACCTCCGACCGCATGGACTCGACGTTGCGCAGCGCGCGCTCGAGCTCCGTGGCGAGCAGCGTCCGGACGCCGGTGAACTGCCCGATGGCGGTCTCGAGATGTACGCGAGGCATGGGACCGAGGTTCGCGCGCGCGACCGACAGCGCCTCCGGAATGGCGGCCAGCCGCCCGGTGAGCGCGCGTAGCCGCTCGGGCAGCGGCGCATAGTTGCGAGCGAGGATCAGGTAGACGCCGTTGCCCGGGTTGGCCTGGAGCGGGTTCCACTCGTGGGCCCGTATCTCGTCGAGCAGGAAGAGTTGCTGCTCCAAAGCGGTCCCCAGGATCTGGGCGTCCACCGCGTTGTCCGGCGACAGTGTGCGGGCGTCGGCCGCGGCGAGCCTGGCCAGCGATGTCGACAGCCACCGACGCGTCTCATCCAACGACTCCGGCCGCATGTCGTCGAGCCGGTCGTCATAGCGGTGCTCGCCGAGCTCGGAGGCTTCCACCGGATTCCGCTCGAGGAAGCCGTCGAGGATGGATCCGGCAAGTGCCTGGAAAGGCTCGTCCGCCGCGGCTTCGGTTGGAATTGGCTCGTCTGCGGCCGTCACGGGCCCGACCGTACACCGCTGGCTTCGGCTGCTCGTACCCGATCGGTGAAACGCCGGGCGGCGTCGCGCAGGGCCTGCTCCGGCTCGATCCCATGCTCGTCGGCGAGAACCACCACGGCGAACAGCAGGTCACCGATGGTGGCGCCGGTTACCTGGCTCGGCCGCTCCACCGTCGCCGGCCAGGCGACGTCGACCCCGTTGCGCGCGGCGCGATGCAGCAACTTTGCCGAGAGGCTCAGCGCGGGCAGAGACAGCGGCACACCCTCGACCGCGGATGTGCGGCCCTTCTCCGCTGTCTTCCTGATCTCCCAGTCCGACTTGACGTGCTCGGCCGTCGCGGCCGGCGCATCGCCGAACACGTGCGGATGGCGGCGGACGAGCTTTTCCGCGATTTCCGCGGCGACGTCGTCGATCGACCACGGCTCGCCCGGGTCTTCCTCGGCGATCCGGCCGTGGAACACGACCTGGAGAAGCAGGTCGCCGAGCTCTTCGCGCAAGTGATCGCGGTCGCCCGTCTCGATCGCCTCGACGAGCTCGTAAGCCTCCTCGATGAGGTAGGTGACAAGCGAACGGTGCGTCTGCTCGGCGTCCCACGGGCAGCCGCCCGGCGACCGCAGCCGGTCCATGACCCGCACCAGGTCGAGCAGACGCGCCCCCGGCAGGTCATACGACCCTGGGAGCAGCTCGAGCTCGGGCACTTTGTCGCCGCGGGCGGCCGCGGCGGGTATGGCGTGGGCGAGGGCATGCGCGAGGTCCGGGCTGCCGTCCGGATCGGCGAGCCAGACGACGATGCCGCCGTCGGCCGCGGCGGCAAGCAGCTCACGTACCCAACCGTCGGCTGCGGCTGCCCGATCGCCGGCCGCCGGCGACCGGCCGGGCGGCGAGCCCGCAACTTCCGGCACGACCATCACCGCGATACCGGCGGCCTGCATCGCCGGCAGCTGCGGGTGCTGGGGATCTGCCGTCAACACGCGATCCGCGGCCCGAAGCACCTCCCAGGCATCATGGGTCAGAAGTCCCGGCGCCACCCGAGATGATGTAGCGAATAGCACGACCCGGCCGGTCGAGTTTGTGCCCGAGCCGGGTGGGCTCTGGCCGATCATAGAGGCGTTCGGGGGCGGCAGATTATCAGGGGTTGGCGGACCTGAGGACATAGCCGACACGGTGTCATCCCGACCGGTTGCCGGGCCTACTGGCCGCTCTGGGTCGGTTGCTCGGCGGGCGGCGACTCGTTCCGTACGAGTGGGTTCGTCGGCGGGTTGACTTGGCCCGACGCCGGGTCGAACGTGCCGTAGCGCGGGTTGATGGCAACGTCGACCTCGTGGGCCGTGTTGATCAACACCTCGTTGACCTGGTTCTGGCGCTGTTGGAGCTCGGCGTCGGTCTGGGCGCCAGGAACGAGTGCTTCGCCGATCTTCTGGCCGAGCAGGTCGTCCGCGATGAAGGTATGCAGATCGTCCGGGGCGATGTTGGCGCCCGCAACCTGAGTGGCGAACTCCTTCGCACCGAACTGCTGCTCAAGCGCCGCGATTCGGGCATCGACCTCACTGGGCGTTACCGTCACGCCCTGCCCGACCGCAGCCCGTTCCAGGATCCGGTGGACGATGATCCGCTGGATCTGGATGCGGTTTTGTTCCGCGGGTGGAACCGCGTCCTGCCCGGTCTTGGCGCGCTCGGCGGCGATTGCCGCGACCTTGTCCTGCAGAGTCGCAATCGAGGTCCGCTGGTCGTCCACGATGACTGCGGCTCCGGATTTCACGTCCGCATCCCCGCAAGCCGGGAGCACAAGGAATGCGACCGCGGCCACGGCCGCAATCGCCAATCGCGAGCGGAGCGCTCTGCCGGACACACCGGCACGGAGCGTGAACGTCACCGGAACCTACCGATCTGGATCAATCCCCGAAGCGAGCCCTTGGTCGCGTTGGCCACCGATCGTACGACTTCGCCGCCCACCGGTACGCATCGGTCCCGCCGGCATGATGCAGCTGGCCGGGTGTCCCTTCGCGCGACACCCGGCCAGCGGAGGTCGATCTACTGGTCACGAATCGGACACGATCAGTTCCCCTGCCGAAAGCGCGGGGCTAGCAAGTCGGTCAGGCGCCCGGCAAGGTGAGGACGTCCGCTACGAGCCGAGTGGCCCAGGTGAGAAGCTCGCGGTCGCGCAGCGGTTGGGCACCGATCGGCGCTCCCCCGCGCGCCTCGCCGGAAGCCCTCGGCCGCGGCACGAGAACCGTGCGAACGGCAGCCTTGACCACGCTCTTCGGGTAGAGCCGCTGCAGCCGCAGCTGCCCCGACTCCGGCAGCTCGACCGGCGCAAACCGGATGAAGTTGCCCTGCGCGGTCACCTCGCCCACCCCGGCAATCGCCGCAACGGCCCGGAACCGCGCCACCTCGAGCAGGTTCTCCACTGGCTCCGGCAGCTCGCCGTAACGATCCACCAGCTCTGCGCGGACCTCGTCCACGGTGGCGTCCGAGTCGATCGACGCGATTCGTTTGTACGCCTCCAGGCGCAGCCGCTCGCTCTCGATGTAGTCGTGCGGTATGTGCGCGTCCACCGGCAGCTCGACCTTCGTTTCCGGTCGCACGGCCTGGCCGTCACCCTTGAACTCCGCGACGGCCTCGCCGACCAGCCGCACATAAAGGTCGAAGCCCACGGACGCGATATGACCTGACTGCTCACCGCCAAGCAGGTTCCCGGCGCCGCGGATCTCCAAGTCCTTCATTGCCACGTACATCCCGGCGCCGAGCTCGGAGTGCTGCGCAATCGTCGCCAGCCGCTCGTGCGCGGTCTCGGTCAGCGGCCGCTCGGGCGGATAGAGGAAGTAGGCATACGCACGTTCCCGGGCCCGCCCGACGCGCCCGCGCAGCTGGTGGAGCTGGGACAGGCCCAACATGTCCGCGCGCTCCACGACCAGGGTGTTGGCGTTGGCGATGTCCAGGCCGCTCTCCACGATGGTCGTGCAGACCAAGACGTCGAACTCCTTCTCCCAGAAGCCGACGATCACTCGCTCGAGGACGTGCTCGTTGATCTGCCCATGCGCCACCTCGATACGCGCCTCGGGTACGAGGTCACGCAGCCGCGCGGCCGCCTTCTGGATGGTCTCGACCCGGTTGTGAATGTAGAAGACCTGGCCCTCGCGCAGCAGCTCGCGGCGGATCGCGGCGGCGATCTGCTTGTCGTCATACGGGCCGACGAAGGTCAGCACCGGGTGCCGCTCCTCGGGCGGGGTGGCGATCGTGGACATCTCGCGGATGCCGGTGACGGCCATCTCCAGGGTCCGCGGGATCGGCGTCGCCGACATCGACAACACGTCTACCGAGGCGCGCAGCGCCTTGAGATGCTCCTTGTGCTCAACCCCGAACCGCTGCTCCTCGTCGACGATGACCAGCCCGAGGTCCTTGAAGGAAACCCCTGCTTGCAGCAGACGGTGGGTGCCTATGACGATGTCGATCGACCCGTCGGCGAGGCCGTGAATGACCTCGTTGGCCTCCTTGTCGGTCTGAAAGCGGGACAGCGGCTTGACCACCACTGGGAAGTTTGCGTATCGCTCGGTGAACGTCGCGATGTGCTGCTGCACGAGCAGCGTGGTCGGTACGAGCACGGCCACCTGCTTGCCGTCCTGCACGGCCTTGAACGCCGCTCGGACCGCGATCTCGGTCTTGCCGTAGCCAACGTCGCCGGAGATCAGCCGGTCCATCGGGTAGGGCTCCCGCATGTCGGCCTTGACCTCGTCGATGGCGGCAAGCTGGTCCGGCGTCTCGACGTGCGCGAAGGCATCTTCGAGCTCCCGCTGCCATGGCGTGTCTGGACCAAAGGCGAAGCCGGGCGAGGCCGTGCGGGCCGCGTACAACCGGATCAGCTCGGCCGCGATCTCGCGCACCGCCTTGCGGGCGCGACCCTTTGCCTTCTGCCAGTCCGCGCCACCGAGCCGGTGGATCGTCGGCTGCTCGCCGCCGACATACTTCGTGACGAGCTCGAGCTGGTCGCTCGGGACATAGAGCCGGTCGCCGGGTTGCCCGCGCTTGCTGGGCGCATACTCAATCACCAGGTATTCACGCGTCGCGCCCTGGACGGTGCGCTCCACCATCTCGACATACCGCCCTACCCCGTGGTGCTCGTGGACGACATAGTCACCGGGCCGCAACTGCAACGGGTCGACCATCTTTCGCCGGCGCGACGGCAGCCCGCGCATGTCCCTGGTCGCGGACCGCTGGCCGGCGATGTCCTCCTCGGTGAGCACGGCCAGGCGAGGGCCGGGCGCGACGAACCCATGGTCGACGGTGCCGGTGGTGATGTGTACGACATCTGGGTCGGGTGCGGTGGCTAGATCAACATCGACGCGAGCCGGGATGTCCTGGTCCTTCAAGACCTCGGCTAGGCGTTCGGCCGGGCCGTGGCCCTCGGTGACCATGACGACCCGCCAGCCCTCGCCCAGCCAGCCCTTTACGTCGCCGAGCGCCTTCGCGGTATCGCCGCGATAGGCGGCTACGACCCGGGCCGCCGTCAGCGTGGTCTCCTCCCCGGCGTCTCCGTCGGGCCCGTCCGCTGTGAAGGGGGTCAGCGACCACCAGGGCAGCCCGAGCTCGGCGGCGTGCTCGCGGACCTCGGCAACGCCGCGCAGCGTCGCCGCGCCGAGGTCGATCGGCGCCTGCCCGCCCGCCGCCGCGTTCGTCCAGGAAGCATCGAGAAACTCTCGGGAGGTTCGGACGAGGTCGCCGGCTCGGGTGCGCACCCGTTCCGGATCGCATACGACGACATGAGTTCCGGCGGGGAGCTGATCGAGGAGGAGCACCATGTGATCGACCAGAACGGGGCTCAGCGCCTCCATGCCCTCGACCGCGATCCCTTCGGCGATCTTCCCGAGAATCTCGTCGAGCTCAGGATGCTGGTCGCGCAGCTTCGCGGCCCGGTCGCGGACCTGCTGGGTGAGGAGCAGCTCACGGCACGGCGGCGCCCACAGGCCGTGCTCTGCGATCTCCAGGCTTCGCTGGTCGGCCACTTTGAAGTAGCGGATCTCTTCGACCTCGTCGCCCCAGAACTCCACCCGCAGTGGGTGCTCCTCGGTCGGTGGGAAAACGTCGACGATGCCGCCGCGCACTGCGAACTCGCCGCGCTTCTCGACCAGATCCACCCTTGTGTATGCGGCGTTGGCGAGGCCCGCCACGAGGTCGTCGAGACCGATCTCCTGACCGGCTTGCGCGCTCACTGGCTGCAGGTCGCCGAGGCCCGCGACCATCGGCTGGATGACGGCACGAATCGGCGCGACCACAACGCTGACCGAACCGGCGGCCGGGTCGGAGCTGCTCGGGTGCGCGAGCCGCCGCAGAACTGCAAGTCGGCGGCCCACTGTGTCAGACCGCGGGGAGAGCCGCTCGTGGGGCAGCGTCTCCCAGGCGGGGAAGTAGGCGACCTCCTCGTGCGGAAGCACCATGCTTAGTGCCGCAACCAAGTCCTCCGCCTCCCGACTGGTCGCGGTCACGGCGAGCACTGGCCGCTCGGCGTCGGTGACTAGAGTCCCGATCAGGAATGGCCGGTAGCCGGCCGGCGCGGTCAGGTCGAGCTCGGTCCTGGTCCCGCCGCGGGCAAGCTCGACTGCCTGCGCCACCGCCGGATCGGCGGAGACAAACTCAATGAGGCCGGACAGGGTCATGCGGGACGCCCTTCTGCACTTTGCGGGCACGACGACTAACCCCTGCCCCGTGAAGGTGGGGAGGGGTGTCAGCGTTCCAAGCGTACGCGGCCGCCCAACTATTCCCTGATCAGCCCCCGGATCAAGACCATGATCAGCAGCCCGCCGGCACAGGCGTTGGCCGTCCCGTGATCACCGAGCGTACGGGCCCGATCCGATCCCTGTACCCGCTGATTCTCGACGCCTAGACCGACACCTCAGCATTGCAGGCGCAAGGCCGGTGGGCCTGAGAGATCTCAATCACTGGCCCAGATGGCCTTCTGTCCTTGCATGTACGAGGTCATGCCCGTACTGTCCCCCTATGGTTGCCACGTACAAGCCGGGCCAGGCGGCGGCCCTCCTCGGGGTCAGCGTCGACACGGTGCGGCGATGGGCGGACAGTGGGAAGCTCGAGACCCGCAGGACCGACGGCGGCCAGCGGCAGATCGACGGTGCGTCCCTAGCCCGCTTTCTGGCCGAGCAGGCGCCCGAGCAGGGGGACGAGGTCATCGTCGGGCGATCCGCACGGAACCGGTTCCCGGGGATCGTCACCTCGGTTGTGGCCGACGAGATCGTCGCCAAGGTTGAGATGCAGGCCGGACCGCACCGCATCGTGTCGTTGATGACCGCGCAGGCCGCCACGGAGCTCGGCCTGGAGCCGGGCGTGCTCGCGATCGCCGCGGTCAAGGCCACGAACGTGGTCATCGAGGTTCCCGCACTGTCCGACCGCACCTAACCGAGCAGACCAGACCGGCGCAATCGACCGCCGCACCGCACTTCGGGAGGAGCGCCGATGCCCATTGCGCCCCGCGCGTGGCTCTTCTCAGTAGTGACATCGACGGCGGTCCTCGCGGCCTGCGGCGGGGATGGCGACATGGCCCAGCCCGCGGGAAGCCAAAGCGGTAGTCAAAACCCGAAGGGCACGATCACGGTGTTCGCGGCCGCCTCGCTGACGGACGCGTTCCAGAGGCTAGGCGAGGAGTTCGAGGCCGCTCATCCTGGCACGACGGTTGACTTCGACTTCGGCGGCTCCTCGGCGCTGCTTGAGCAGATCTTGTCCGGCGCGCCGGCCGACGTGTTCGCCTCCGCCAGTGAGTCGAACATGCAGGCCGCTGTCGACGCGGGGGCAGTGGTGGGAGAGGCGATCCCATTCGTGACCAACCAGCTGCAGATCGCGGTACCGGCCGACAATCCGGCCAGCGTGACCGGCCTTGCCGACTTCGCCAAGCCCAACTTGCTCATCGGGCTATGTGCCGAGGAGGTGCCATGTGGTGAGTTCAGCCGGGAGGCACTAAGCAAGGCGCGGCTCATGCCGTCGGTGGACACTAAGGAGGCCGACGTCCGCAGTCTGCTCACCAAGATCGAAGCCGGCGAGCTCGATGCCGGTATCGTCTACCGGACCGATGTGCTCGCCGCGGGCGACAAGGTGCTCGGCATCGACATACCGCCGGAGCAGAACGTGGTCGCCGTATATCCGATCGCCTCGCTCAAATCGGCGAAGAATGGCGCGACGGCCAGGGCATTCGTGTCGTTCGTACTGTCGGCCGAGGGACTGGCGATCCTGCGCTCATTCGGATTCGGCCCGCCGACGTGAATGGCCGCGCCCTGATGTGTAGCCGTCTTGCTCAGCCAGGAACCTGTCTTGATCACTGAAGGAGGATCGAGTCGGTTGAGAACGCGCGCGCCCCTCAATTCAGGGCTCGGGACCCACGGACGGTTACGGCGGGTGGGACCCCGCGCGCCGTGGCCGCTTGTCCCCTTCGCCGTAATTGCAGTCGCGTTCCTCGTCCTGCCGCTCGTCGCGCTGCTGCAGCGGATCCCGTGGACCGGGCTGCGGGACGTGCTCCACCAACCAGTGGTCACGAACGCGGTTCGGCTGTCATTGGTGAGCTCGCTGCTCGCGACCGCGGTGGCACTGCTCCTCGGCATACCGCTGGCCTGGGTGCTCGCCCGGATGCGGTTCCGTGGTCGATCGGTGCTGCGTGCACTGGTCCTGCTGCCGATGGTGCTGCCCCCCGTGGTCGGCGGTGCCGCGCTGCTCTTTGCGCTCGGCCGCCGCGGGCTGCTGGGCGAGCCGTTGTACGACGGGATCGGGGTTCTGCTCCCCTTCTCGATCTGGGGAGTCGTCGTAGCAAACGCCTTCGTCGCGATGCCATTCCTCGTCATCACGGTCGAGGCCGGACTCCGCTCGGTCGATCAGCGCTACGAGGACGCGGCGGCGACGCTTGGCGCCACCCAGTGGACCACGTTCCGCCGGGTCACGGCGCCGATGGCGGCGCCGTCTATCGTCGCGGGAACCGTCCTCTGCTGGGCCCGGGCGCTGGGTGAGTTCGGCGCCACCATCACCTTCGCCGGCAGCCTCCAGGGCAAGACACAGACGATGCCCATCGCGATCTATCTCCGGCTCGAGCAGGGAGACCGGAACGCCGCGCTTGCGATGAGTCTCGTCCTGATCGTGGTATCGCTCGCGGTGCTGGTTCCGCTGCGCGACCGCTGGCTGGCCGCCTAAGGAGGAGCAGAGCGAGGCGATGTT
>JBKOZJ010000009.1:0-58684 GCA_046725875.1 Actinomycetota bacterium
CAACCGACGGCGGCCCAACCCTGGATAAGGAGACCAGGCCGGACCGCTTGCGGGGCGGTGCTAGGGGAGTGCTGCAGAGGTGGCGCCCAAGCCGCGGCCCGGACCGCGTCAGGCCGGGGCCAGTCGCGCTCACCCGGCTGCGCCCGCGTTGGCTCGCCGCCGGAATCGTCGCAGCCGTCGCGGCGGCTCTGGCCGGCCTGGCGGTGGGCTCCGTCGCGCTTCCGCCGCTTGACGTGTTCGAGGAGGTGATCGGGCTGCGGTCCGGGCTGACGGTTCAGGACGCGGCCATCATCCACGAGCTGCGGCTGCCGCGCGTCGTGCTCGCCCTGCTGGTCGGCGCCACCCTCGCGTCGTGTGGGGCGGCCTACCAGGGCGCATTTGCGAACCCGCTCGCCGACCCGTACACCCTCGGCGTCGCCGCGGGCGCCGGACTCGGTGCGACGCTCGCGATCGCGGCGGCCGGCCCCAGCGCGGCCACACCTGGTTATATCCCGGCCGCCGCGTTTCTTGGCGCGCTGCTCGCGGTCACCGTCACCTACGTGCTCGGTACCGCCGGTGGGCGGACCCGATCGGTCGCGACGCTGGTGGTGGCCGGGGTGGCCGTGGCGTCGTTCTTCACGGCCATGCAGACGTATGTCATGCAGCGCAACACCGACACGATCCGGCAGGTCTATGCCTGGATTCTCGGCCGGCTGTCGACCGCCGGCTGGGGCGAGGTCGCGATCCTTGCGCCGTACTTCCTTGTGACCACGGTGGTCCTCATTGCGTGCCGGTGGAAGCTCGATGTCCTCGGCCTCGGAGACGAGGAGGCGGGCGCGCTCGGCGTCAACGTCCGCCGCACCCGCCTCGTCGTGGTGGCGGCCGCTTCCCTGGGCACCGCGGCCGCGGTGTCCGTGTCCGGGCTGATCGCGTTCGTCGGAATCATCGTTCCGCACACGGTGCGACTCGTCGCCGGCTCCGGCCATCGCGTCCTGCTGCCCCTTTCGCTGCTGTTCGGTGGGGCCTTCCTCGTGTTGGCCGACCTGCTCGCACGAACCGTTGTTGCGCCGGCCGAGCTGCCGATTGGGGTGGTGACGGCGTTCTTCGGTGCCCCGTTCTTCGCGCTCGTGCTGCACACGTCCCGAAGGATGCTGCGGTGAGTTTGCCGAGCGCGCGTCCGGTGCCGCCGCCCACAGCGCCTGCGCCGCCCGCCGTCGCGGTCCGCGATTTGGTTGTACGGATGGGGGACGCCCGGCTGCTGGACCAGTTGTCCATCGACGCGGCCACCGGCGAGTGGGTTGCGGTGATCGGCCCGAACGGAGCCGGCAAGTCGACGCTCTGCCGCGCGTTGGTCGGGCTGGTCGAGCCAGCAAGCGGGACGATCGAATTGTGTGGCCGTCCCGTAGCAGGCGGAGGTGCGCGTGGTGTCGCGCAGACCCCCGTACGAATGTCAAGGCGCGAGCGAGCCCGACTGGTCGCTTATGTACCGCAAGCGCCGGTGGTCCCGGCCGGGTTCACGGTGGCGGACTACGTGCTCCTTGGCCGTACTCCCCACATCGGCTCGCTCGGCAGCGACTCCGCCGCCGACCGGGCGGCGATGGACCATGCTGTGCGCCGTCTCGGGCTCGAGTCGTTTGCCGCTAGAGACGTCGCAAGCCTTTCCGGCGGGGAGCGGCAGCGGGTGGTCATTGCCCGAGCCCTCGCACAGGCTGCGCCTGTCATGCTGCTCGACGAGCCCACGACGGCGCTCGATCTCGGCGCGCAGCAGGAGGTCCTCGATCTGGTCGATGCGCTGCGCCGAGAGTCCGGGCTGGCGGTCCTCACGACACTGCACGACCTGACCCTTGCCGGGCAGTATGCGGACCGCCTGGTCCTGATCGATCGCGGCCGGACGGTCGCCGCCGGGTCGCCGGCAGCGGTGCTTACCGAGGAGACCATCGAGCGCTACTACGGTGCGCGGATGAGGATCGTCTACGAACACGGCCGCCCCGTCGTCCTTCCAACCCGCGGTCCGACGCCCGTCCGGGACACCCGAAATGTCGCATCCGCCGAGTGATGCATCCATAGCCATGACAGAGCGTGCGTCACGTCACCCATCACGTCCGCGCTGGCTGCGGCCTTGCCTGCGGTTTGATCCTGCCGTGCGCGGGCACCCTTGCCCCGCATTCAAAGCAGGTCACGAACCGCCCACCATCGCGAGGCAGGCGGGTTGTTCGAGGCCGACAGGGAGGAAACCATGTCTGATCAGGCGACGATCGCTCTGATCGTGGTAGCCGCCGTCATCGTGATCGGTGCACTGTTGTTCGCCGTGGTAATGATGCAGCGCCGGCGCCATCTCAAGGAACAGTTCGGTCCGGAGTACGACCGGTTGGTTGAGTCTGAGCAGAGCCGCCGAGCGGCAGAGGCCGAGCTACGCGAGCGTGAGCGACGGCACGAGGAGCTGGACATCCAACCGCTCGATCCGGCGGCTCGCGATCGCTATGCGGAGGAGTGGGGGAGCGTACAGGAGCAATTCGTAGACGACCCACAGGAGGCGGTCTCCCGAGCCGGTGAGGTTCTGACGTCGGTAATGAGGGACCGGGGCTACCCGGCGGATGATGATGCCGAGCAGCGGATGGCCGACCTGTCCGTGGAGCACAGCCGAACGCTCATCCGCTACCGCAAGGCCTACGACGTCAGCCGGAGAGCGGGGGGCGACGAACCGGTATCGACCGAGGATCTTCGCCAGGCCATGGTCGACTACCGGTCGCTGTTCGAGGAGCTTCTGGGGCCGACCGAGGCCTACGCCGCGCGGGACGAGTTGCCCGAGGAGCCAGAGCGGTCCGCGGAGCTGGGCAGCGATGAAACTAGGAGGGCCTGACGTGACGAGAGAAGACAATCCTAGGGATCGGCTCTTTAACCCCGACCCGGACACCTCCGACTACCGTGACCGCACCGAGTTCGGACCCGAACCGGTCGACGAGACGGAGGACACCGTCGAGGAGCCTGAGGCTCATCGTCCTCGGCCGGCGGATGAGGACCGCGGCACCTCCGAGGCGATAGCCGACGAGGGGGGACGGGAAGAACACAACCCTGGCACCGAGGAGATGGCAGCCACCAGGGGTGCATTCGTCACCGCACCCCAGGGGCGCGAGGACGACGAAGACGTGGCGGTACCTCGCGAACAGCGCGCGTCCGATGCGGCATGGCACGAATCTGAGCCGGCGGATGTGGGAGGCGAGCCCGGGGCGGCCGATGTCCGGGACGAGGTTCCGGCGCCGGCAGCCGTGCCGGCCGCCGTTCCGGAGGACGTCGATCAGACGGGCGCGTTGCTGCCGGCTAGCGACGCTGACCAGATAAGGACGCGCTGGCACGAGGTGCAGGCCGGCTTCGTCGACGATCCCAGAACGGCCGTCGACGAGGCGGCGCAGCTGGTCTCTCATGCATCGGACCGCATCACGTCCGTTCTCAAGGATCGGCTCGGTGTGCTGGACGAAGGACGGTCGACCGGGAAGAGCGCCGGCGACGAGACCGCCACCGAACAGCTGCGCAGCCTCATGCAGAGGTATCACGTCCTGCTCGACCGGCTGCTCGCGGTCTAGGAACCCGATCCCGACGCGAGTGTGATCCGACGAACGGAGGCGCGACCGGGTCGGAGCCTCTAACAGCCCGCACGGGCCGTGGTGCCGGTGCTATCCCCTGGCTGGCTCGCCGACCGAGCCGGGGCACCGGCACCGCCTTTTCCATCAGAGTGCCCAGGCGAGAGATGCGCGACAGCCGGGGACTCGCTCGGGCAACCCCTACGAGGCGTCGTCAGCCGCGCAGGCGCAGACCTCGGGGAGTGGCGTGGAAGCCGGCCGCCTCGATTGCTCGGCCGAGCGGTGAGGTCAACACCCCTTCGCCATCGGCGCGTTCGACGGTGAGTTTGCCGAGTGCGCCCTCCCGTACGGCCAGGGCGAGGGCGTCAACCGTAGGCTGGAGATTGTCCAGATCATCGGCCCATGTCAGCAGGGTGCGCCCGCCGCGCTCCACGTAGAGCACGAGGTCGCCGTCGAGGAGAACCACCAGCGCGCCGGCCTTCCTGCCTGGCTTGTGACCGCTTGCGACCTCACCGGGCCGTTCCGGCCACGGCAAGGCGGCACCATAAGGATTCGCCGGGTCGGTGGCGGCGAGAACCAATGCGCTCCGCTCCGTCGCCTCGCCGGCGGCGACTCCTGGGCGGATGCCGTCGCTGCGGGAGTAGCCCCGGAGCCGGTCGACCGCACCGGGCATCGCGAACTGCGCCGCACCAAGGCCTTCGATGAAGTAACCACGACGGACCCGGCCTGCTTCTTCGAAAGCGCGGAGGACACGATAGACGGCTGCATAGCCGCCACTGGGTCGCTCGGCGGTCACCGACCCGCGGGTAAGCACCCCGTAGCGGTCAAGCAGTGTCTCAGCGAGGGCGTGGGCGCGCCGGGTGGGATCTAGGTCGCGCTCCGGCAGCAGCGACCACCGTCCGGTCATGGTCGGAGGTCCGCTGCGACTGGGCAGCGACGCCCGGCCGGCTACCGGACGTCCGTAGCGTGAGTACCTTCCGCGCAGGGGCCTCGGCCGTTGGGTATGCGTAGCTCGGCCGCCGCCGACGAGCGCTCGGATCGGCCCCGGGGTGTCGTTCGTCAAGTAGCCGGCCCATACGAGATCCCATATAGCGCTCGCCAGCGCCGTGTCGTCGAGCGAGCTGATCCGGTCGGACAATTGGCGGAAGAACAACGCGCGACCGTCGCCGAGCGCCGATAGCACCTGCTCATGCAGCGGTGTCAGCGACATGTTCTCGTCGATCGGTGGCAGGAGTAGTGGAGCGACCTCATGCGGATACAGTGCGATCCAGCCGTCGTCGCCGGGCAGCGAGGCATGGCCCGCCCATAGCACCTCGCCCGCCGCGCACAACTCGTCGAGAAGGGGCGGCGCGTAGTCGGCCACGCGAGCGGGCAGGATCAACCGCTCCAACGCCGACGCCGGCACCGGCGTTCCGGCAAGCTGCTCGACGGCCCGCAGGACTCCGTCAATGCCGCGCAGGCCGGCGCCCCGGACACCCTGCCAGGCCGGTAGGAACCGGCTGAACACGCCGGCCGGCACGGGCTCGGCCTCCCTACGCAGGGCGGCGAGCGAGGCACGCCGGACTCGGCGTAGGACGCCCGGATCGCACCACTCTGTGCCCGCGCCGCCGGGCCGAAAGGCTCCTTCGACGGCTCGCCCGGCCGCGGCAAGACGGTGCAGTGCGTCGGTGACCACGGCCACGCCAAGCCCGAGCCGCTCGGCAGCGTCGGCGGCGTGGAACGGGCCGTGAGTACGGGCGAACCTTGAGACCAGATCGCCGAGCGGGTCGCGGACCGGCTCCAGAAAAGCCTCTGGAATGCCGACCGGGAGGGGAGCGCCGAGTGCGTCACGCAGCCGACCCGCGTCCTCGATCGCCGCCCACCGATCCGTGCCCCCGATCCGTACCAGAATCGCACGGCGGGCCCGGGCCAGGTCGTCCAACCAGCCGGACGCCTCGTCGCGTCCCCTCACACTACGCTCGGCGACCTCCGATGTGCCGAGCGGACCGAGCAGTCGGAGCATGTCGGCCACATTCTCGGCGGACCGCGCGCGCCGGTCACCGGCCAGCCACTGGAGCTCGGCTTCGACCCGGTCGATCACGTCGGCGTCGAGCAGCTCGCGGAGCTCGGCCTGTCCGAGCAGCTCGGCAAGCAGGCTGGTGTCGAGCGTAAGCGCCTGAGCACGGCGCTCGGCGAGTGGCGAGTCCCCGTCATACATGTATTCGGCGACGTAGCCCATGAGCAGTGAGCGTGCGAACGGCGACGGGGTGGCCGTCTCTACCTCGACAAAGCGAACCCGGCGGGCCTGTAGATCGCGCATCAGTCCGACGAGACCGGGGACGTCGAATACATCCTGTAGGCACTCGCGCATCGTCTCCAGGACAATTGGGAACTGCGCATACTGGCTCGCAACCGACAAGAGTTGCGCCGACCGCTGCCGTTGTTGCCACAACGGACTCCGCCGGCCCGGCTGTCGGCGGGGCAGCAGCAGCGCTCGCGCCGCGCACTCCCGGAACCGCGCCGCGAACAGCGCCGAGCCGCCGAGCTCCGCTGTAACGAGCGGCTCGACCTCGTCCGGATCGAAGGCGGCGAGGTCCAGCGGCGGTCGCTCCTCCGTATCGGGCAGGCGCAGGACAATCCCGTCGTCTGAGTGCATCGCGGCCACGTCGACGCCGAACCGCTCGCGGAGCCGGGCGGCGATGGCGAGTGCCCAAGGGGCGTGGACCTGCGCGCCGAACGGCGAATGCACCACCACCCGCCAGTCGCCAAGCTCATCCCTAAACCGTTCGACCAGGATCGTCCGATCGTCCGGCACGTGCCCCGTCGCTTGGCGCTGTTCGGTCAAGTAGGCCAGGAGGTTGTCGGTCGCCCACTTGTCGAGGCCGCACTTCCGCACGCGCTCGCGGGCCCGGTCGGCGTCGAGGGTGCCAAGCTCACGGACGAAGGCGCCGACGGCGCGGCCAAGCTCGACCGGACGGCCCACCGCGTCGCCCTTCCAGAACGGCAGCCTGCCTGGCGACCCTGGTGCCGGCGTGACGAGAACGCGGTCGTGGGTAATGTCCTCGATCCGCCAGCTCGTTGAGCCGAGGGTGAAGATGTCGCCGACTCGCGACTCGTAGACCATCTCCTCGTCGAGCTCACCGACGCGACTCGCCCGCTCCCCGGTGAGGAAGACGCCGAACAAGCCGCGATCCGGGATCGTTCCACCACTGGTAACGGCGAGCCGCTGTGCTCCGGGCCGGGCCGACAACATGCCTGTGACTCGGTCCCAGACCAGCCGCGGCCGCAGCTCGGCGAACCCGTCGCTCGGATAGCGCCCAGCCAGCATGTCCAGGACCGCCTCGAAGGCGCTCTGCGGCAGTGATGTAAACGGTGCGGCCCGGCGTACCACCGCGAGCATCTCGTCGGCTTGCCAGTCATCCATTGCGGTCATCGCGACGACCTGCTGTGCCAGCACGTCGATTGGGTTGCGCGGGTAACGGATCTGCTCGATCTCACCGGCCGCCATCCGCTGCGCGACGACCGCGGCTTGTACGAGATCCCCGCGATACTTCGGGAACACGATCCCGCGGGAAACCGCGCCGACATGATGGCCGGCTCGGCCGATCCGCTGCAGGCCGGCGGCCACCGACGGTGGCGACTCGACCTGCACCACCAGGTCGACGGCGCCCATGTCGATGCCGAGCTCGAGACTGCTCGTCGCCACCACCGCCGGAATCCGGCCAGACTTCAGTTCGTCCTCGATCCGAGCGCGCTGCTCCTTGCTCACGGATCCGTGATGAGCCCGGGCGATCACCTCGGCGGCGCCGCGGGTGGCCCCCGCCTGCGCCATCTTCTCCGCTGTTGCCACACCGGCCGGCGGCAGCTCTTCATCGGCCGCTCGTTCATGCGCGACCTCGTTGAGGCGTGCGGTCAGGCGCTCGGCAAGCCGGCGCGAGTTGGCGAAGACGATCGTCGACCGGTGTGAGTCGATGAGATCCGCAATCCGCTCCTCGACGTGTGGCCAGATCGACGCCGCTCGAACTGGATCACGCGCAGCGTCGAGGCCGTCGATATGCTCCGCGGCCTGTGCTGGAGCGCTCGCCGGGAGCCCGGTTGAAGCCGGCGGCACGCTGTTGTGGCCACGCGGCTCGGCTCCGCGTCCCCCGTCGAGTTCGGTGAGATCCGGCACTGGGACCACGACCCGCAAATCGACGGTCTTTGCCAGCGGCGGCTGGACCACTGTGACTGGTGATGCACCGCCGAGGAACCCGGCCACCTCATTGACCGGCCTAACCGTCGCCGACAGACCGACCCGCTGTGCCGGTTGGCTGAGCTGGTGATCGAGGCGTTCCAGGGTGAGGGCTAGGTGGGCGCCGCGCTTGGTCGCGGCGACCGCGTGCACCTCGTCGACGATGACCGTTTCTACACCGAGCAGTTGCTCTCGAGCCTGGGATGTCATGATCAAGAACAACGACTCTGGTGTGGTGATCAGAATGTCCGGAGGCCGGCTGCCAAAGCGACGGCGTTCGTCTGCGGGCGTGTCCCCAGTGCGCATCGCAACGTCGATGCGCGGTTCGGGCAGGCCGAGGCGCCGGGCCGCCTGCCGAATCCCGGTCAGCGGAGCACGGAGATTCCGCTCGATGTCTACCACGAGTGCCTTCAGCGGAGACACATAGACCACGCGGCATCGGCGCTGCCTGTCGTCGGGCTGTGGTGTGGACGCGAAGCGGTCGAGCGACCACAGGAAGGCCGCCAGCGTCTTGCCCGAGCCGGTCGGCGCGATCACAAGGGTGTTATCACCCTTGGTGATCGCCGACCATGCGCCCACCTGCGCCGCCGTGGGGGCGGCGAAGGCACCCTCAAACCACGCCCGGGTGGCCGGGGAGAATCGTGCGACCGGGTCGACCATGTCGCCATCCTCGCTCACGGCGCCGACATTTCCAGGCTGCCGGCCATGCCAAGTCCTCGAACCGACTGAAGCTCCGGTCCCTGTGAAGGATCCGTCCGGTGTGGGAACGAACCACTCGGCGGGAGACGTCGTACGGGCGGGTGGGGTCGGCTCTGCTTGCTTGTGCGCTGCCGGTGCCGAGTGATCGTCAAGACCCCGCCGCCAACCCCTGTAAACTTGGGTACCAACGCGTCCGCCGCGATCCGGCGGACGTTCCATGTGCTCCGACGTTCGATCTCGCCCCGTTTTGCCTTTGGAGTTTCCCGTGTCAGGAAAGCAGTCCAAGACCGCCCGTGCCTCGGTTCGTGCCGGTACCGGCGCGGGTACTGGCAGCCTGCAGACGCTTGGGGACGTCAAGTACGTCATCCCGCTGAACCACGGGAGGAACGCATATGTCCGCAACATCGTCGCCGGCCGGACCCTGAACCTACGCACCGACTCCGATGCATTCGTCGCGGAGATCCGCAGCCTCTCCGAGGCGGGGCACGGTCTCAAGATCAAGGCAGAGCTCGAGGCGCTTACCGTTACCCGCCCCGGCGACAACTGGGACGTCACGCTCAAGCGTCTGGTCGAGACCGGCGCCCTCGCCTGAGCGCCCTCGCCTCACAATCTCGGGCGAGCAGCCGATGCGGCATACCGAGTTCTGGGCCCGAATGAATCAGCAGTTCGGTGCCACCTACGCCGACTCGTTCGCACGCGACTTCGTCGTGGCAGAGCTAGGCGGGCGAACTGTCTACCAGGCGATTGCCGACGGCGAGGACGTAAAGGAGATCTGGCGGGCGGTGTGCAACGCGCTCAACCTCCCCCCGAGCGTCCGCTAGCCGCGGACCGGCTGCACCTGCCTCCAGCTCAGCGAGCTGTCTCTACCGCGCGGCTCTCCCGAACCACCGTGACGCGGATCTGGCCTGGGTAGGTCAGCTCCTCCTCGATCTGCTTGGCGATGTCCCGGGCGAGCACCTGCGCCTGGATGTCATCGACCTGGTCGGGCAGCACCATGACCCGTAGTTCGCGGCCGGCTTGCATGGCGAAGACCTTCTCTATCCCGTTATGTCCGGCGGCAATCTCCTCGAGTCGCTCCAGCCGCTTGACGTACGCCTCCAGAGACTCCCGGCGAGCACCGGGCCGCCCGCCGCTGATCGCGTCCGCGGCCTGGGTGAGTACTGCCTCGACCGTTCGCATCTCGACCTCGCCGTGATGGGCCTCGATCGCGTGAACGACATCCTCGGGCTCGCCGTACCGTCTGGCGATCTCGGCACCGATCAGGGCATGGGACCCCTCGACCTCATGGGTCAACGCTTTGCCGATGTCGTGCAAGAGCGCACAGCGCTTTAGCAGCTGGGGGTCGAGTCGCAGCTCACTCGCCATCATTCCGGCGATGTGGGCGCTCTCGACCAGGTGCTTGAGAACGTTCTGGCCGTAGGAGGTCCGGTAGCGCAGCCGGCCGAGCAGCGCAACGAGCTCGGTATGCATATCGGTGATGCCGAGTTCGACCAGGGCATCCTCGCCGGCTCGGACGCAGAGCTGATCAACCTCGGACTTGGCCCGGTCGTGGGCCTCCTCGATCCGCTGCGGGTGAATCCGCCCGTCGAGGACGAGGCCTTCCAGTGCGTTCCGGGCAATCTCTCGCCGGACCGGGTCGAAGCAGGACAGCAAGACCGCTTCGGGTGTGTCGTCGATGATGAGATTTACCCCGGTGACCGCCTCGAAGGCGCGGATGTTACGACCCTCGCGGCCTATGATCCGGCCTTTCATGTCGTCGCTGGGCAGCTGGAGTACGGAGACGACCGACTCGGACGTCTGCTCGGTAGCAAGCCGCTGGATGGCGAGGGTGATGACGCGCCTGGCTCGCTCGTCCGCATGCTCACGCGCCGCCGCCTCAATATCCCGGGCGAGGATCGCTGCCTCCCGCTTGGCCTGGTTCTCGATGATCGTGACGATCTCCGCCTTCGCCTGATCGGCGGTGAGGCCGGCGAGGCGCTCGAGGATGAGTCGGCGTTCCTGTTCGATGTCGAGGAGCTCAGCTCGCTTCTGCGCGATTTGGCCCTCCTGCAGGTCGAGCTCGCGCGCCCGCTGATCGATCGCGAGCTGATCGACCCGAAGGCGCTCGTCCCGCTCGGCCAGCCAGTGCTCACGCCGCTCCAGATCAAGCCGGAGTTCACGAAGATCTTCCTTGAGCTGTCTGGCCTCTTCCTCGACGGCACGCCTGGCATTCTCGACCTGGTCGGCGGCTACCTGCGCCTTGGTCTGCATGTCGCTTGCCTCGGACTCGGCGCGTTTCCTGATGTCCGACGCCTGCCGGCGAGCCTCCTCGAGCTCGACCCGGGCCATGGCGACGCTTCGCTGGCTTTGTACGGCAGCCTCATGACGGCGCCGCAGCATGAGGAAACCAACGGTGAGGATCGCGAGTAGCACGGCAGCTAGGAGGCCGATCGCCAGCAGTCCAACAGCGCCGTCCATGGCGATCACTCCTACCGTCGGGCTCCCGGTCGTACGGCCGGGAACGGCTGTCACTCCGGGAGGAGCCCGGCCCGGTCGGTGATCGCCAAATCGCCCGCGGGCCGTCTCATATCGCCAACGCCGGCCGGTGGCCGGATCCAGCGCCCGGCGGCGACCCGTGGAACCTTGGCTGCTCTCGGCATCCGGTCGGAACACCGCCAAATGCCGTAGATCCCGCCCGTCGGTTACCAGCTGGTGAGCGGCAACCGCAGCTGGGGGTAAGCCGAATGGGACGGAACAGGCGACCTGCCCGCCTTGCAGTTACCTTCACTACCAGCGGCCCCCGCGGAGCGAATGCCGCCGTCCCTTCTCCAGCGCCGGCGCGTTTGGCGCCGGGGTTGTCGTGTCTGGTGCAGCCTGTGGTGCTCTCAGCGATCCCGTGTCGGGTGTTCCCCTCCACTGATCTGAGGCTAAGTCGAGGTAACGAATCGGTCAAGGTACCGACGCGCCATGGTCAATCGCGCCCGCAGGGACCGGGATCGCGACGCAGCAGGGCAGGTAGGTCAGAGGCCTTCTGAATCTGGCTCCGGAAGCTCGGATCCCTCGCCCGCAAGCGCCTCCCGGACCACTTCGTAGGCGATCGCAGGTGGGTAGCCCCGGCGAGCGAGCACGCCAACTAGGCGCTGTGCGCGTACCGCCGTCGGCCCCCCGCGGATCATCGCGAGCCGTTTATCGACGATGGCCCTTGCCGCCGCTCGCTGTTGGTCGGGAGTGATCGTCTCGATGCTCGCTGCCGCAAGATCAGGGGCGATGCCACGAGTCCTCAACTCGTTCGCGATCTTCAGCGGTCCGACGCCGCGGCCTCGGTGCCGGCTGTCGACCCATGCCGCGGCGAATGCCTCGTCGTCGATGAGGCCCACCGCCGCGAGGCGGCCTAGGACATCGGCGGCAACCGCCGCGTCTACACCTCGGCGCCGCATGGCGTCGGCAAGCTGCGAACGGGTGTGCGGCGAGTACGACAGCTGGGCCAAACAGATGTCGCGTGCCCGTTCGAGCTCCTCGTCGCCCGAGTGTGCTGCGGGCGAAGGATTGGCGGCCGGGTCGGATCTTGACTGAGACCCTTCGGATCGTCGATCCGCACGTCCGACTCCGGATGGGCGGCCTGTACGTTCAGTGGAACGTGGGGCCTCCACGCTCGCCTCCTTGCGCGGAGCCACTCGTCGTCCGGGCTGATATGTCGTGGTCAGAAGCCCTCTGGCACGGCCACCGCCGAATCGGAAGTGGTCACGTCGGTGTCGAGCTGGGCGCCGACGCCGAGCTTCTCCTTGATCTTCTTCTCGATCTCGTCGGCTAGGTCGGGGTTGTCACGGAGGAACGAACGCGCATTCTCCTTGCCCTGGCCGAGTTGGTCGCCCTCGTAGGTGTACCAAGCGCCCGACTTGCGGATCAGGCCGTTCTCGACCCCCATGTCGATCAGCCCGCCCTCGCGGCTGATCCCCTGCCCGAACAGGAGGTCGACATCGCACTGCCGGAATGGCGGCGCGCACTTGTTCTTCGCGACTTTAATCCGGACCCGGTTGCCAACCGCATCCGATCCATCCTTGAGGGTCTCGATCCGCCGCACGTCCAGCCGTACAGAGGCATAGAACTTCAGCGCCCGCCCGCCCGTCGTCGTCTCCGGTGAGCCAAAGAGGATCCCGACCTTCTCGCGAAGCTGGTTGACGAAGATGGCGGTCGTCCGGCTTGCACTGAGCGCGCCGGTGAGCTTGCGCAGCGCTTGACTCATCAGGCGGGCCTGCAGACCGACGTGGCTGTCGCCCATCTCGCCCTCGATTTCGGCACGGGGGACGAGAGCGGCCACCGAGTCGATGACGACGACGTCTATCGCTCCCGACCGCACGAGCATGTCAGCGATCTCCAGCGCCTGCTCACCGGTGTCCGGCTGGGAGACGAGCAAGGCGTCAGTGTCCACGCCAAGGTTCTTCGCATACTCCGGGTCAAGCGCATGCTCCGCATCGATGAAGGCGGCGGTGCCGCCCGCACGTTGTGCGTTCGCCACGGCGTGCAGCGCGAGCGATGTCTTTCCGCTCGCCTCCGGCCCGTAGATCTCGACCACCCGGCCGCGCGGCAGGCCGCCGATGCCGAGCGCGATGTCTAGCGCTATGGAGCCGGTTGGGATCACCTCGACCGGCGCCCGGCCCTCGTCGCCGAGGCGCATGACCGAACCCTTGCCGAACTGTCGGTCGATCTGGGCGAGCGCGGCCTCGAGCGCCTTGCCGCGATCTGCTGGAGCTGCCATGGATGCCATCCCGGTGCTGGGTCGTCGTGTGCGTCTCATCGCAGCCGACGCTATGGCTTCCCCCCGACATTTTCGGGGCTCCGACACGCGCCAGTGGATAAGTCGGCATCTATCTCGACCCTGTTGACACTACCCGAACACTTGTTCGACGATGCCTCCGACACGCCGCCACTCCTCCTGACCGGTCATAGCCGCCTGGAGCAAAGTGATCTAGGTCCGCAGCAACGTACCCTTGACGGGTTATGAGCGCGCGCACCTACGAGATCCGCACCTACGGATGTCAGATGAATGTCCACGACTCCGAGCGCCTGGCCGGCCTGCTCGAGGACGCGGGCTACCTGCGCGCCGCCGAGAGCCAGACCGCCGATGTGGTTGTCTTCAATACCTGCGCCGTCCGCGAGAACGCGGACAACCGGCTCTACGGCAACCTCGGCCACTTGGCGCCGGTCAAGGCGGCCAAGCCGGGCATGCAAATCGCGGTCGGGGGCTGCCTTGCCCAGAAGGACCAGGGCGAGATCGTCCGCCGGGCACCGTGGGTCGACGTCGTGTTTGGTACGCATAACATCGGCTCGCTGCCCGTACTCCTCGAGCGGGCGCGGATCGAGCAGGAGGCGCAGGTCGAAATCCTCGAGTCCCTCGAGGTCTTCCCCTCGACCCTGCCAACCCGGCGGGAGTTGCCATACGCTGCTTGGGTCGCGATCTCCGTCGGCTGCAACAACACCTGCACCTTCTGCATCGTCCCCACCCTTCGGGGGCGGGAGAAAGATCGCCCGCCGGGAGAGATCCTCGCCGAGATCGAGGCGCTCGTCGCCGATGGCGCGCTCGAGGTCACGCTCCTCGGGCAGAACGTCAACACCTATGGTGTGGAGTTCGGCGACCGGCTCGCGTTCGGCAAGCTGCTGCGCGCGTGCGGCGACGTCAAGGGCCTGGAGCGGTTGCGCTTCACCAGCCCGCATCCGGCGGCGTTCACCGACGACGTCATCGCCGCGATGGCCGACACGCCCAATGTGATGCCGCAGCTGCACATGCCGCTGCAGTCCGGCTCGGACCAGGTGTTGCGGGCGATGCGCCGCTCCTACCGGCAGGAGCGCTACCTCGGCATCATCGAGCGGGTTCGGGCGGCGATTCCGGATGCCGCGATCACGACCGACATCATCGTCGGCTTCCCCGGGGAGACCGACGAGGACTTCGAGCAGACGTTGTACGTCGTCCGGGAGGCGCGGTTCGCCGGCGCATTCACCTTCCAGTATTCAAGGCGGCCGGACACACCGGCCGCCACGATGGACGGCCAGGTCCCGAAGGAGGTCGTCCAGGAGCGCTACGAGCGGTTGGTGGCTCTGCAAGAGCAGATTTCCCTAGAGGAGAGCCAGCGGCAGGTCAGCAAGGTGGTCGAGCTGCTTGTCGCCGAGGGTGAGGGGCGCAAGGACCGGGAGACGCATCGAATGTCCGGCCGGGCCGCGGATAACCGCCTTGTGCACTTCACCGGCGGGGCAACGCCGAGAATCGGCCTCGGAGACGACCGCAGCGCCGGCGATGCGGTGCAAGAGATCCGGCCCGGCGACATGGTGACCGTGCGGATCACGAAGGCGGCACCGCATCACCTGGTCGCCGACGGACCGCCCGTTGCCGTGCGCCCCACCCGGGCCGGCGACGCGTGGGCCGCCCGCCATGGCGTCCGTACATCCTCTAAAGCCCAGGCCGTGTCGCTCGGGATGCCGACGCTCGGACCCCGGCACGTGCCGGCCCAAGCGACCGCGGCGTGCCACTGAGCCGTGCATATACGCCAACTATCGCTTCTTTACGGCCGGTACAGGCCTGGGGAACGGACAAATCCGGTGCTCGAGGGTCCGTACCCGGCGTAAAGCGGCGGTTCGCGGCGTGCGGCGAGGTTGGGCGGCGTAGGGCAGCGGACCGGTTGGGAGACTTGAGATCGTGAAGCCCTTGGTTCTTGCCGTGGTCGGACCGACGGCTGCCGGCAAATCCGACCTCGCCATCGAGCTTGCCCACCGGCTCGGCGGCGAGCTCGTGAACGCCGACTCGATGCAGCTCTACCGGGGCATGGACATCGGCACCGCGAAGCTCCACAGGGACGAGCAGCGCGGGGTGCCGCATCACCTGCTCGACATCTGGGAGGTCACGGAGACCGCTAGTGTCGCGGTTTACCAGAAGGAGGCCCGCCGGGTCGTCGACGACCTGCTGGATCGCGGCCGGATCCCGCTCGTTGTCGGTGGTTCCGGCCTTTACATACGCGCGGTTCTCGACGACCTCGAATTTCCCGGTACCGATCCTGCCGTGCGGGCGCGGCTGGAGGCCGAGCACGCCCAGCGCGGGACGGCAGAGCTTTACGAGCGGTTGCGGGCCGCGGACCCCGTCGCCGCGGCCGGCATATTGCCGAGCAACGGGCGCCGTATCGTCCGAGCGTTGGAGGTCATGGAGATCACGGGTCGGCCGTTCGCGGCTGCGTTGCCCGAACCGCGGTATGTCCACGACACCGTCCAGATCGGCCTCGACGTGCCACGGCCCGAGCTCGACCGCCGCATCGCCGACCGGGTCGACCGGATGTGGGCGCTGGGTCTCGTACAAGAAGTACGCGAGCTCGAGCGGCACGGCCTGCGGCAGGGCCGGACGGCAGCCCAAGCGCTTGGCTACGCGCAGGTGCTGCGTTACCTCGACGGCGAATGGACCGAGGAGGGGGCAAGGACAGAGACGATCCGGGCCACCCAGCGGTTCGCCCGCCGCCAGGACTCCTGGTTTCGGCGCGACCGGCGTATTCAATGGCGCCGCTTCGACCGCCCCGACCTGCTGGATGCCGCGACGCGACTTGTGCAAGAAAGCTTGACGTAGCATCGGCGGGTGATCCAGGACGGTGTCCCGTTCGCCAAGGGGCATGGCACGGAGAACGACTTCGTCCTGCTCTTCGACCCCCAGCGGGCGCTCGATCTGACCCCCGCGCTCGTGCGAGCGCTGTGCGACCGGCGGGGCGGGCTCGGTGCCGACGGGGTGCTCCGGGTCGTGCTTGCCGGCACCGATCCCGAGGGCGCTCAGATGTCCGACGAGGCACGCTGGTTCATGGACTACCGCAACGCGGACGGGTCGGTCGCCGAGATGTGCGGCAATGGCGTGCGCGTCTTCGCACGTTATCTGGTGGACACCTACCGGGAGCCGGCCGGCGAGTTCGCGATCGCGACCCGCGCTGGGCTGCGGCGTGTCCGGCTGGCGGCGCTTGGCGACGTCTCCGTCGAGATGGGACGGTATGGCCTGCTGGCCGCCGGCGCGGTTGAGGTCGTCGTCGATGGCCGGGCCTGGCCGGCGCGCGCCGTCCGGTCGCCGAACCCGCATGCGGTCGCCTTCATCGATGATCTTGCGCTGGTGGGCGCTCTCGAAGCGGCGCCGGAGGTTCGCCCGGCGGACGCGTTCCCGGCAGGCGCAAACGTGGAGTTCGCGGTGGCTCGCGGGCCCTTCCACCTGGCGATGCGCGTCTATGAGCGCGGGGTGGGCGAGACCAGGTCTTGCGGTACGGGTGCATGCGCCGTCGCCGCAGCCGCCGTCGAGGGCGGCGTGCGAGCGGCCCCGGTCGCTGTCTCGGCGACCGGCAATTCCCGAGCGGTCGAGCAGCGGTCGAGCGCCCAGGAGGAGTGGACCGTGGATGTTCCCGGCGGCCGGCTCATCGTGACGATCGGAGCGGACCGAACCATGACCCTGACCGGGCCGGCGGTCCTCGTCGCCGAAGGAACCGTCAGCACCGACTGGCTCCTCGAGCACAACTAGCCGCATGGCCGGTCGGGCGGCTCCGGCAGATCGCTGCTACCAAGGCTTCCTTGATACCTCGTCGGCCACGGACGTGGGACCTCGACGGCATCACCGCCGATCGAGCACTGGCCGGGGGCGGCCGGTGAAGCCTTTGATCAAGCGCGGGAGGCTGCCGGGGTGTACTGCTCGAGTTCGGCCGCGAGCGCGTAAGGCACTCTCGCCCGTACAAGCGTCCCGGTGGGCAGGTGCTCGACGGCGGCAACCTCGCCCTCGTCATGGATGCGGGCGACCAGCGCGCCCCGGTCATACGGAACGAGCGCGGTGACCTTGGCGGCCGGCCTGGGGAGATCACGTTCGATCAGGGCGAGCAGCTTGTCCAGACCCTCGCCGGTGCGTGCCGACACGGCGACCGAATGTGGTTCGGCGCGCTGCAGCCGGGCGACCACTTCGGGATCGGCGATATCGGCCTTGTTGATCGCGATGATCTCCGGGATGTCATCCGCTCCGATCTCCGCTAGCACCTCGCGGACCGCAGCGATCTGCGTTTCCGGGTCCGCGTGTGAGGCGTCGACAACATGCAGGATGAAGTCTGCGCGAGCGACCTCTTCGAGAGTGGACCGAAATGCCTCGACGAGCTGGTGCGGTAGGTGCCGCACAAAGCCGACGGTGTCGGACAACGTGAAGACCCTACCCCCCGGGGTCGACGCGCGGCGCACGGTCGGATCGAGCGTCGCGAACAGCGCATCCTCTACCAGCACGCCGGCGCCGGTGAGCCTATTGAGCAGGGAGGACTTCCCGGCATTGGTGTAGCCGGTGATGGCTACCGTAGGCAGGCCGTGCCGCTCGCGGTCTTTGCGCATCGTCGCTCGGGCAACCCCGAGGTTGGCGATCTCACGGCGAAGCCGTGCCATCCGGCTGCGGATCCGCCGCCGGTCCGTTTCGATCTTCGTTTCGCCGGGGCCTCTGGTGCCGATCCCGCCACCGCCGGCAACCCGCCCGCCGGCCTGCCGGGACAAGGACTCGCCCCAGCCGCGCAGTCTCGGCAGCAGGTACTGCATCTGCGCGAGCTCGACCTGCACCTTGCCCTCTCGGCTGCGCGCGTGCTGGGCGAAGATATCCAAGATCAGCGCGGTCCGGTCGATGACCTTGACCTTGACGACATCTTCGAGCTGGATCAGCTGACCAGGGCTAAGCTCACCGTCGCAGATCACCGTATCGGCACCACTGGCGAGCACGATCTCTCGCAGCTCGCGCGCCTTGCCCGATCCGAGGTAGGTGCCCGGGTCCGGCTTGTCCCGGCGCTGGATCAGTCCCTCGAGCACGATCGAACCCGCCGTCTCGGCGAGAGCGGCGAGCTCGGCGAGGGAGTTCTCCGCGTCGGTCACGGTGCCGTCTGTCCAGATTCCGACGAGAACGACCCGCTCTAGGCGCAGTGCTCGATACTCGACCTCGGTGATGTCCTCGAGCTCGGTGCGAAGCCCGACCACCCGTCGGAGCGCCGCGCGGTCGGCGAGGTCCAAGGTCTCTGCGGTGTCGAGGACCTCTCGTCCTTGATCAAGATGGTTTGTCATATCGCCTGTTCAACGCCTCTCGCACCCCGCATACTCCCGTTGCCGTGCACCGGGAATGAGGATCTCGATGTCTCAAGAGCTAGAGATCTACCCGATCGGCCCGCACCGAGCCCTCCTGATCTTGGCGGAGTCCCTCCTCGACAACCCGGTCAAGGCTGGCACATTACGGGCAACCGCTGCACGTCCATTTCGGCCCTGCCGGCCAGGCTTTATCAGTTGGGGGTAACCGGATAGGCGAGCCCAGCGTCCTGCACCGAATTACTAGGTGGGGCGGGCTGACCCTCTGCATGCGTCCTTTGTGGATGCCACCGCCCACTGGATGGCGAGCGTGGGAGGCTGTCGGGCGTGGCCGGGGCATCCCTGCACGAATTGCTCGCTGCCGCCGTATCCGCAATCGGCGGGACCGAGCGGACCGGCCAGGTACGGATGGCCGACGCGGTCGCGAGGGCGCTGGAAAGCGGGCGCCACCTCTTCGTACAGGCAGGAACCGGCACCGGGAAGTCCCTCGCCTACCTCGTGCCGGCGCTCGCCCACGGGGACCGGGTGGTCGTGGCAACGGCAACCCTTGCCTTGCAAAACCAGCTGGTCGAGCGGGACCTGCCCCGGCTCGTCGAGGCGGTCGAGCCGCTCCTCGGTGCGAAGCCGACCTACGCCATCCTGAAGGGCCGCCGCAATTACGCGTGTCTCCAGAGACTTCGCGACGGGATGGATGCCAGCGAGGAGCTTGCGCTCTTCGACGCCGCCAATGCCGGCGGGCCGGGCGGGAAACCCGACTCACCAAGCCCCACCAGCCCGCTGGGGAGGGAGGTGGTCCGGCTGCGGGCTTGGGCCGAGCGGACGGCGACCGGTGACCGGGACGAGGTCAGGCCGGGGGTCACCGACCGTGCTTGGTCCCAAGTGTCTGTGAGTGCGCGGGACTGCATCGGTGCGCACCGCTGTGCATATGGCTCGGAGTGCTTCGCCGAGCAGGCCAGGGAGCGCGCTGCTCTGGCCGACATCGTGGTCACCAACCACGCGCTTCTCGCCATCGACGCGCTCGAACCCTTCCCGATCCTTGGCGATCACGACGTCGTGGTGGTCGACGAGGCGCACGAGCTCGGCGACCGGGTCACCAGCGCTGCTACCGACGAGCTGCGCTCGTCGTCGATCGAGCGGCTGGTCCGCCGGGCGCAGCGGCACGTGAAGGAAAGGCCGCTGGAGGTGATGCTCGCCGCCGGCGACCGGCTCGCCAGGGTGCTGGAGCAGACCGAGCCGGGCCGGCTCGACGACCTGCCGGCCGAGCTCGCCGGTGCGCTGACCGAGGTGCGCGACTGTTCGCATGCCCTGATGACCGCGCTGGGCCGGTCATCATCAGAGGCGGAGTCGGACGGCGGCTTCGCCCAGGCGTTGCGCCGGCGCGCGCGGATCGCCGCCGAAGACGTGCACGATGTCGCGGCTCGGCTGCTCGAGCACGCCGACCACGACGTGTCCTGGCTCGAGCACGACGAGGCGGCCAGGGTCGCATTGAAGGTTGCCCCGCTGTCCGTGGCCGCGCTGCTGCGCGATGCGTTGTTCGCCAAACGGACGGTCATTCTGACATCTGCGACGCTCGTGCTCGGGGGGAGCTTCGACATCGTCGCGCGTCAGGTCGGCCTTGCCCGGTCCGAGCCCAGCCGCATGAACGAGCCGGAGCCGACGGAAGACGCGGCACCCGGGTGGGACGGTCTTGATGTCGGGTCGCCGTTCGACTATCGGCGGCAAGCAATTCTCTACGTGGCGCGCCGCCTCCCAGCACCCGGCCGGAACGGCATCGGCGCCGAAGCGGTCGAGGAGCTCATCGGCCTCGTTCGGTCCGCCGGGGGCCGGACTCTCGGACTCTTCTCGTCATACCGTGCCGCGGTGGCCGCGGCCGAAGCGATGCGCGCGCGAGTTCCGTACCCGATCTTGCTCCAAGGCGAGGACACGACCGGGCGGCTCGTGCGAGAGTTCGGCGGCGACCTGCGCAGCTGCCTGTTCGGCACGCTGTCACTGTGGCAAGGCGTGGACGTGCCGGGGCCGGCATGCCAGCTCGTGGTCATCGACCGCCTGCCGTTTCCACGGCCGGACGACCCAATCCGCTCGGCCCGGCAGCGTGCCGTGGACCAGGCCGGCGGCAACGGCTTCATGACCGTCGCCGCCGCGCACGCCGCGCTCCTCCTCGCGCAGGGCTCCGGCCGGCTGATCCGCTCGGTGGCCGACCGCGGCGTTGTCGCTGTGCTCGATTCCCGTCTGGCGACCGCGCGCTACGGCGGCTTCCTCAAGGCCAGCCTGCCGAAATTCTGGTACACCGAAGATCACGACCAGGTGTGCCGGTCCCTCCGGGCGATCGACACCGATCCACCGCCTTGATCGCGGGGTGCCGGGGAGACTGGTCCCGTGGCGCGATTCCCGACCCTGATCAGACCGATGCTGGCGACGCTGGGGGACCTTCCGCCGGTCACCCGCGATGACGAGTACGGATACGAGCTGAAGTGGGACGGCGTGCGCGCGGTGACGTACATCGCTCCCGGCACGTTCCGCATGCTCTCCCGGAATGACAAGGACGTGGCGCGCAGCTATCCCGAACTTGCCGACATCGCCGGGGTCTTCGACGGCCGGCAAGCTGTGTTGGACGGTGAGATCGTCGCCTTTGACGAGTCGGGCCGGCCGAGTTTCGGCGCTCTCCAATTTCGGATGCATGTCGGCGACCCCGTGCAGGCGAGACGGCTGGCGGCGGAGCGCCCAGTGACGTACTTCCTATTCGATGTGCTCCACCTCGACGGCAGGAACCTCGTTGGGCGCGCCTATGTAGAGCGCCGGGCGATCCTCGACGATCTCGCTCTCAGTGGGCCGCGATGGGACACGCCGCCGTACTTTGCGGGGGGCGGCACGCACGCTTTGGAACTGAGTAAAGCGCAGCGGATGGAGGGAATCCTTGCAAAGCGGCTCGACTCGATCTACGAGGCAGGTCGCCGCTCCCGCACGTGGATCAAGGTGAAGAACTTTCGCACCCAGGAGGTGGTGATCGGCGGTTGGAAGCCCGGCCAGGGACGCCGCGGCGGGGGCGTCGGGTCGTTGCTGCTCGGCATCCCCTCCGACGTGGGTTTGGTGTACGTCGGGCATGTCGGCACCGGATTTACCGACCGGATGCTCGTATCTCTCGGCGATCAGTTGCGCGAGCTCGATCGGGACACTTCACCGTTCGACACGCCAGTCCCACCCCGAGATGCGAAGGAAGCTCACTGGGTGGAGCCCAACCTGGTTGGCGAAGTGGCCTTCGGCGAGTGGACGGCCGACGGCCGGATGCGCCACCCCTCTTGGCGTGGGCTGCGCCCAGACAAATCGCCGAGCGAGGTTCGGCGCGAGTCCTAGGCCGCAGCCAGCGGACGCGGTGCCGCCGGTCAGACGCGCCGGAGCACTGCAACGACTCGGCCGAGGATGGTGGCTGCCTCGCCCGGGATCGGTTCGTATGCCGCGTTGTGCGGCAAGAGCCACACCCGACCGTCGCGGCGCCGGTAGGTCTTCACCGTTGCCTCGCCCTCGATCATGGCGGCGACGATGTCACCGGACTCCGCGTTCGGCTGCTGCCGGACCACGACCCAATCGCCGTCGCAGATCGCGGCGTCGACCATCGAGTCGCCGACCACCTTGAGCAGGAACAGTTGGCCGCTGCCGACGATCTGGCGAGGGAGCGGGAAGACGTCTTCGATCGCCTCCTCCGCGAGGATCGGTCCGCCTGCGGCGATCCGCCCGAGAACCGGTACGTATGAAGCGGACGGGCGGGCCTCGCTCGGTAGGTCGCCCGCCGCTTGGGACGGTGCGGACTGGCGGTCGTCGCCGACCGTTTGCAGATGTTCGCGGGAGCCTCGGCCGGCCATCCGCCGGCCGGATTTCGCAGCGGACTCGCCGCCCGTGCCGGTCTCTGTGGTTTCCGGGAAGCGGACCTCGACCGCTCGCGGCCGGTTGGGATCTCGGCGCAGGAAACCCTTACGCTCCAGCGCCGACAGCTGATGGGACACGCTCGACGTGCTCGTGAGCCCGACCGCGTCACCGATCTCGCGCATGCTGGGCGGGTAACCGCGCCGCTCGACATGATCGCGAATCACCTCGAGCACCCGCCGCTGCCGCGGGGTCAGACCGAAGTCGTCGGCCGGGCCGTCGGGGAACGGGTGCAGCTCGGCGACGAGGGATTTCGGCGGTCGCCCGGCCTTACGTGGCCCGCCCTCGTCGGTCTCTTTGGGGGTGGGGCGACCCCCATGGGACCTCCCGCTTCTGGCTGTGCTCTTGTCTGGCACGGCGGTCCCCTCTCAACTGGTGATCGACTCGCTAGGAAAGGTAGCCCTCGCGGCCGACAGTTTCAAACAACTGTTCGAGCGTTTCTCGATTTTGTCGGAGCGAGGGTGTAAAAAGTCGCTCAGATGTTCGATCGAACGCTTGTTCGAGATCGATTGTTCCCGTGGGAGGCAGTCGTGAGCGACACGATTGGGATGCACCGCGGCCGAATCTCATCCGCGTCGGTGGGTCTGCCGGGATCGGTTCCGGTCAGATCGGCCGACCGCCACGTGTACCGTCCTCCAGGGCGGCCTCCTGTGCGACTTACGGTGCGCGGGCGGTTCCTCTTGGTGCTTGTCTTGGCGGTCGTCGCGCTCTCGGTCGTGGGGTTCGTAACAGGCCGGTTGAGCGGCGCGAACAGCGATCGGTCGCGGCCGGCCGCGCAGCGCACGCTCGTCGTCCAGCCGGGTGACACTTTGTGGTCGATCGCCAAGGAGGTGGCGCCCGGTGGGGACGTCCGCAAGACCGTGTATGAGATCAGGAAGCTCAACGGTCTGTCAGACGCAATGATCATAAGTGGTCAGGTACTCGTGTTGCCCGAGTAGGCAGCCGCAGCGCGGAATTCGTTCCCCGCGATCCCACATCGACGCGGCAGGCGGAGTTGTCGCGTCGGCGGTCGCCGTCGCTGACCTGCGGTGATCGTTCAACGGGCGGGATATCGCCGGCGACACGCCGGGAAGTGGTTGCCGGGCTACCGGCCCGAGGCATATGGTGACTACCAGATCTAGTGGTTACAGCAGTGTCATTCATCCACAAATTGTGGTGAGTTGGCCACAGTTGACCTCCGGGCGCCTCCGCCGGAAGGACGCCCAGGGGTTCGTGGTCAACGCGATGAACATGTACGGGAGAGGAGGCGGCAGTCATGAGATGCCCGTTCTGCCGCCACATCGACAGCCGAGTCGTCGACAGTCGCACGACCGACGACGGCACCGCTATCCGGCGGCGTCGGCAGTGTCCCGAGTGCGGACGGCGGTTCACGACACTGGAGACCTCGAGCCTGCTGGTGATCAAGCGGAGTGGCGCTACTGAGCCGTTCAGTCGGGAGAAGGTGCTCGCCGGCGTGCGCAAGGCGTGCCAAGGACGCCCCGTGACCGAGGACGAGCTTGCCCGGCTGGCACAGGGCGTCGAGGAGGCGATTCGGGCAACGGGAGCCGCCGAGGTGCCCGCCCACGAGGTCGGCCTGGCGATCCTCGGGCCGCTGCGTGACTTGGACGAGGTCGCGTTCCTGCGATTCGCCTCGGTCTATCGCGGTTTCGACTCCCTCGAGGATTTCGAGAAGGAGATCGCGAAGCTTCGCGCCGACCATGTTGATCGGTCGGCTTCAGGTGCCGGGCGCGAGCCGGCCGGCGGCTAAGTCATCTGAGGGTGCGGCCCTTGGCTGGCCGTACAAAACACGGGGCCGGGGATGCCCGGTGCGGGACGCGGGCGCTGCCCGGAGGAGGAATGTTCACATGACCGAGACAGTGAGCGGTTCGAGCCAAGCCGCGGCGGGGGCTGCGCGGCGGGCGAACGGCAAAGGTCTCAAGATCGAGCGCATCTTCACCAAGCCGGGCGTGCACCCCTATGACGAGGTCACCTGGGAGCGCCGCGATGTCGTGATGACCAACTGGCGAGACGGCTCGATCAACTTCGAGCAGCGCGGGGTCGAGTTCCCGGATTTCTGGTCGGTCAACGCCGCCAACATCGTCACCACCAAGTATTTCCGCGGTGCGATCGGCACGCCGCAGCGTGAGTGGAGCCTCAAGCAGCTCATCGACCGCGTCGTGAAGACCTACCGCGCCGCTGGCGAGGAGCACGGCTACTTCGCTTCACCTGCCGATGCCGAAGTGTTCGAGCACGAGCTCACCTGGGCGCTGCTCCGCCAGGTCTTCAGCTTCAACTCGCCGGTCTGGTTCAACGTCGGCACCAAGTCCCCCCAACAGGTCAGTGCTTGCCAGCCGTATGACTCACTCGTCAGCACGCCCGACGGGCTCGTGCCGATCGGTGTTCTCGTGGAGTCGAACGCAGTCGGGACGAAGGTCTACGACGCCCACGGGCTCACCCGAGTGGTTGCCGTTAAGGCCAACGGCGTGAAGGGTGTCCTTCGCATCCACACCAAGGCTGGATATCTCCTCGACGTAACGCCCGACCACCTGGTCTGGCGCTCGTCGGCCGCGGAGTTCGGACGATTCGTCCCCGCTTCAGAGCTTCGACCCGGCGACAAAATCAGCTGGCACCGGCGCGATGCATACGGAGACGGCGACCTCAACAGCAGGGAGATTGCGGAAGCGTCGCTCGCAGGATGGCTCCAGTCGGACGGATTCGTGGGGCAATACTCCGGGACCAACAAATCGCTGACCATCGAAGCGATAACGGTGACGCCCGGCGAGCATGCCTGGGTCGTCGACGCCGTCGAGCAGGTATTCCCCGACCTAAATCGGCACATGCGTCGGCAGCCGACTCAGGACGAGAGTCTCGATTGCCGCCGGCTTCGCATCTATGGAGCGGGGTTGGCCCCCTTCGTCGAGAAGTGGGGGCTTCGCGCCCCGGGCGTCGAGATGGCTGTGCCAGAAAGGCTCTTTACCGCTCCGCTCCCGGTGGTGGCCGCTTATCTTCGGGCACTGTTCCAAGCGGAGGGCTACGTGTCGCAGCGGGAACGGTCGGCCCTGATCGGTCTCGACATGATCTCTGAGGATCTTGTTCGAGGAGCACAGATACTGCTGCTTCGATTCGGCATCTTCGCGCGGGTCAGATTTAAGGAAGATCGTCGGCCGAACCGGAAGGGCTGCTGGTCAATACGGATACAGAACGCCGGAGATCGTCGCATATTCGCGGAGGAGATTGGCTTCCTTGACCTCCGCAAGGCGATGAAGCTCGAGGCGACCTTCGAGCTTTCCGGCAAGTCGAGCGTGGAGGTCAAGCGGCTAGAGATTGCGCGCATCGAGGAGCTTGGCGAGATGGATGTCTATGACATCCAGACGGAGAGCGGCGAGTACCTTTCGGCGAATCTCCGGGTGCACAACTGCTTCATCTTGTCGGTCGACGACACGATGGAGTCGATCCTCAACTGGTACAAGGAAGAGGGTCTGATCTTCAAGGGCGGATCAGGTGCCGGCGTCAACCTGTCCCGGATCAGGTCGAGCAAGGAACTGCTCTCCTCCGGCGGCAACGCGTCCGGACCGGTGTCGTTCATGCGCGGTGCGGACGCAAGCGCGGGGACCATCAAGTCCGGCGGTGCGACCCGCCGGGCCGCGAAGATGGTCGTCCTCGATGTCGACCATCCCGACGTCGAGGAGTTCATCGAGACGAAGGCGCGCGAGGAAGAGAAGATTCGAGTCCTCCGCGACGGCGGCTTTGACATGGATCTCGGTGGCGCCGACATCACCAGCGTTCAGTACCAGAACGCCAACAATTCCGTCCGCGTGTCTGACGAGTTCATGCGCGCGGTTGAGAACGACAAGGAGTTCGGACTGCGGGCCCGCATGACGGGCGAGGTCGTCCACACGGTCAAGGCCAAGGAGCTCTTCCGCAAGATGGCCCAGGCGGCCTGGGAGTGCGCCGACCCCGGAGTCCAGTACGACGACACCATCAACGACTGGCACACGAACCCAGAAACGGGACGAATCACCGCAAGTAACCCGTGCTCCGAGTACATGTCGTTGGACAACTCGTCCTGTAATCTCGCGTCGCTTAATCTCATGAAGTTCCTAAGGGATGACGACACATTCGACACGGAGACGTTCCAGAAAGTCGTCGAGCTCGTCATCACCGCGATGGACATCTCGATCTCCTTCGCGGACTTCCCAACCGAGAAGATCGCGGAGACGACCAGGGCGTACCGGCAGCTCGGAATCGGCTATGCGAATCTGGGCGCGCTGCTGATGGCGACCGGTCACGGGTACGACTCAGCGGGCGGGCGGGCTATCGCGGCTGCGATCACGTCACTGATGACCGGCGCCGCGTACAAGCGCTCGGCTGAGCTGGCCGGCGTTGTTGGACCATACGACGGCTATGCCCGCAACGCCGACGCGCACAGGCGAGTGATGCGAAAGCACGCCGCCGCGAACGACGCGCATCGGTCCGTCGACGAAATGGACCGCACGATCCACAAGGCCGGGACTGAGGCATGGGAGCAGTGCCTCAGGATCGGTGAGAAGAATGGGTGGCGAAACGGACAAGCCTCACTATTGGCCCCTACGGGGACAATAGGGCTCGCAATGGGCTGTGACACGACTGGGATCGAGCCCGACTTGGCGCTGGTCAAGTTCAAGAAGCTCGTCGGCGGCGGGTCGATGCAAATCGTCAACCAGACCGTGCCACGGGCGCTGCGCAAGCTCGGCTACCCGGACGAGCAGATCGAGGCGATCGTCGAGCACATCGCCGAGCACGGGCAGGTCGTCGACGCACCTGGGCTCCGGAAGGAGCATTACGAGGTCTTCGACTGCGCCATGGGGGAACGGGCCATCGCGCCGATGGGCCACGTCAACATGATGGCCGCCGTCCAGCCGCAGCTTTCGGGCGCTATAAGCAAGACGGTAAATATGCCCGAATCGACCACAATTGAAGACATCGAGGAAATGTACTACCAGGGCTGGAAGCTCGGGCTGAAGGCGCTGGCCATTTACCGCGACAACTGCAAGGTCGGCCAGCCGCTGTCTGCCTCCAAGTCGGAGAAGCAGGTCGCAGAGCAGCCGGACGAGGCCAGTGTGGAGACGATCGGCCCGCACTCCGTGAGAAGGCGGCTGCCGAAGTCCAGGCCGAGCAAGACGACGTCGTTCACGGTGGGCGGGGCCGAGGGCTACATGACGGCCAGCTCCTACCCGGACAATGGGCTCGGCGAGGTCTTCCTGAAGATGTCCAAGCAGGGTTCCACCCTCGCAGGCATGATGGACGCCTTCTCCATCGCTGTGTCCATCGCGCTGCAGTACGGCGTGCCGCTGGAGACGTACGTCCAGAAGTTCACGAACATGCGGTTCGAGCCGGCCGGCATGACCGACGACCCGGACATCCGTATGGCCACGTCGATCATGGACTACATCTTCCGGCGGCTGGCCCTCGACCACCTGCCCTACGACACCCGCGCGGCGATGGGGATCCATACCGTCGAGGAGCGGACTCGTGAGCTCGAGACCGGCTCGTATCTCCCTGAACCTGAGGTCGACGTAGAGGCTCTCGCGCAGTCCGCGCCGGTCGGCCCTGAGACGACTACCGCGAACCGCGAGGACGCGGGCGGTGCATCGGGTGCAGCCGAGGACATCTCATCGGAAGGCGTCGTCGCGGAGAAGGCGAAGCCCACCCCGGTCAGCGCTCATTCGTCGACGGAACTAATCGAATCGCAGCTCGGCCGGACCGCGGACGCGCCGCTGTGCTTCACCTGCGGCACGAAGATGCGCCCCGCGGGCAGCTGCTACGTCTGCGAGGGCTGCGGCTCCACCAGCGGCTGCAGCTAGCGATCGCGACCGGCCGGGGGCTGGGATCAACACCCAGCCCCGCTCCGGCCGTTCTCTCGTCGGCTATCGGCCGGCGGTTACCGTCGATTCTCGACCGTGGCGGCCAATCCAATGCCAGGACCCGACCCGTACTGAAACGCCGTCGGCATGGTGCACGAGCGGATCGCCGACCCGTCGGGGAAGGCCGGCGGCGACGACGAGGTCGTCGGCCAGCTCGATGGCGGACGCGGCCCGCAGCGGCCAGGGTGGATGCTCGGCGGTCGCACTCGCGAGACGACCGCCGATGACTGTGTAAAGCCGATGGCGCTCGGTTAGCCAGTGGTCGAGCTCGGGGGCTGCGGACAGCCGCGGCCCGACCTCGACGGTGAGGCGGCTGGCCGGGCCGGACCGGCCGGGCCAGCGGCGGTGGCTCCGGTACGCAACCCGGCGGTCGGCTCGGCTCACGCTCATCGCGGACCAGTAGTACGGCAGCCCGTAGGTGAGCCGCGCAGAGATCACGGCGGCCAACCGCGCCGCGTCGAGTGATAGGAACCAGATCCCGGTGCGGCCGTCCGGTCCGCGCACGTAAGTTCGTACATTCGTCTCGGGGAAGTGCGACAGCCAGGGCATCGCCGGCACGCCGGGTGCGCGAACCTCCATCGCGAACGGAACCAGCCCGACCCACGCGGCACCGTCGAAGGTCTCCACGGCCAGCCCGGCCGGGAGTAGTCGAGACACTGTCGCAGGGTCGTAGCGCCAATGAAGGAACGTCACCGTCCGCCACTCGTGCAGCATGACCGTCGCCACTACGAACCATCCTCAGCTCAACGCCAACGGCTGAGCACGCCATCGACGGTCCCGGCGACGGCCTCGCGCGCGGCATCACGGCCGAGGCCGGCCATGAGAAGCTCATCGTAGTCCGTGTCCTCATGCCTGATGGACGCAATTACGGCAGCTGTGATCGCGCCCGGGTCGAGCGCACGCCCGGCGGCGCTTCGGCCAACGCGGGCGCTCCCCCGGACCGAGGTGTGTGCTGCAATTCGCTCCGCTCGATCGGATGGGCAGCCAGGGAACAGCCGCTGGATCTCCACGGCCACCAGCCTGGTGAGCTCCACATCTTCCCAGGCCCGTCGCTTTGCGGAGCGTTCTCGCTGGCGACGTCGCACGTCGTCGTCGGTGAGGCATTGCGCCTCGGCACGCGCCAACGCATCCTCTTCGACGAGCATCCCTTGGCGTTCGTAGCGCTTGCGAGTACGGCTCCACCGGACCACAACCGCGGAGAGCGCCGACTCCTTGCGGGCACGCCGGCTGAGCGCGACGTCGCCGCGCGGCAGGTAGACCAGGTGGTCGAGGTCTGCACAGGCGAGGCATACCGGCCCCGAGCCGTCCATGACGAGCAGGTCGCCGGTCCCACCGCAGTGCCAGCACGTCCAATCGTCGTTACGGGGCCAGAACGCGACGAGGTCGGATCGGGCGGCACTCTCGCCCTGCGTTGTCACGCTGTTCCTTTTACCGCGTTGCGCCATGAAAGGATCGTGCAGCGTGGTGGCGGCCCTGGTCTACCTCGAGGTTGGTTCGAAGCGGGTATTCGCGTGCTCGGTCGATTGGCCGGGATGGTGCCGATCCGGGCGGACGGAGGAGCTCGCGCTGGAGACGTTCGCGTCGTACGTAACGCGTTACGCGCCGGTAGTCGCCCGGGCCGGCGTCGACTTCCCGCTGGGCACACCCGGGCGCGGTCGGCATTACTGGCCGGCCGCGATCTCAGCCGCCCGCGCCCCGTGCTCGGCGAGCACTTCGCGGAGGGTCGCCGGTGCCCGTCCCGTGAGCCGGCGAACTTCGTCGGTGACGACGTCCCAGCGTTGCTCCCTGATGGAGTCGAACATCGTCGAGAAGGCGTACATCCACCAAGGGTCGACCGCGGCGGCCGCCATCGACCTGCAGTACTCGCCGGGCGAAATATCGACATATCGCACCGGCGCTTGCCACCCCTGCTCGGCGAGGGCTGCGATCGCCGGCAGATCCAGCGACTCGGGGCCGGTCACTCCGCGGCATCGACCCGTGGGCGGCGCCATAGCCAGCGCGGCGAGGCAGCGGCCGACGTCGGCACGGGAGACGAGCGAGACGCGGCCATCGCCGGCGGGAAGACGTATCTGACCGTCGTCTCGTCCAACCGGACCTATGAGCTCGAGGAAAAACTCGGTGAAGATCGACGCCCGGACGACGGAGAACGGACACCCACTCTCGACGACCATCTGTTCGGTCCGGCCATTCGTCACGGCGTAACAGAACGGCGAATCGATGTCGGCGTCGATGCTGCTCAGCGCCACGATGTGCGTAATGCCGGTATCCGCGGCGGCGCGAACGACGTTCTGATGGTGTAGCAGGAGCTTGACTGCGTCCCCGTCGCTTGACACGAAGACCAGCGTGTCCACGTTGCGCAGCGCCGCCTGAAGCGCTGGCAGATCACGGTAGTCCGCCTCGATGCCGGTCACATGGCCTGACGGCCACTCGATCTTGCGGCGGGATAGCGCGACAACGTGGTGATCGGTCTCGGCCGCCAGGAGGTGGACCACCTGTCCACCGAGGCGTCCGCTCGCCCCAGTGACCGCGATCCTCACCCCAAGCCTCCTTCTTGCCTGGTTCGATGGTGCCTAATCGGTGCGCACTCCGGTCCAATTGGGAAGACGACCGGGTCGGCTGCCATTCTCGTGACGATGAGGGAACTCTCGGAGCAGACGATACTGATCACCGGCTCGACGGACGGACTCGGCCAGTATCTGGCTCGTGAAGTCGCCCGAGCCGGAGCCCAGGTGATCGTTCACGGCCGGAACGCTGCCCGAGCAAAGTCAGTACGAGACGACATCGTGGCGAGTGGCGACGCTCGCGTCGACGTACTCCTTGCCGACCTTGCGGACCTCGATCAGGTCGCCCGGCTCGCCGACCGGGTCGCGCAGCGCTACTCACGGGTGGACGTCCTGGTCAACAACGCCGGGATCGGCGGTACGAGCGGCGGCCGGCAGCGGCGAGAGGTGAGCGCGAACGGCATCGAGCTGCGCTTCGCCGTGAACTACCTGGCTGGATACCTTCTGACCCACCGCCTGTTGCCGTTGCTCGTCGACTCGGCGCCGGCCCGCATCGTCAATGTGTCATCGCTCGGGCAGCGCGCAATCGACTTCTCCGATCCCATGCTGGAACGGCGATACGACGGCGGGACCGCTTACGCCCAGAGCAAGCTCGCCCAGATCATGTTCACTTTCGATCTTGCCGAGGATCTGAGCCGCAGAGATGTCACCGTAAACGCCATACACCCAGCCACCTACATGAACACCACCATGGTGCGTACTGCTGGGATCGCACCGTGGAGCACCGTCGAGGAGGGCGGCGGGGCAACGCTCCGACTCATGGCCAACCCGGCGCTTGACGGAGTGACCGGACGCTTCTTCGACGGCACTCAAGAGTCTCGGACCGATCCCCAGGCGTACGACCCCGCGGCGCGCCGGCGACTGCGCGAGCTGAGCGACGGACTGATCGCATCTGCGGGGATTGGCTCACCCACTGGCTGATTGGCGCAACCGCACCGCGACCCAGGGGCGGGTTTAGCCGACCTTTGTGTCCGGTGCCCCGAATTCACGTATCAAACGCTGCCAGAAACCGTCCCGCAGCCGTGCCCGCGCCTCCGGGTAGGGACGCAGCGAGCGGCGGATCTCCTGTTCCGCCGCGACCAGCAGCTCCTTGTCGACGACGGAGGGCAGGAAGGGCCCCGGAAGCAGGTCGGCCAAGAACTCGCGACCGCGGGTCAGCAGCCACTTGTTCGCAATGTGCTCGCCGACGTCCACGATCTCATCGAGGTCGATCGGCGTCTTCGACATGAGCTGCGGGCGGACCAGCGGCCGTGCCGTCGCCACCGCCGCGACCGTGGCTGGGGACGGCGTACGAAGGTCTGACCCGTCCGGATGGCCGGCGTCGTCGGAGTGGGCAGCGTCGGCCGCATGCTCAGGGTGGGTCGCACCTTCTGCTGTAGCGATACCCTCCTCCGCCGAGACCGTCGCGAACTCTGCCGTGGTGGCCGTCGCGAACTCGCCGGTGGCGGCGGCCGCGATGGCGGCCTTGTCGTGGTCGCTGAGATCCCGCCCGGGTCCCCCCAGAAAGTCGCCAGTGCGTACGTGCCGGCGCTCGGTCACCGTCACCATTCCATTGAAGAAGCTGGCGGCGAGCTCGTCGGTTGTGTCAGCCTCCCAAATCAGCCGCTCCGCCTGGTTCGTGCCATACCGCGGCTCCACACCCCACACGTGTACGCGAACGCCATACGCCTGCGCGTCCTCCACGCCCGGCACCATGTCCTCGTCGCCGGCAACCAAGATGATGTCGCTCACGGCCCGGTGCCGGGCAAGCGCGACGATGTCCGTTCTGATCAGGGCATCCACGCCCTTCTGGGCGCCATACCGGTTCAGGTTGCCGAGCCGCACCTTAACGTGGGGAAAGGCAGCGATCTGGCGCTGCTCCACGGTCGGCACCCGGTCGCGGGCGGCGTCGAACCAATAGAGCCGAAGCAGCCCCTCACCCAGCGACCGCTGCGCCTTAGTGAGCAGAGCATCGACAAGGCGCGCGGAGTCGATCCGGAAGTCCGTCCGATTGGGGGTGCCGAGCATCACGTCACCGGCCGCGGCCACCAGATATCCAGCGTCAACAAAGATCGCATAGGACCCGGTCGGCACCTGAACCGGGCCGTCGTCGAACTCGCTCATAACCTCCTGAGCCTAGTGCTCGGCCCAGGAGCATCGCCGTTTGCGACCCGCGTCTTATCGGATCGCGAAGCCTGCGATGCTCTCGGGGCTCTCGGCAATGGTCTCGATGCGCTCGACGATCGCATGGCGCGGTCCCTGCCGGGCCCATGTCACCATCCGTTCGACGGCGCCCGGTGTGCCCTCGAAGACCGCTTCGACCGTGCCGTCCGGCCGGTTCCGCACCCAGCCGGCGACACCGTGCTGTTGGGCGAGCCGCCGGCACGTGTCGCGATAGAAGACGCCCTGCACGAGTCCGTACACGATCACTCGCCTGCGTACCACAACCCGCAAACTAGCCCGCTCGTCCAAGCAGCACTCGCAAGATCGGCAAACCTCCGCTCCGCGGCCCTGCGCTCGCCCAACCGGCTCCGAAACCGCCGCTCTGTGGGTTGCGTCATTGAACGTTCACATTCGGCCGTCATTCTTGTAGGTATGAGCGCCGAGGCGATTAGGGAAGAGCCGGCCATCCACGCCCGCGTCCTTCCGGGCGACCGTTTCCTCGACCGTGAGGAGAGCTGGCTGCGCTTCAACCAGCGGGTGCTCGAGCTTGCCGAGGACCGGTCCGTCCCGCTGCTGGAGCGGGTCAAGTTCCTGGCCATCTTCTCCAGCAACCTCGACGAGTTCTTCATGGTGCGGGTGGCCGGCCTGCGCCGCCGGATGGCCACCGGACTAGCGATCCAGAGCACCGGCGGCCGCGCACCACGCGAGGAGCTGGCCCGGATCAACGCGACGACCCGGGCGCTCATGGTTCGCCAGTCCGAGGTATTCAGCTCGACGATTCTCCCGGAGCTCGCTCGCCAAGGCATCGAGATCCTGCGCTGGGACGAGCTCGTCCCTGCTGAGCAGCACCGCTTGCATGAGATGTTCCGGACCCGGATCTATCCGGTCTTGACGCCGCTTGCGGTCGACCCGGCGCATCCGTTCCCGTACATCTCGGGACTCTCGCTCAACCTTGCGGTCGTCGCCAAGGACCCGGAGACCGGTGGCAGCGTATTCGCGCGGGTCAAGATCCCACCGGTGCTGCCGCGTTTCGTCGAGGCTAGTGCGGAACGGTTTGTCCCGCTGGAGGACGTCGTCGCGGCCCACCTCGACCAGCTCTTCGAGGGGATGGAGGTAGTCGAGCATTACGCGTTCCGGGTTACGAGGAACGAGGACCTCGAGGTTGACGAGGACATCACCGAGGACCTGCTGCAAGCACTCGAACGCGAGCTTCTGCGCCGCCGGTTCGGGCCGTCGGTCCGGCTCGAGGTCGAGGACTCGGTGTCCGCCGAGGTTTTGGCCCGCCTGGTCGGCGAGCTCGGGATGGACGACTCGGAGATCATCCGGTTGCCTGGCCCGCTCGACCTGGCCGGACTGTACGCCTTTGCCGACCTGGACCGTCCGGAGCTGAGGTATCCGATCTTCGTACCGGCCGAGGTGCCGCCGACGTCCGACGCGGACATCTTCGCGGTTCTGCGCCGTGGCGACGTCCTCGTGCATCATCCGTACGACTCCTTCACCACCAGCGTTCAGCGGTTGCTCGAGGAGGCCGCCGCCGACCCGGATGTCCTCGCGATCAAGCAAACGCTCTACCGCACCAGCGGCGAGTCTCCGATCGTCGACGCGCTCATCGATGCCGCGGAGGCCGGCAAGCAGGTCGTGGTCGTCGTCGAGATCAAGGCCCGCTTCGACGAGCAGGCAAACATCGGCTGGGCCCGCAAGCTGGAACAGGCCGGCTGCCATGTCGTCTACGGCTTTATCAGGCTCAAGACCCACTGCAAGCTGGCGCTCGTGGTCCGGCAGGAGGGCGGCGGGCTGCGCCGCTACTGCCACATCGGGACGGGAAATTACAACCCCAAGACGGCCCGACTCTATGAGGACATCGGCCTGCTCACCGCGGACGAGGATGTCGGCGCTGACCTTACGGACCTCTTCAACCTCCTTACCGGATACTCGCGCCACAGCTCGTACCGCCGGCTGCTCGTTGCCCCCCGCTCGATCCGCAGCGGGCTCGTGGAACGGATCGAGCGGGAGATAGCGCTCGCCGCCGAGGGTCGAGAGACCGGAATCAAGATCAAAGTAAATGCGTTGGTGGACGAGGTCTTGATCGACGCGCTCTACCGCGCCTCTCTTGTGGGCGTTCCGGTGGATCTTTGTGTACGGGGGATATGTTCGCTGCGGCCTGGCCTACCGGATCTGTCGCCCACCATCACGGTGCGCAGCATTCTCGGTCGTTTTCTCGAACACTCGCGGGTCTTCGTATTCGCCAACGCTGGAACGCCGGAGGTGTGGATCGGATCAGCCGACCTGATGCATCGAAACCTCGACCGGAGGGTCGAGACATTGGTTCAGGTAACCGACCCGGCGCACGTGGCGGACCTCGTAGGGTTGATGGAGGGGGTGACCTCGGACCGGGTCTCGTCGTGGCGGTTGGGCCCGGACGGTCAGTGGAGCCGCGCCGTGGTCGGCCCGGACGGCGCCGAATTGGTGGACGTGCAGCGGCAGCTGCTCAGCTCGCGGCGATGGAGGACGGTCGATGGCTGACGAGGTGATCCTCGCCGCCGGTGCAGTCGTCATACGTGGTCCCGGTGACGAGTCCGAGGTCCTGCTCGTGCACCGCCCGAAGTACGACGACTGGACCCTGCCGAAGGGCAAGGCGCTTCCCGATGAGCCGCTCCCGCTCGCTGCGGTACGGGAGGTCGCCGAGGAGACCGGCCTCGCGGTGACCCTCGGTCGCTCGCTGCCCCCGCAGGGCTACCTAAAGGGCGGGCGGCCCAAGCGGGTCGACTACTGGGTCGCGACCGCGGCCGATGAAACCGCTCCGGGCTATCCCGAGGAGCCGGCCGGCCGGGCCGCCGAGCCAGGTTCGGGTCCGCCGAAGCCGCCCGCCTTCGTGCCGACCGACGAGGTCGACGAGGCCCGGTGGCTGCCGTTGGAGGACGCGCAGAACCGGCTTACCTATCCGCGCGACGCCGAGCTTCTCGACGCGCTTTTCGACGCTCCGAGGGCCACCACCCCCTACATCTTCCTCAGGCACGGCCAAGCGGGCTCGTCTTCCGCCTGGCGGGGTAACGACGCAAAGCGCCCGCTCGACGAGACGGGTGTGCGGCAGGCGGCGCTGCTTGCGGACGCGCTGGCCTGCTACGGCCCCGGACGGGTATTGAGCTCACCGACGAAACGCTGTGTCCAGACGGTAGCGCCCTATGCGGCCCACATGGGCGTCCCGGTAGAACGTGAGCCCGCGCTCGCCGTCGATGCGCCGTACGACGAGGCAGTAGACCGGATGCGGGAGTTGCTCAGCACCGAATCGGCGGTGATCTTGTGCGGTCATGGCGAGGGCCTGCCGGCGTTGGTCGCCTGGTCATGTGCCGTGTTGGGTGCCGCACCGCCGGTCGATCCGACCCTCCGGAAGGGAGCCTTCTGGGTCCTGCACCTCGCCAAGGGTGACGTCGTCGACGTCGAATACCACGAGGTGTGAGCCGCCGTCCGATCCGAATACTGCCGCACTACTCGTGGGAACGGCGGTGCGCGATCTCGTAGCCTGGCGGAATGATCGACCAGCTGGAGCGAGTGTCCGCCCTGTCCCGACCGGATCTGCTTGCACCCCCCGTGGCCGCTGCGCTCGAAGCGTGGAACGGACCGGCCGACGTCGTCGAGGTAACCGCGATCGACCCCGCGCTGGCCGACACCGCTGCCTTCTGCGACCGCTATGGCGTCGCCCCCACCGAGTCAGCGAACTGCGTTGTCGTCGCGGCCAAGCGCACGGGCGAGCAGCGGCTGGCCGCGTGCGTGGTGCTGGCCAGTACGCGCGCCGACGTGAACGGGCTGGTCCGCCGCCACCTCGGCGCCCGCAAGGCGTCCTTCGCGCCGATGGAGCTGGTCGTGGCCGAGACCGGGATGGAGTACGGCGGGATCACGCCGGTCGGCCTCCCGGAAACGTGGCCGCTGCTCGTGGACGCCCAGGTCATCGCCACCGACCGGGTAATCGTCGGTTCCGGCATTCGCGCCTCGAAGCTCGTGCTCCCGGGCGCTGCACTTGCCGCGTTGCCGAAGGCGGAGGTGCTGCAGTCGCTTGGCGTTTGAGGCTTCATCAATGAGCTTCCGGCTCATTGGCCGGGTGCAAAGCTGGATCGTCGCTGGGGACTGTGCGGATTGGACCGGGACCGCTGTCGCGGGTCTCGAAACGGATCGTGACAAGCCCGCGTTTCGACCCCCACACCCACCCCTGCCCGTGCAGATCGTGAAAGACATCCCGACCCGGCAGCCACTCGCCCGTTGACAGGGGAGACGACCCCGTTGGAGCCTCATGATTTGATCGGCGGAATGGCGCACCCGCAGCCTCCTGATCGGCCGCCGGAGCGTCCGCGGCGACCCGCAGCGCCTGTGGTCCGGCGGAGGTAGCGCCGGGGCTCGTCGCCGGAACTGCGGCCCAGCTCTCGCCGGCCACCGCCTGGTTTGGCGCGGGCGGAAGATCGGTGGTTGCGTGCGATGAGCCCGGCGCGTCCCCCACCCCGGAATCGTCGGGCAGCGCCTCGAAAAGATCACCCTGCACCCAATCCGTGAGGGCGGAGATTCCGACGCCCAGCAGGCGAACGCCGCTGCTGACGTCCACCTCACCGAGCAGGCGCCGGGCCACCCGACCGATCGTCCGTTCGCTGTCCGTCGGACCGGGGAGGGTGTACGAGCGGGACAGGGTGGTGAAGTCGTGCAACCGCACCTTTATGGTGACCGTGCGACCGGACAGACCCTCCCGAACGAGCCGGCGGACCACGCGGGAGGTGAGGATCGCCAGGATCGAGGCAAGCCTGGCCGGTTCCGCGATGTCGTGATCGAAGGTGTCCTCGACGCTCACCGACTTCGACTCTCGCTCAGCCACCACGGGCCGATCGTCCTCGGCGCGGGCCAGCCGGTAGAGGTGCGCGCCGAGCGACTGGCCGACAATCCTGGTCAGCTCGTCCTGCGAGACGCGCTCGAGCTCCCCGATCAGATTCAGGCCCGCCCGATTGAGGCGCGCGGCGGTCGCCGGCCCGACTCCCCAAAGCTTGGTAACCGGCAGCGGGCGGAGCAGGTCGAGTTCGGTGCCCGGTTCGACGACCCGTAGCCCGTCAGGCTTGTCCAGGTCGCTGCTGAGCTTGGCGACGAACTTCGAGGAGCCGGCCCCGACCGAAGCGGTGAGCGCCGTCGCGTTCCTGATCGCGGCCTTTAGCCGGGCGCCGATCTCCCGGACACGCTCGGCCGAAAACCCCGCCCTCGGCGCTCCGGCCGCCAGGTCCACGAACGCTTCATCCAGGGAAAGCGGCTCGAGGATCGGAGAGAGTCGCCGCAGCTCCTCCATGACCAGCTTGCTCGCCCGCGCGTATGCGGCGAATCGCGGGTAGAGGAAGGCGGCGTGCGGGCAGCGGGACCGGGCCTCGCGGGTCGGCATCGCCGAGTGCACTCCGAACGCTCGCGCCTCATAACTAGCCGTTGCCACCACGCCACGCGGGCCTAGGCCGCCGACCACCACGGGCTTGCCGCGCAGAGATGGCTTATCCCGCTGCTCGACCGCGGCGAAGAACGCGTCGAGATCCACGTGCAGGATGCTCGGCTCGCTGCGCACAGGCTCATCGTCGCAGGCAGGACCGACATCCGGCGTGCACAGCAGCCGAACGCTGACAGTGGACACGCGCACCTACCGGGAGCGGTCGAGGAGCTGAAATACGGTGGCCACCTTGGCAGCGCCTCCGAGAACTACCGCGTCCAACACCGCTGGCTCAGCGCGGACACGGGTCTTCGGCCGGGACCCATGATGCGATCGACGGACTCGCGGGGGATCGGCCCCGCCGGGGCCGCTCCCCCAGCACAAGGAACGGTGGAGCATGGCCGAGAAAATCAGACCGGATTCGAAGATCAAAGGACCGTCACCTTGACGAATCTGGCTTCTTAGTCAAGGTGACAGTCCACTTATCTTCGAATCCGCTGATCATCTTCGAGCTCACGGTCCACTGTTACGGCAGCGGCCGGCGCAAGATCGCCCACCTCGGTCTTGCTTCGCCCGTCGGCCGGGTTGGATGCCCAGAATTCCAGATCCACGTCACCGTTCGAAGAACCAAGGAACGCTAGCGATGCGGGCCCGAAGTCTCTTTGCATTGGCCGGGTCCCTGGCGCCTGGCTGCGTACTCGGTCACCCACGTAGCGCTGCTACTTTGGGCTCCCTGCGGCCGTGCCATGCATCCCGCGGTCCTCCGGCCAGCGTCAAAGGGCCTCGAACACGCGCCACTAGGAGAGCGAGCATGAGCCTGGAGCCCGATCCGAACGAGCGGCCCGACCTGTCCGACGCGCTCGTCGTCAACGCGCTGGCATTGGACGAGTTCGACCGGCGGGTCCATGAGATCGGTGCCGAGCAGTGGAGCAATCCCACCCCCTGCGCCGAATGGGACGTCCGCACGCTCGTGAACCATCTCGTGTATGAGCTGCTATGGGTGCCGCCGCTCATGGACGGACGGACGATTGCCGAAGTGGGCGACGCGTTCGACGGTGACCAGCTCGGTGACGACCCGAAGGGGGCGTGGGACGCAGCGTCGGTGGCTGCCCGGGCCGCGATCGAGGAACCGGACGCCCTGCTGCGTACGGTTCATCTCTCGTACGGCGACGTGCGAGCCAAGCACTATCTCATCGAGCTCTCGTCCGACCTGGCAATTCATGCCTGGGATCTCGCTCGCGGCATCGATGCGAACGACCGGCTCGACCCGGATCTCACCCAGTTTCTTTACGACTGGACGTTGCCGCACGCGGACGCCCTTTCCCGGTCAAGCCTGTTTGCAAAGCCGAAGGACGTCGGCGACGACGCATCCGTTCAGGATCGCCTGCTCGGCCTGACCGGCCGAGATCCCGGGTGGAGCGCGCCGTAGGCCGCTGCCGCCGTCCACAGGATCGAGAAATACGAGCGGTTTGTCCACAGCGTCCTCGTGGCCTCTGGTGGAGGTCCGGCGCCAACGCGACCGTGCTGGGGTGGCGACAACACCCACCCTTCGGCTCACCTCACCCGCGGAGCTGCTCAGTACGGTTCCGTACCTGCTGGGCTTTGTTCCAGCGCAGAGTATCGTCGCGGTCGCCGTGCGAGCGGGCGGACGCTCGAACCGTCTCGAACTCACGTTGCGCGCTGATTTGCCGGCGCCGAGCGACGTCGGCGTATGCGCCGATTTCATCGCCGAGCACCTTGCGCAGGCCAGCGCGGCCGCAGTGATCTACGTCATCTACCCCGACGCCGACGTAGAAGGCGACGAGTTTCCAGCGTCGATGGAGACATCGCCGGCGAGGTACGACGTGCTCGCCGATGTCCTCCGTCGGTCTGCGTACATCGCGGGTCTTGACGTCTGGGACGTCCTCCTGGTCCGACGCAACGCCTGGCGATCCCTGCTGTGCGCCGACCCGGAGTGCTGCCCGTCCACCGGTACTCCGCTCGACCCCGGCTCGCCAACGGCAACCGTGGCGGGAGCGGTTGCGGCCGGGCTGAGCGCGCTGCCGAGTCGGGAGGCGCTGGCAGACACCTTGCGGCCTGCCGACGCGGCGGTCGTCGCAGCTGTCCGGGTCGAGGTCGCGCTGCTGACCGCCCGCGGGTGGTCAACCGGGCGGAGCGCGGTTGCGAGCCGCCGCGCCACAACCGTACGGATCGTCGAGCGGCTGATATCTGCTCGATGCACGCCGATCGACTCACCGGTTCGGCGGTTCACCCGGCGGGTTCCCGACGGCGGCCAGAAGCCTGAGCAGCGGGCGATGGGTTGGGCGGTCCGGAGGGACGCTCGCGCGCTCGAGCCGCGGCTTGTCGCCCGAATCGTGCTCGGTCTTGGAGACCCACTGGCGGTAGACCGGTGTTGCCGATGGGCGCTCGGGCCAACGGGCGATAGCGCTGTCGCGCTCTGGAGCGAGGTGGTCCGACGCAGCCCGCCGCCGCTGGCCGCAGCGCCGGCGAGCATCCTCAGTTACGTCGCCTGGCGACAAGGCCTAGGGGCATTGGCAAACATCGCGGTCGAGCGGGCGCTCGTCGACGACCCGAACCATCCGCTCGCGGGCCTGATGCAGGACATACTCGGGCTCGGTCTCGACCCACGGGCCGGCGACCGCCGAAGCGACTCGATCGAGTAAGGGGGTGTGCGCTGGTCGACCCGCTTGGGTATCAGCCGACGAGGTGTTCTGGGCGGACGCCCTGGGTGTGCTCGATGTCCTTCGCGACGGTTTCCAGCAGCTTGTGGGTGACCTCCGAGAGCGCTCGGGCAGTCGCGAGCTCGTCGCCGATCTGCGGTGATGGGATGTCGGCGGGGTTGCGCCTGGCGAGCCCATCCCCACGGAAGTCGCGGCCGTCGTCAGTGCGCATGACGGCGGTCGCACGGGTCACATCTCCGTCCTCCACAAGGCTGATATCCACTGCCCACGTCTTCTGATCCACCGCGACCTCCTCCGTCCTGGTCCGGCTCGTGACTCCGTGCGGGCACCGAACGACCCAGGCTGTGATGTAGGAGACCCGCACCCGACTATCCATCACACGCCGAACCGACCCGCCGCGCAACACCGTCGACCGGTCAGAGCCTTTCCCCGCGGCATCACCTGGATCCGCGGGCCAGCGCGATCAGCCGGTCGAGTACGTCGCCCACCCGGACGCCGTCGTGCTCATACTCGTTCGTCACCCAGTAGCGGCAGTGGCCGATTGTCTTGGCAGTCTCAAGCGAGTACGCGTACTCGACGTACATGTCGTCGTGGTAGATCGCGGCCACAACCGGGACTTGATTCGCGCGCAGCCGCTCGACGTCGTAGAGCGGCGACCACTCATAGCCGGTCGCAAAGATCGTCGCCACGTCGCGGAGCGGCACGAGCGCGGGATCCTCCTCGAACAACCATGGATAGATCATCTCGCCGGTGAAAAGAAACGGCATTGCGTCGGGAGCGAACTGCGGAAACTCCGTTCTGATCTGCTCCGCTGCCCACGCGGTGACCTTCCCCTGGGCATAGCTGGGCTCGTGCATTACCGCATACAGCGGCCGGTCGGCGAGGGAGAGGGTGGCTCCGGCTCCATGCCGGAATGTGTCGGAGAGCACTGGATCGGCGGGCCCGGGTACGAACGCCTCCTCGAGCAGAAAATGCAGCTCATCGAACTGGCTGCTCATTCCGAGGCCGAGCCCAAGCATCTGGAACCGCCGGGCCGTGAGGCGCTCGCCGGTCGGCAGGCGAACGTCCTTCTCGAGTAGGCACCTCGCGACCCGGCGAGCCAGCTCTTGGTCGTCCGGGTACCCCTCAAAGTAGAGCGCGTTCTTCTCGAGTACGCGGCGGTAGGTCGACCGGTAGACCTCTTCGGCGGTGGCGGTCAGCGGCGGCAGGCCGCCGGTGACGAAGACCTCGTGCAGGCCCTCCGGCGCAATTGACAAGTACGTCGTCGCGCAGAAGCCGCCGTAGCTTTGGCCGAGCACGCTCCATGTGGTGTCCGATCCGGCGAGCGCGATCCGGACCAGCTCGGCATCGCGCACGATGGAATCCGCCCGAAAGTGGCTCAGGTACTCGGCCTGGGCCGCCGGTGAGTCGAGCGCGGCGAGCGTCTGCCGATTGGCCGGCGTGCTACGCCCGGTTCCGCGCTGGTCCAGGAGTACGACGCGGAAGTCTTTGAGCGCTCGGTCGAGCCAGCGAAGGTTGCTCCGGCCAGCCGGCCGGTTCGCCTTTCCGCCCGGGCCGCCTTGAAGGAAGACAAGCCACGGCAAGTCCCCGCGTGGCTCACCGGACCGGCCGAGGTTTTCGGTGCCGACGACCTCCCGGGCAAACACCTCGATGGTCGTCCCTTCCGGCCGTGCATGATCGAGCGGTACGGGGATCAGGTGATCGGTCATGACAAGTCCGGGTTGCCGATATGTGAGAGCCATGGCAGCCACCGTATGCCGGCTCCGGACCGGAGCCGACGAAATCCATCTGTTTCCCCGCTCGGCCGGAGTGGGGCTAAAGCACCTGGTCAGGGCGGTCTTGGCTGATCATCCAGAAGGAGGACGGCTCTTGATGGCGGAACACGCCGATGCGAACCGGCGGGCGGGTGAGTACGGTCAGACCATGATGCTGCGCCTGACCGGGGACGATGCGGCGGACAGACTGCTGTCGGAGGACCCGTTCGCGCTCCTCGTGGGCATGCTGCTCGACCAGCAGATGCCCATGGAGCGCGCCTTCGAGGGCCCGCACAAGCTAGCGCAGCGGCTCGGCAGCGATCGGCTCGACCCTCGGCAGATCGCCGGGGAGGACCCGGAGAAGTTTGCTGCCCTGTGCGCGCAGCCGCCCGCAGTCCATCGCTTTCCGGGTTCGATGGCGACCCGGATCCAGGCCCTCGCGAGCCACATCACGCAGACATACGACGGAGATGCGGCGGCATTGTGGAACACCGCGAAGTCCGGCGAGGAACTGCTGCGGCGGCTGACCGCGCTGCCCGGTTTCGGCGATCAGAAGGCCCGTATCTTCCTGGCCCTGCTTGGCAAGCAGCTCAATGTGCGGCCAACCGGCTGGCGGGAGGCCGCCGGCGGATACGGCGAGGAGGGCGCGCACCGATCCGTCGCCGATGTCGTGGACGAGCGGAGCCTGGCTGCTGTGCGCCACTACAAGCAGCAATCCAAGCAGGCGGCAAAGCAGGCAAAAGGTTCAACCACCCAAAATCAGTAACGCCGTGACGGGAGGGCCGCACCGGGCGTACTCTCTGTGGTCAAGCGGATACGGATAGCGGAAGGATCGGGGCATGACGCTTCCGTTGCAGGCGGGGAGGGTCAGTGATGACCGCCAGCTCATGGAAGACGCCATGCTTGACGCGCCCCTCGCGATCGCTGTTCACGGGACTGACCTTCGTTATCGCTACGTAAACCGCGCCTTCGCCGCGCTCAACGAGCAGCCGGCCGCCGATCACCTGGGTCGGCTGCCCAGCGAGATCTTGGCTCGGAAGTCGGGCGAGCTGGTGGAACGGATGATCCAACGGGTGCTCACCAGCGGCCAGCCCGAGAGCGACGAGGACTTCCTCGCCCACCGCCGGGTGGCCGACCGAAATCTGCAGGCGACGTGGTATCCGATCCACGGGGCTAACGGGGAGATCGGCGGCGTCGGCGTCTGCGTCGAGGATGTCACAGCGCAGCGGATCGCCGAGCGGGCCCGACACCGCAGCGAGGAGCGCACCCGGTTCATCCAGTCGGTCACCGAACGGCTCGCGCTCGCGATGTCCTTCGACCAGGTCATCAAGGTTATGGACGACGTGGCGAGCATTGCTTTCAACGCCGACTACTGCGGGGTGGCACTGTTCGAAAACGGCTGGATGAGCTATCCGCGCCCGCTCGGAATCGAAGGCCCCGGCTGGCATGAGGAGCCGATAGAGCGGCCGACCGTCGTGACCTGCGCGATGAGCGAGGGTCGCGCGTGGTTCGTGGAGAGCCCCGACGAGCTGCTCACCCGCCTGCCCCACGGCACGACCGAGACCTTCCTCGCGGAGACCGATGAGCGGGCCTGGGTTGGCCTTCCGCTTGCCACCTCGTCCCGCCAGCTTGGCGTGCTCCGCCTTGCCTTTCGCAGCCCACGAAAATTCGGCGACGAGGATCGCGCGTTCATCGAGTCGCTCGCCGCGCAGTGCACCATCGCCGTCGAGCGGGTACGGATGTTCGCGGACGAGCAGCGCAAGGCGGTGCTCCTGCAGCGGACCATGGCTCCGCCGATGCTGCCGATGGTCCCTGGCGTGCTCGTGGCGCAGCGGTACCGGCCGGTTGGCGGGCAGGACGAGACCGGTGGGGACTGGTACGACGGCTTTGTACTGCCCGATGGACGGGTCGCGTTCTCCCTCGGCGACGTCATGGGCAAAGGGATCGACGCCGCGGCCGGGATGGGCAGGCTCCGGTCAGCGGTGCGGGCTGCGGCATTCGCAGATCCTGACCCGGCGGCCGTTCTGACCGTGCTCGACCGGCTGTTCACCTGCACGGAGACCGACGACTCCCTCACCACGCTCGTCTACGGTGTGGTCACTCCGGGCACCGGCGAAGTGCTGCTGGGTGACGCGGGCCACCTTCCGATCCTGCTGGTTCCGGCGTCCGGCGAGCCGGTCCTGGTTGACCCGGGCCCTGCGTCGACCCCCCTCGGGGTGGCTGAGCGCCGAACGGCGGTACGGATTCAGCTCGGCGTCGGCGACACCCTCCTGGTGCATTCCGACGGACTCGTCGAGCATCGCGGTCGCGGCTTCGACGAAGGCCAGGAGGAGCTGATCAAGGTCGCCAAGGAGTTCCCAAAGATTCCGCTCGGCTCTTTCTGCGATCTCGTCGTCAATGCCCTGACGGCCGGCGCCGTAATAGACGATGATGTAACCCTGCTCGTCATCCACCGCGAGGAGTAGGGGACGTGTCGACGGCCGACTCGGATCGATGGGCCAGTGCGACAGGTCGTGGTTATATGCAGGGCATTACGGGCATTTGCCCCCGGTGCCATGGCCTCGGCCGGACTGCGATCGAGACGCTTCATGCGGGCGGTCCAGGGAGCGTCGAGACCTTCGGCTATGTCCGTGCGACGTGCCCGGACTGTGACGGCACGGGGTGGGAGCGCGAGGAGGGCTGATGGCGCCTGAGTACTACAAGACCTGCCCCCTGTGCGGCGGCTCAGGGCGCCGGGAGCACAAGGATGAAAACGGCAACCTCCTCTACATCTACACGTGCCGCTATTGCGCTGGTGCTGGACAGGTTCCAGCCAAGTGACCTTTTGTGGCGGTGGCCGAGCTTCGGAATAGGCTGGCAGAATGCTGTGTTCCCATGCGGCGGTCAACCGTGATCGTCTGCGTGCGGTGAGCATCGTCAAACCGCTTGCCTGGATGACCTAAGGGTTGCCAGGCGGTAGAACGCGCCCGTGGATCGACCGACCAGACAAAGGACAGGTAGTGCCGCCAAGGACGCCACTTAAGCTCGCACACCACATCGGCCGGGCCTTGACGATCACTCCCGTGATCGGCCGCGCGTGGACAGCGGAGTGCGTCCCTTCAGGGACGCTGTGCCCGCCAGGTCCCCAGGCCGATATTCGCCCGGTGAGGCAACTGGAGTCCGAAGCGGGGAGGGCGGTATGACCAGCAAGACACCCGCTGAGAAGACGTCGATAAACAAGACCGTCGCTGCAGCCGGACCGGCGGCCAAGAAGGTGGTCGCCGCGAGCAAGACGGCGACGAGGAAGACCGCGAAGGCGGCCGCCGCGAAGGCCACCGGCGGCAGGGCCACCGGTCCGAAGCTGGCCAGCGGCAGGAAGTCGTCGAACGCGAAGTCGACCCGCGCGAAGGCGACGACCGCGAAGCCAGGGACGGCAGCGAAGTCGTCCACGGCCGGTGCAAAGAAAGCGAGCGCAGCGGACAAGCCCGTGAAGAATGCTGCACCTGCCAAGAAGGCCACCGCGACCCAGCCGGCGAGCGCCCGTACGACCAAACCGGCAACGGCGCCGAAATCGCCCGTGAAGGTGCAGCCCACGCCTACGCCCCGCGCGGACAAGCCGGCGACCAAGTCCAGGACGGCGCCGGCGAAGAAGCCGGGCACCACCGCTGACTCGCCCGCGGCCAAGCCTTCCGAGACAACCGAGACGGTGAAGGGTGGGGAGATGGGGTCTGCCGCTGCGACCACTGGCATTGTGCCGGCGCAGAAGGCGCCAGCCGAAGCCGAGCGGGCGACGGACCTCGCCGCCTCGCTCATGGAGGCGGCCGCGTTGTCCAATGCGACACCGGTTGCCGATGACATCGAGCTGACCGACGAGATGGCCGCCGAGCTCGCTCTGGACCAGGAGCTCGCCGAGGTCGAGGAGGAGGCCGAGGGCTTCGTCATCTCCGACGACGACGACGACGAACCCGCAGCCCAGGTCGCGCAGGCCGGCGCAACCGCCGACCCGGTCAAGGACTACCTCAAACAGATCGGCAAGGTCCCGCTGCTCAACGCTGAGCAAGAGGTCGAGCTCGCCAAGCGGATCGAGGCCGGGCTGTTCGCCGAGGACAAGCTCAACTCGCCCACGAGCCCAAACCCCAAGCTGCGCCGCGAGTTCGAGATCATCGCTGCGGATGGTCGCCGCGCCAAAAACCACCTGCTTGAGGCGAACCTGCGGCTGGTCGTCTCGCTGGCCAAGCGCTATACCGGTCGCGGCATGCTCTTCCTCGACCTGATCCAGGAGGGCAATCTCGGCCTGATCCGCGCGGTCGAGAAGTTCGACTACACGAAGGGGTACAAGTTCTCGACCTACGCGACGTGGTGGATCCGTCAGGCGATCACCCGGGCGATGGCCGACCAAGCACGCACCATCCGCATTCCCGTCCACATGGTCGAGGTGATCAACAAGCTCGCCCGGGTCCAGCGGCAAATGCTGCAGGACCTCGGCCGGGAGCCGATGCCGGAGGAGCTCGCCAAGGAGCTCGACATGACGCCCGAGAAGGTCATCGAGGTCCAGAAGTACGGCCGGGAGCCGATATCCCTGCATACGCCGCTTGGCGAGGACGGGGACAGCGAGTTTGGGGACCTGATCGAGGACTCGGAGGCGATCGTTCCGGCCGACGCCGTATCGTTCACGCTTCTCCAGGAGCAGCTCCACTCGGTCCTCGATACGCTGTCCGAGCGCGAGGCCGGCGTGGTGTCGATGCGGTTCGGCCTGACCGACGGGCAGCCCAAGACACTCGACGAGATCGGCAAGGTGTACGGGGTGACCCGGGAGCGCATCCGCCAGATCGAGTCCAAGACGATGTCGAAGCTGCGCCACCCGTCCCGCTCGCAGGTCCTCCGCGACTACCTCGACTGATCGCTCTGGACTCATAACGCTCTGACCAGCACGAGTGTCCCTCTGGCAGGGGCCATCGGGCGGTCGTTCACGTCGGGAATACAGCGCCGTCGCCAAGCGGGTTCGAGGCGTCGGCGGTGCCGGGCCAAGTGAACGGAGCGCTACCCTCGGGCGTCCCTTTTGGCAGCCCGGGCGGAACGGGTCCGGTTAAGACCATGTTTCAAGTCGGCGGGAAGGGAAGCCGAACCTTCGATGGATTGTTGTCCTAGTCGTGAGATGAGCCAGCGCGTGATGATCAGGAAGAGTGAGAAGTGACCATTGCCATAGCCCTGACCGAACCCACCGCGCTGACGGCGGCCGATCGCTGTGACCGTTGCGGCGCACAGGCCTACATCCGCGTTGTGCTCGGTAACGGCGGCGAGCTTCTCTTTTGCGCGCATCACGGCCGGAAGCATGCCGACAGCCTCCGCCAGGTTGCGATCCTCATCCAGGACGAGACCGACCGGCTCTCTGATATCCCCCAGACCGCCCCTGACGACGAGCGATAGAGACACACCACGAAATCTTTGCTCGCTCCGCTCGCACGACGATCGCGCGGGGACCCCGGCCATCGGCTGATGCGCTCATCACCGTGAAGACGGCCTTACTGGGCTGGGCGTCTCGGACAGCCGCCTTTGGTTGGTTCGCGTCGGTCCCGCAGCTTGTGGGCGTCAGCAGGCATGATTGCTTTACGTCAAGAGCTCAGGAGGACGACCCTGGACACCACACCTCGGTCGGACCCGCCCCGGCTTGCTGACCCGCGCACAAGAGACCCTTCCGCAACCAGGCAGGAGCGGCAGTGACCCTCGAGCCCAGCACCATCCTCGCGAGCGGGGAGCCTGACGCCGGTTACACCGCGCGCCACTTGCTCGTCCTCGAGGGGCTCGAGGCGGTCCGGAAGCGCCCCGGAATGTATATCGGGTCGACCGACTCCCGCGGCCTCATGCACTGCCTCTGGGAGATCATCGACAACGCGGTCGACGAGGCGCTCGCCGGGGTCTGCGAGAACATCGAGGTCATCCTGCGTTCGGACGGCTCCGCCGAGGTAAAGGACGACGGGCGCGGCATTCCGGTCGACAAGGAGCCGAAGACCGGCCTGCCGGGGGTCGAGGTCGTGATGACCAAGCTGCATGCCGGCGGCAAGTTCGGCGGCGGTTCCTACGCGGCCACCGGCGGTTTGCACGGGGTCGGCGCATCGGTCGTTAATGCGCTGTCCGCGCGGCTTGATGTGCAGGTCGACCGCGACGGCGGCACCTGGGCGGTGAGCTTTCGGCGCGGCAGCGCGGGCTCGTTCGCCGGGCCCGGCCCGGACAGTCCCTTCGCGGAGCGCCACGGCCTCACCAAGGTGGGACGGGTGGCGAAGCGGGTCACCGGTACTCGCATCCGGTTCTGGCCCGATCGGCAGGTTTTCGTCAAGAGCGCGAGCTTCTCGCTGGACGAGCTGCACGCCAGGGCTCGGCAGACCGCCTTTCTCGTGCCTGGCCTGTCGATCATGGTACGGGACGAGCGTGCGGACGAGCCGGACGAGCAGGTGTTCGTTTACAAGGGCGGGATCGGCGAGTTCTGCGACTTCCTCGCTGCCGACCGGCCCGTCACGGACACCGTACGGCTGACCGGCACGGGGCAGTTCACCGAAACCGTGCCGGTGCTCGACAGCAAAGGCCATATGACGCCGACCGAGATGGAGCGCGAGCTCGCGGTTGACGTGGCGCTGCGTTGGGGGACCGGTTACGACACGGTGGTCAAGTCGTTCGTCAACATCATCGAGACGCCGAAGGGCGGCACTCATGTCGCCGGCTTTGAGCGCGCACTGGTGCGCACCTTCAACGACGTTCTCAAGTCGACCAAGCTGGTGCGGCAAGGCGACGACCCGATCATCAAGGACGACATCCTCGAAGGCTTGGCCGCTGTGGTCACGGTGCGGCTGGCCGAGCCGCAGTTCGAAGGGCAGACCAAGGAGGTCCTTGGCACCCCCGCCGCGTCGCGGATCGTCACATCGGTCGTGTCAGGCGCGCTCAAGGACTGGCTGACCTCGTCCCGTCGCGGCGACAAGGCGCAGTCCCGGCTCGTGCTCGAGAAGGTGGTGTCGGCGGCCCGCACCCGGGTGGCGGCGCGCGCACACAAGGAGGCGCAGCGCCGCAAGAACGCGCTCGAGACTTCGTCCCTACCGCCAAAGCTGGCGGACTGCCGTACCGACGACGTCTCGCGCAGCGAACTCTTCATCGTCGAGGGTGATTCCGCGCTTGGCACTGCGAAGCTCGCGCGCAACTCGGAGTTCCAGGCGCTGCTCCCGATCCGGGGGAAGATCCTCAACGTGCAGAAGTCGTCGGTCGGGGACATGCTGAAAAACGCTGAATGCAGCGCCATCATTCAGGTCGTCGGCGCCGGGTCCGGGCGCTCTTTCGACCTCGACGCGGCCCGCTACGACAAGGTCATCCTGCTTGTCGACGCGGATGTGGACGGCGCCCACATCCGCTGCCTCCTCCTGACGCTCTTCTTCCGGCACATGCGCCCGCTCGTGGAGGCGGGCCGCGTCTACGCCGGCATGCCGCCGCTGCATCGCGTCGAGGTGCTGAATCCCGGCGGAAAGAAGAACGACGTGATCTACACCTATACCGAAGCCGAGATGCGCCGGGCGGTCGCCGACCTGACCCGCCGCGCCAAGAAGATCAAGGATCCGATCCAGCGCTACAAGGGCCTCGGTGAGATGGATGCCGACCAACTCGCGGAGACGACGATGGATCCACGCAGTCGCACCCTGCGCCGGGTCAGCCTCGGTGATGCTCAGGAGGCCGAGCGCATCTTCGAGCTACTGATGGGAAACGACGTCGCCCCCCGCAAGGAGTTCCTCAGCGACTCGGCCGCCCTCGTCGACCGCGCCCGGATCGACGCCTAGCATCGTCGCGGCTCATTCAGTGGGCATGGCAGTCTCGGATGAGATCCAGCGCAGGTAGTCTTCGTCACCGGCGAGGACCGGGAGGGCGAGGATCTCCGGCGTGTCGTAGGTGTGCTCGCCCTTGATGTGTGCCGCAAGCGCGTCGAACCGGTCGGCGGTCGTCTTGAGGAGTACGAGCCACTCGGTCGCTTGCTCGACGAAGCCTTGCCAGCGGTAGGTACTGCCGATCGGACCGACCACCTGCGCGCAAGCCGCCAGGCGTGCCTCCACGGCCGATCGCCCGATTTTGTCGGCCAGCTCCCGAGCGTCGGTCGTCGTGTTTACCTGTACATACTCGGACTGGATGTGCTCTGTCACGCTGCCAGCATCACACGCCAAATCACTTGCGCACCGTATTTCAGGTCGGTTTTAGATGGCTTGGCCCCACTGCCCGCCTGTGGGGACGGGCGCTCACCGTGGTGAACGGCCGGGCTGTGCTAGGAACGGGGCCGTGGACGCGGATGTCGTCGTGGTCGGTGTGGGTACGGCCGGGAGCGCGGTGTTGTGGCGGCTCGCCGCCCGCGGAATCAAGGTGATCGGTGTCGAGCAGTTCGAGCCAGGGCACGACCGTGGCTCCGGGCACGGCGAGTCGCGGATCATCCGCACCGCCTACCACGAGCACCCGGCCTATGTTCCGCTCGTCCGCGAGGCCTGGCGGCTGTGGCGGTCCCTCGAGCGGGAGTCGGGCGCCGCCGTGCTGACCAGAACCGGCGCGCTCATGCTCGGGCCATCCGGCGGGGAGCTGCTGCGCGGCGTGGCGTCGGCGATCGGTGCGCACGACCTCGACCACGAGTGGCTCGATGCCGAGGCGTGCGGGCGGCGGTTCCCACAGCACCGCCTCGCGCCTACCGAGGAGGCCGTGTTCGAACCCGATGCCGGGTTCCTCCGGCCCGAGCCGGCCATCCGTACGATGGCCGCGCGGGCGACTGTGGCCGGTGCGGTGCTCCTGACCGGCCGTCGGGTGGGGGCCGTCGAGCCGGTGTCCCGCGGCGTTCGAGTTGCACTCGACGACGAGGCGATCATCGCTCGGCACGCGATCGTGTGCGCCGGCCCCTGGGTCGCCGGCCTCCTGCCGGCTCTCCGGGAAAAGCTCCAGGTCGAACGGCAGGTGCAAGCCTGGCTTCCGGTTCACGACGCAGCGTTGTACGGCGCGGAGCGGTTCCCAGTCTTCATCCGCGAGCGTGCGGGCCATTTCCTGTACGGAGTTCCAGCGGTGGACGGCAAGGCCGTGAAGGTCGGAATTCATCACGAGGGCGCGGCCGTGGACCCGGACGCGATCGATCGCCGCGTCCGCGATGCGGACCTTTCGACGGTGAGCTCGCTCGTGGCGGCGCTGCTCGATGGCGTGAATCCGGTGCCTAGCCACGCCGCTGTTTGCATGTATACCAACGCACCCGACGGTCATTTTGTGATCGGTCGCGTGTCCGGGCTGGGCAACGTCACGGTGGTCTCGGCCTGCTCCGGGCACGGCTTCAAATTCGCCCCAGTCGTCGGCGAGATCGCCGCCGATCTTGCCCTGGACGGCAATACCGCCCGTCCGATTGCGCTGTTCGACCCGTCCCGGCTGCTCGCCTAGGGGCCGTGTAATTGCTCGGCCCTACCGTGCGGCGGGCCAGGGTGGCTGCCAAGCCGAAACCCGCCAAGTCGGCCTGAGTTACCCGGCCGCGACAGTGGTGGCTGCTGGCGGTGGCCCGCCCACGGCGGCGAGCGGCTGGGTGAGTGGCGCACCCGAGCCGTCGCGCTTCCCGGTGGCGTCGGGGAGGTCAATCGGAACCCCGGTGGCGGCCGCGCCCCGCGCCGGAGCTCGGCCGGCCCAGGCGAGCACCAGGGTGTCCTCGCCTTTCAGGAAACGGTGGCAGCGAACTCCGCCGGTTCCGCGTCCCTTCGGCGGATATTCGGCATACGGCGCCACCTTGACGGAACGGCCGCCGGTACCAGGCAGTGTGCCGGTCGCGCCGGCCACCGTCACGACGCTCGCCGGGCTGCCCGGCTCGACCGCCCCGAAGAACACCACTCGCTGGCCGCGCTCCGTCCGGATTCCCGCCATCCCACCGGCGGACCGTCCCTGCGGCCGCACTTGTGCCGCGGGGTAGCGCAGCAGTTGCGCATCGCTGGTCACGAAGACCAGATCCTTTTCGCCAGATGCGAGCTCAACCGCGCCAGCAAGCTCGTCACCTTCGCGCAGACCGATGATCTCCCAGGAGTCCCGGTTCTGTGGGTAGTCCGGCACGACCCGCTTCACGATTCCGCTCGATGTGCCGACGGCGAGCCCAGTCGAATCCGAGTCAAGCGACACGAGGCAAAGCACGCGCTCGCCCTTGCCGAGGGCGAGGAACTCGCCGAGCGGTGCGCCGCCGGCGAGATTCGGCGCGTCCGCAGTCGGCGGGAGGGCCGGCATGTCCAGGACCGGTAGCCGTACTATCCGGCCCGCCGACGTCACGGCGCCGATCTCGCCGCGCGCGGTCGTCCGCACCACGGAGACGATCACGTCATGCTTCGCGCGCCGCCCGCCGCTGGGGAGCGGCTCGGCCGAGGTGGTCCGCGCGAGGAGCCCGGTCGAGGACAGCAGCACCCAGCACGGCTCGTCGGCGACCTCCAACGGCATGCCGGCCGCAGCTGACGCCGGCACCGGCGCGGACTCGAGCAGGATCGTTCGTCGCGGCGTACTGAAGCGCGCCGCGGCCTCGGCGAGCTCGTCGGCCACAACCTGCCGCAGCAGCTCCTCCGACTCGAGGATGGCAGTCAGCTCGGCGATCGTGCGTTCGAGCCCGGTCAGCTCCTCACGCAGCCTTGTCACCTCGAGCGAGGTCAGCCGGCGCAGCGGCATGTCGAGGATGTGCTGCGCCTGAACCTCGGTGAGGTCGAACACCGCGATCAGCCGGCCGCGGGCCTCCCCGGTGTCCCGGCTGGACCGGATGACCTGGATCACCTCGTCGATGTTGTCCAGCGCGATGAGTAGGCCCTCGACAATGTGCTTGCGTTCCTCGGCCTTCCGTCTGCGGAAGACGCAGCGGCGGCGCACGACCTCGAACCGGTGATCGAGATAGACCTGCAGCAGCTCCTTCAGCCCCAGCGTGAGCGGCTGCCCGTCGACCAGCGCGACGTTGTTGATCCCGAACGACTCCTCCATCGGAGTGAGCCGATAAAGCTGTTCGAGCAAGGCCTCGGGGTTGAAGCCACCCTTTACCTCGATGACCAAGCGCAGCCCGTGCTCTCGGTCCGTGAGGTCCGTCAGGGCGGCGATTCCCGCGAGCTTCCTGGCCTGGACGAGCTCCTGGATGCGGGCCATCACGCGCTCCGGTCCGACCCCGTAGGGGAGCTCGGTGACCACGATCGCCTTGCGCCGCGCCGTCACGTTCTCGATGCGCGCGCTGGCCCGGGTGCGGAAGGAGCCGCGTCCGTTCTCGTACGCCTCCCGGACGCCATCGAGGCCGACGATCTTCCCGCCGGTAGGCAGGTCCGGACCGGGCACGAAGCGCATCAAGTCGTCGAGGGTCGCTTGCGGGCTCTCGACGAGGTGGCGGCACGCGGAGACCACCTCGCCGAGGTTGTGCGGTGGCATGTTCGTCGCCATCCCAACGGCGATGCCGGACGCGCCGTTGACCAGCAAGTTCGGGAAGGCGGCCGGCAGCACGAACGGCTCAAGCTCGCGGCCGTCGTAGTTCGGACCGAAGTCGATGACCTCTTCGTCGAGGCTCTCGACCATCGCGACGGCCGCCTCGGACATCCGGCACTCGGTGTAACGGTAGGCAGCCGGTCCATCGTCCAAATTCCCAAAGTTCCCATGTCCATCAATAAGGGGCAAACGCATGGAGAACGGCTGAGCCATGCGGACCAACGCATCGTAGATCGCGCCGTCGCCGTGCGGATGCAGCTTTCCCATGACGTCGCCGACGACGCGTGCGGACTTCACGTGGCCGCGGTCGGGGCGCAGGCCCATGGCGTCCATCTGGTAGAGGATCCGCCGGTGTACTGGCTTGAGCCCGTCCCGGGCGTCCGGCAGAGCCCTGGAGTAGATGACCGAATACGCGTACTCGAGGAAGGACCCGCGCATCTCTGAGGAGACATCGGTCTCGAGGATCCGCTCCTCGAAGTCCTCGGGTGGCGGGGTCGCGGTTCGACGAGCCATCGCGCGCTCCAAAGTTCCCGAGACCAGGGATTTTCCTGGCCCACGACCTTCCAGACGCCGCTCACACTAGCCCGCGGCCCCGACCCGATCGGGCTGCGACGCGGCAGCTTGTGGAGGACGCGTCGGTCGGGATCACGAATACCGGTCTATTGCGGTGGGCGGGCGCCTACCTGGGCGATTGCACGGCCGGCGAGCGCAATGCCGGCGTCCAATGCGATCTTCGGCTTCGCGTCCGCCAGCGAGGCGGCGAGAAACCCCGCGGCGAATGCGTCGCCGGCGCCGGTGGTGTCAACTACCTCGACAACTGGTCCCTCGACGCGGACAGAATCTCGGCCGCGGGCCGCCCAGATCGCTCCCCGGGCACCGAGCTTCACGACCACCTCGTGGTAGAGACCGGCTAGCGCCAGCGCCACGGCCCGGTCCGGCGGCTGGTCCGGCCGCGGCGCAACGCCGTGTATCGACGCGCCTACGGCTGGCGCGAGGACCCGAGCCTCGGCCTCGTTGGCTAGCACGAGATCAGCGCCTGCCGTCCACTCGAGAAAGTGTTCCGCACCCGCGGCCTCGAGCGGGCCGGCAGAGGCGGCATCGACGGAGACGGACAGGCCGGCCGCCCGGGCCCGGGCGAGTGCCTCGAGTCCCGCGGCCCGCCGTTGCGGGTCGAAGAGCGTGTACGCGGAAAGGTGCAGATGCGTCGCCCAGTCGAAGGCCTCCACGTCGACATGCTCTGGACGTAGGGCTGCGTTCGCTCCGGGATCGGGCAGCATCGACCGGTCCCCATCAGGATGTACGAGAACGATGCAGGTACCAGTTGGCAGATCCGGGTCGGCGTCGCCGTACATCCTTACGCCGCCCGCCCGTAGCTCCTCGACCGCGGCTCGCCCCAATGGATCCGTCCCGACCCGGCCGAGGAACGCGGCCGGAGTGCCCGACGCGGCGAGCCAGGCCGCGACGTTCGCCGCCGAGCCGCCCCGTCCGGTGCGGATCCGCGCCGGCGTGTCGGTCCCGCGGACCAGATCCGCCGACATCAGCACAGTCACGTCGACCATCAGGTCGCCCATCGCGAGGACCCGTGGCGGGACCGCTTCGACACCTCCGCTCATGGATGCTGCGATACGGCGACGGCGATCTGCGCGGCGAGAGCGGCATTGTTCAGCACGAGCCGCGCGTTCGTGGCGAGGCTGGCACCGTTCGTGTGCTCGTGGAAGTAGGCGAGCAGGAATGGCGTGACGTCCTTCCCGGTGACGCCTGCGTTACCGGCGGCCGTAAGCCCGGCGGTGAGCACCCGATCATGAAGCGCCCGGTCGAGCTGCTCGGCCTCAGGGAGCGGGTTGGCGACCACGAGCGCCTGCCGTACTCCGATGTCACGCCGGGCCCGGACGATCCCGGCGATCTCAGCCGGCGATTCCGCAGTCCAGGGAACCGGGTGGCCCGAGTCGGTCAAGTAGAAGCCGGGGAATCGAGCGCTTCGGAAGCCGACCAGGCTGACCGACAACGACTCCAGGCGTTCCAGCGTCGCGGCCACATCGAGAACGGACTTCACGCCGGCGCACACGACTGTTATCGGGGTCTCGGCGAGCGTGTATAGGTCGGCCGACTCGTCCCAGGTCTCGGCGGCCGCCCGGTGCACACCGCCGAGCCCACCGGTCGCGAAGACTTGAATGCCCGATCGGTGGGCCAGACAGGCGGTCGAGGCGACCGTTGTCGCTCCGGCCGCTCGAGTGGCGAGCGCGGCGCCGAGATCGCGTACGCTCACCTTTGCGACGCTGCGGGCCGAGTCCACGCCGGCGATCCTGGCCAGCGCTTTCGCGTCGAGCCCGATCCTTACTATGCCGTCGAGTATCGCGATGGTGGCCGGTACCGCGCCGTTCGTCCGGACGACCTCCTCGATCTCGGTGGCGATCCACAGGTTGTCGGGCTTGGGCAGGCCATGGCTGATGAGCGTGCTCTCCAGGGCCACGACAGGGCGCCCGGCCTCGAGGGCCGCGGCCACTGTCGGTTCGACGCGGGTACGCATTGCCACGGCTTGACGTTACTGGCGAGTCGTGACGCAATACGGTGGGATCGTGAACGGCTACGCCGACCGGGCGGAGGCCGGACGGGTGCTCGCCCAGCATCTGTTGAAGGCGGGGATCGACACCGGCGAAGCCGTCATGCTCGGCCTCCCGCGTGGCGGCGTCGTGGTGGCGGCGGAAGTCGCCAAGGTGCTCGGCGTTACAGCAGATGCCTTCGTCGTACGCAAGCTGGGCGTGCCCCGGCACGAAGAGCTCGCGATGGGTGCCATCGCGACTGGTGGTGTACGGGTACTCAACGAGGACGTCGTCGCGGAGCTCGGTATCAGTCCAGACACCATCGATGTGGTGACCGCTCGCGAGCAGGCCGAGCTGGAGCGGCGGGAGCGCGCCTACCGGGGCGACCGGCCGCCTCCCAAGATCACCGGACGGACGGTCGTGCTGGTCGATGACGGGCTCGCAACCGGCGCATCGATGCGGGCCGCGGTCGAGGCCGTGCGCGCGTCAGGACCGGCTCGGCTGGTGGTGGCTGTCCCGGTGGCGCCGCCGGACACCGTGGAGCGGTTCAGGGAGGCCGGGGTAGAGGTGGTCTGCCCGTTGACACCGCGTCTGTTCGGTGGTGTGGGCCAGTTCTACGCGGACTTCTCTCAGACGACCGACGACGAGGTGCGTGAGATCCTCGCCGCTGGGATGCCCTCCTCCGGCAAGCCCGACGCGGTGTCGTAGCACGAGGTCGCTCCGCAGTCTTGCCTGCTGATGATCGGCTTGCACAGGATCTTGACGCCGGCGGCCGGCGGATGTCGGCCGGTCGACGTGCGGTGGTGGAGTTCGCCGCCAGCGCTTTGGTCGGACTCACCGGGTGGTGGGTCGGGACGACCTGCCATACACCCCAGCCGACATGGACGCGGTCTACCGGAAGCTGATCGGCCCCGGCGTCCGCTCGGCGCATCGCCCCAAGGTCTGACGCAAAGCGAGGCCGAGCGGAACCGCGTACCAGCGCCAAAGCGGCCGTAGGTGTTGAGTCGGAGTCGACACGGTACGAAAGTCGGTCGCGATCTGTCGGTGTGATCTGCGAGGGTCGGAGCGTGTCCTCGACCAGCACGACGAACACCGACGCGAGCTCGTCGGATGCCGACGACCGGACGCCCGGTGGGAGCGCGGTCATCTCCGCCGGAAGCCTTTCGCCGGGTGACGGTGTAACGGATGTCGGCAGTGCGGCCCAGGTAGCCGGTGCCGATGCGCCGTTTCGCTTGTCGGCGCTCACGAGGCGTTTCCTGCTGGGAGTCGCGCTCTCGGCGCTCGGGAACGGCCTGGTCCTCCCGTTCCTGATGGTTTACCTGCACAACGCGCGAGGCATCGCGACGGCCACCGTGGGGGCAGCGCTTGCGTGGCAGGCGGCCCTGGGTCTCGCGCTGGCGGCGCCAGCCGGCTCGTTGGTCGATCGGATCGGCCCGCGGCGGGTCCTCGCCGGCGGCGTGACAGTCATGGGTCTGGGGACCTTCGGGCTCGCGTTTGTCGAGCGGCCGTGGCAGGCGTTCGTCGCGGCGACGGTCATGGCCGTCGGCGGCGCCGGCCTCTGGTCGCCGACGTCGGCGATGCTCGCCTCGATGGTGCCGGCGGTGCAGCGGCAGCGAGCCTTCGGCATCCAGTTCGCGCTTCTGAACCTCGGCATCGGCGTGGGCGGGTTGATCTCATCCGCCATCGTGAGCGTGGACCGGGTGCGGACCTTCCAGGTTCTGTATGCGCTTGACGCACTGACGTTCTTCGGGTTCGCCCTGATCCTGCTGACGATGCGG
>JBKOZJ010000010.1:0-8758 GCA_046725875.1 Actinomycetota bacterium
CGGGGCGCGGATCTCGTCGACCAGGTAGGGGCGCATCACGACGCCATTGTTTGCGACCCCGGCGGCGACCATTGCCATCTGCAGCGGTGTCACCGCTACGTCGAACTGTCCGATCGCCGACTGGGCCGTCTGCGGCTTGTCGGGGTTGGCCGGGAAGCGGCTGGTCGCGGCCTGCATCGGCACGTCGAGGTCGGCGCCGAAGCCGAACTTCTCCGCCTGGCTGCGCAACTTGTCGCCGCCCAGCTCGAGGCCGAGCCCGGCGAAGGCCGTGTTGCAGGAGATCCGCAGCGCGTTGGCGATCGTCGTCTTGTCGCCAGGACCGCACGGCTGGCCGTCGTAGTTGGGAAGGTCATGCGTGGTCTGCGGCAAGTCGAGCGTTGCGGGGGCCGCCACGTCCGTGTCGGGCTTCCAGCGGCGTGACGGATCGCTGAGCGCAGCAGCCGAGGTTATGATCTTGAAAGTGGAGCCGGGCGGATAGAGCTCCGCGAGGGGCCGATTGAGCATCGGCTTGTCCGGGTCGTCGTTCAGCCTGCGATATGCGTCGTTTGCCTCCTCGACATCGTGCGTGGAGAGGCGGTTCGGGTCGAACGACGGTGAGGAGACCAGCGCGAGAATCGCGCCCGTGCTCGGGTCGAGTGCGACCACCGCACCGCGCTTGCCCTGCATCGCACCCCAGGCCGCCTGCTGCGCGCGCGGGTCGAGTGTGAGAGAGACGCTGCCGCCTTCGGGCGACTTTTGAGTCACGAGGTCGATGAGCCGGCGTACGAAGAACTCGTCGGCGGTTCCGGCAAGGTAGGAGTTCTCCTGGCGCTCTATCCCGGACCGGCCGAAGATCGGCGAGTAGAAGCCGGTGGCGGGCGCATACATCGGGCCGTCGGGGTAGACCCGCAGGAACTTCAGCTCCCCGCTGGTCTCCTTCGACGTGGCGATCGGGCGATTCGCCACCAGGATCGGCCCGCGCGCCCGGGAATACTCGTCAAGCAGCGACCGCCGGTTCAGGGGGTTGTCCTTGTACTCGTCGGCCTTTACCACCTGCAGATAGTTGACGTTTGCCAGCAGGAGCAGGAACAGCAGCAGGCAGGCGGCGGCGACGCGGCGCAATGGCTTGTTCATGCCTTCATCACCTGGGTCGGAGCCTCCATGACGGCAGGTACGGGCGGCGGTGCCGGCGCCCGAGCCGCGTTGCTGATGCGCAGCAGCAGCGCGACGAGCGCCCAGTTGGCAACCAGGGACGAGCCACCATACGACAGGAACGGCGTGGTCAGGCCGGTGAGCGGGACCAGCCGCGTCACCCCGCCGATGACCACGAAAAGCTGTAGGGCCAGCGACATTGCGAGGCCGGCGGCGAGCAGCTTGCCGAACGGATCGCGGACAGCCAAGGCAGTGCGCAGGCCGCGCTCGACCAGGATCGCGAACAGGATGAGTACGGCCATCACGCCGGTCAGGCCGAGTTCCTCCCCGATCGTGGCCACGATGAAGTCCGTCTTCGCGTACGGAACGCGTTCCGGCCGGCCCTGCCCGAGCCCCGTACCGAGGATCCCGCCAGTGGCCAGCCCGAAGAGGCCCTCAAGCAGCTGACCGCTGCCACCGATCCGGTGATAGTACGGCCAGGGGTCCAGCCAGATGTCCACCCGCCGGGCGACGTGCCCGAAGAAGGCGTACGACCCCAGCGCACCGGTCGCGAAGAGGAGGAACCCGAACAAGAGCCAGGACAGCCGTTCAGTGGCGATGTAGAGCAGGATCACGAAGACGCCGAAGAACAGCAGCGACGTACCCAGGTCGCGCTCCCGGATCAGAATCAGCAGGCTGACCGCCCAGGCAACGAGGATCGGGCCGAGGTCACGGCCGCGCGGCAGGTCGATACCGAGCACGCGCCGGCTCGCCAGGGCGAGCACGTCCCGCTTCGCCATCAGGTAACCAGCGAAGAAGATGATGAGCAGCAGCTTCGCGAACTCGCCCGGCTGGATCGAGAAGCCGAAGGCGCGGATCCAGATCCGTGCGCCGTTCACCTCGGAGATGCGCGCCGGCAGCAGTGCGGGTAGGGCGAGCAACCCGATGCCGACGAACATCGCGGTGTACGCATACCGCCCGAGTGACCGGTGGTTTCGGACCACAACCAGGACGAGTACGAACAGGAGGATCCCGATTGCGGTCCATGCCAGCTGCAGCCGTACGTCCTCCGACGGCGCGGGCCGCCCGTTCCGCGCGGCCCGCTCGGCCTCGGCGAGGTCAAGTCGGTGGATGAGGACGAGACCGAGCCCGTTCAGAGCGGTGACCGTCGGGAGGAGCAGGGGATCCGCGTACGGCGCGAACTTCCGGACAACGAGGTGGGCGATGAGGACCATCGCCCCGAGTCCAGCCCCGTAGGCCACGAGGTCGGGCGGGAGGGTGCCGTCGACCCCGAGGCCGACCGCAGCATAGGCGGCCATGGCCAGCACGATCGCGAAGACGAGCAATCCCGCCTCCACGCCGCGCCGCGTCTCGACAGCCGGTGTCGCAGTAGTCAACGACGGTCCCTCGTCACTCCGTCGGCCCGTCGCATTCGTCCGAGGCGCCGCTGCTCGGCGACGGCACCTGGGTCGGTGTGCTGGTCGCAGCGCCCGACGGTGACACGGTCGAGGAGGCGGTCGGGGTTGCGCCGGCGGAACTGGCAGTTCCCGCCACTTGGCTCGGTGATGGCGTCTGCGTAGCCGCCCCGGACGGCGTGCCGCCCGCCGCGGAGGCGGTGGTTGGGCCGGCGCTGGACGATGGTGTGCCGCTGGCCCCCGGAGTGGTGTCCCGCGGACTTGGACTCGATGTTGGGGTCACCGGCGCCGCAGCCCGGGCCGCCTGGCACTCGGCGGCGGCCGACTGCAGGTCTTGCACTATCTTCCTCGCGTGGTCGAGGTCCTTTGCCTCGATGGTCTGCTCAACCTCGCTGCGGTCGAAGTTCGGCAGGTCGGTGAGCGCCACGTTCGGCCGTTCGTACACCTTCGACAGGTGGATGCCGACTACCGGTTGGGACAGGCCCCGGTAGATCGCGACCCGGCCTTCAGATGCGCCAACGTAGTACTGCCGCTGCGACCAGGCGTAGCCACCCCAGCTGATCGCGCCGATCACGACGAGGACGAAACCAGCCAGCGCCGTCCGGCGCAGCCAGTAGCCGCGCCGGCGTCGCATCGCGGCCATGGAAGCGGAGCCATCGCCGCCCTGCCGGGAGGGGTCGGTCTCATCATCGCCATCGACCCCCTCGCCGGGCTCCGCAAGAGCCGCCGCGCGACCCGCCGGTGTGTCCGGGATCGCTCGGGGGATCGTTGCCCGATCGGCAGCCGCTCCGACAACTTGCGGTGCGGTCAGTCCCGGCTGACCGTTGCCCGCCGCCACGTCGGCGACCAGGCATGTGACGTTGTCCGGGCCGCCGGCGCGCAGGGCAAGCCCGACCAGCTCGTCCGCCGCCTCGCCCGGGCCGGGCGCCTCCGCAAGAGTGCGGGCGATGGTCTCGTGGCTGACGACATCTGTCAGGCCGTCACTGCATACGAGATAGCGGTCGCCTGGGCGTGCCTCGCGCACTGACAGGTCGAGCTCCACTCGATCGCCCCGCCCGTCGAGTGCGCGCATGATCAGCGACCGGTGCGGGTGGTGGGTCGCTTGCTCAGCCGTAATCCGACCCTCGTCGACCAGAGTCTGTACGAAGGTGTGATCCCGGGTGATCTGGCTGAGCTCGCCGTCGCGCAGCATGTACGCCCGGGAGTCGCCAATGTGCACCACGCCGACCCGGCCGTTTGAGAAATAGAGCACGGTCAGCGTCGTGCCCATCGTGTCGAGCTGCGAGTCCGCATCGATCATCGCCCGCAGCTGTTCGTTCGCGTCTTCCACCGCTGCGGCGAGCGTGTCCAGCAAGTCCGCGCCCGGGACGTCCTCATCTAGATGGGCGAGCGCCGCGATGACGGTGGAGCTGGCCACCTCACCGTAGGCCTGGCCGCCCATCCCGTCGGCCAGGGCCAGGAGTCGGGGCCCTGCATACCCGGAGTCCTCGTTGCCCTCCCGAAGCAGACCGACGTCGGTTCGGGCGGCGTACCGCAGAGTAAGCGCCATGCGGCCTACTTCCGAAGCTCGAGAACGGTCTTGCCGATTCTGATCGGGATGCCCATCTGGACCGGCGTCGGGCCGTCCACTTTGCGCCGATCCAGATAGGTCCCGTTGGTCGAGCCAAGGTCCTCGACCAACCACATCCCGTCGCGAGGATAGATCCGGGCATGGTGGCCGGACGCGTAGTCGTCGTCAAGCACGATCGTGGCGTCGGCGGCCCGGCCGATTGTGATCGGCGAGTCAGTGAGCGGCACCGCAGTTCCGGCCAGTGAGCCACCGGTCACAACGACCCGCGCGGGGACACCCCGCTTTGGTTTGGCCGGCCGCGGCGGCCGCCCGCGGGTCCGCGCTGGCGCCGACTTGCGCGCAGCCGGTCGGGCCAGCGTCCGAGCTCCGAAAATGTCGGAACGCATTACCGAGATGGCGGTGAGGACGAACAGCCACAGCACGGCCAGGAAGCCGAGCCGGATCACGGTGAGGGTGAGCTCAGACATAAGGTGCCGACACCTTAGTGTCAGCCGGCCTCGCGCCGGTAGATCAGGATCGTGTTTCCGAGCATGATCTGGTCGCCGTTCTCGAGCTGCGCCTGCGAGATCAGCTCGCCGTTAAGCAAGGTGCCGTTGGTTGAGTCCAGGTCCGTGATGGTGGTGGTGAACCCGGAACGGATCTCGGAATGACGCCGTGACACGCCTGGATCCTCTATTCGCAGGTCGACGTCCGTACCTCGGCCGATCACAACGACCGGCTTGGTGAGCGCGTGTGGCTGGCCATTGATCTCCAGCCATGCGGTGGGCTGGCGTATCGGAGCGGGCTCGGACATGGGCATCACGCCGGGCACCACCCTGCTCTTCACCCGGAACATGCCGGTGTCGAGGTCGTCGGCGCGGTCGATGTGAACCTCGACCGGTCCGACGAACTGATAGTGCTGCTCCGCCGAATATTCCTGGACGACTCCGGCGAACTCGGAAGCCAGTGCATCCCGGTAGGGAGCTAGGCGTTCGTGGTCATGGGGTCCGAGCTCCACGACGAAGTCGTTGGGCACCATCGTCCGGCCCCGGCTCACGATCGCAGCGCGATCGTCGCACTCCCGCTGGAGCGCGCCGGCGACTTCGATCGGCTGTACCTCCGACTTGAATGCACGGGCGAAGGCGCCACTGACGAGCCCCTCGAGACGGCGCTCGAACCGGTCGAGAACTCCCACGGCCACCTCCTTTCCCGACGCCAGCGCGTTGCTCAGCGCCTTTCTAGCTGGCCATCCTCGACCACTGCGGTCGGTCCGGCCAGTTCAACTGCCATATCTTTCTACCTAACGCAACGTGGTCCGGCGGCGGCACGTTGCGCCGCCCGCTCCCGCCGGGCGCCGGCACGCAGCGCTACCGGGCCGGCGCCACGGGCATGGCGCTGCCCGCTCCGCGTCACGCAAGCCGCGCTGGCCACGGCTCCGGTCAGTACCGAGCATGCCCTGGCGCCGGGCATCGCTGCCAACGCCCTCGTTACGGATCAGGTCCAGTTACCCGCCCGATCCTAGATGCTGCCGTGGCGAACCCCCGGTTGCCGCGGTGCGTTGATCCTGCCTGGGCGTATGCCGCGCGCGTGGCGAGCGCGGTGGCCGGCAGGCGTATCCGAGCCGGAGCACCGTTGGCGATCAGACGTTGTGCGTGGACCCTGACATTCTCGCCACGAGGGGATCAGCCAGTGTGCAGCAACCTTGACGGATCGGCCGATTCTGTCCTGGTCCCGGCACACCGTTTGATCTCTAGTCTGTCCAGAATCAGGGCTGGCGCACACTGATTGATCCAAACGGCTTTCGCACCAACCACCGAGATCGAATAGCCCAGGCCGCGGCGGTGGTCTGCGTGTTAGCCTTGGGCGGCTTGCGCGAGTGGCGGAATAGGCAGACGCGCACGGTTCAGGTCCGTGTGTCCGCAAGGACGTGGGGGTTCAACTCCCCCCTCGCGCACCCCCGGGCCAGGCCCCTGACCAGCATCGCAGCCACCACAGGCCTTCCTGATTGCCCGAATCGTCCGCACCCGCGCCCACACTGTGTCCACAACGGGTCAGCGCGCAGCTTCGCTCAGGAGTTCGGACCACCGGCTCGCCGACTGGCTCATCGACGGGATGACGTGCGCATACACGCTGAGGGTGATCGTCGGCTTGGTGTGGCCGAGCCTGGCGACCTCCGTCACTGGCACCCCGCGGCGAGCAGCAGGCTGGCATGGGTGTGCCGCAGATCTGATGAACAACGCGGCCGCTATATCCGGGTTGGTCTTGCCCTGACCAAGCAGCCGCAGCACGTCCAACTCCCGATCGGTCAACCCAAACGGACGTGTGGCCGTTGGCTCCCCCTCCTCCACCACCTGGCTGGGCGCTCAGGTCGATGCGGCGCGGCGGGCGAGGTCTTCGATCGCCCTCGCCAGCGGCACATGCTCGGCTGCGAGATCCGCCGCCGTCGACAGTACGGTCGCCGCGGCTCCCCGGCTGCCGTGCGGCGTGGCCAGCAGCGCGTCGGCCTGCCGCCAGCGCGCGTATCCGGCTCGGTGCCGGTAATCCAAGGACTCCCAACGGTTCGCGGCCACGTTCCACTTCTCGGGGTCGCTCGTTGCCGCGGCGCGGCTGCGTTCGGCATCCCAGGTGGCGCGCTCGGCTGGGATGGTGGCCGCGAACGGATGGTCGGTGAACGGCACGTGGCGTTCCCGCCTCACCCAATCGGCCAGGTTGTCAGCAGCGACTAGCGCTTGCCGGACTGCGTCGCCGTCGCGGCGGGCTCGGGCCCGTTCGGTCAGGTCCGCGCAGGCGCGCATACCCACCGCGAGCAGCCAGCCGCAGAAGATCACCTCGTTGGTCTCTCGCAGCGGGTCGAGCACCCGCTGGACCTCAGCGAGCGCCTCCTCGGGCCGTCCCGCCCACCACTCGACCTCCGCGGTACGTTGCCCGAGCTCGCGGATGAACTCGAGGTGCGGATCAGTCTGGACCTCGTGGATGCGCTGTGCGGCCGCATCGACATCGCCGCGCAGCAGGTCGATCTCGGCGCGAGTCTCGTGCAGCACCCAATGGTCCCGGTCGCACGGCCCGGTGGTGCGCGGGTCGATCAGCGAAGCGGCCTCGGCAGTAAGGCCGCGACCCAGCAGGCCCTCGACCGCATTGGCGAGAACCGCCGCGGCACCAACACTTCCTCCAAAGCCCAGCTGCCGGAGGGCGTCGAAAGCGCGCAGCCCCACCCGTGTCGCGGCCTCCAGCCTTCCCACCTTCAACAACCCATCGCTCTCCATGCCGGCGAGCCAGAAAACTGCCCAGGGATCCTCGGAAGCTCCAGGCTCGCTCGCTCCCTGCGCCAGCAACCGGAATCCCTCCTCGACCGCGCCACGACGAAACGACTCGTACGCGAGCAGAGAAAAGATCTGCGGCATCAGCGTCGTCGCGCCGGCCGCCTCGGCGACCTCAAGTGCACCCTTGAACAATCGCAGCACGGCGGTTCTCAGCGGGATCTCGTCGGACGTCGAGTCGATCCCCCGGTACGGCGCGGCGCGAAGATGGATAACTGCGGCAGTTACAGGATCTGGGTGGTCGCTGAATCGGCGAAACGCCTCCTCCGCGACAGCTCCGGCCCGCTGCCGCGTGCCGGACGCCTCAAGGGCGTCCACCGCTCGGAGGTACAGGTGCGGCAGGTCGACCACGCCACCCAAGTCCACGTCCGGTCCGGCCTGCCACAGCTCGATCGCCCGCAGCCAATGGGCTGCCGCGTCGGCGTAGACGGACACCTGCTCGGCGGCCCTGGCCGCCGCAAGTCGAGCCCGCAACTCCTCATCGGTGCGACCCGCCGCGGCCCAGTGGCCGGCCACCTCCGCCGCCAGCGTCTCGTCCCCGGTGGCCTCGAGCGATGCCGCAAGGCGTTCGTGGAGGGAAACGCACTCGCCGGGCAGCAACTCGGTGGTCACCGCCTCGCCGAGTAGCGCATGCCGGGGCCGATGTCCTTCGTTTGCGGGGTCGGCAAGCAACCGGGCCGCTGTCAACTCGCGCACCGCGGCCCGAACAGCGTCCGGGTCCAGACCGGTGACCTCGCCAAGGAACCGCTCGCTCAACGGCCTTCCCGCCACCGCCAGCACGCCCAGTACCGCCTGCGCATCAGCACCACATCCGCCCGCCCGGGCGACCAGCAGCTCCGCCAACCGGGCGGGCAGCACCCCCGGCTGTACCAGCCGCCCCGAGTCGGTGACCGCGGCGGCCACCAGCTGCTCGGTGAAGAACGGATTCCCCTCGGCCCGGGCATACACCTGGTCCACCAATCCGGCCGGCTGCAGTCCCGCGGCGAGCGCAGTGATCTGTTCGGCCACCTCAGCACGAGAAAGCGGCCGGAGCCGGATCTCCTCCACCCCCGCATCCCGCCGACGCACATGGGTCAGCCAGTCGGCCACCCCGGCGTCCAGTTGCATCTCATCGGTGCGGCAGGTCACAACGACAGTCACCGGGCCACCGCGACCTGCCCGCGTTAGGTAGGTCAGGAAGTCCAACGTTGCGTTGTCCGCCCAGTGCAAATCCTCGATCAACAGCCCAAGGGCAGCGTGTCGCGCTACCCCATCGAGCAGCTCGGCCACCCCTGCGAACAGCCGCTCATACCGCCACCCCTCCACCGGGCCGGCCGCCTCCTGCTCGCCACCGGCCAGCCGCGGCAGCAACCGCGCCACCTCCGGCC
>JBKOZJ010000011.1:0-6414 GCA_046725875.1 Actinomycetota bacterium
ACGCCGCCACCTCGAACATGTTGACGGTGACTTGCTGCCCCTCGTAGAAGACGGGCCTTTGAGTCGAAGCGCCGTTCGGGCTCCCCTGCGCGAGCGCGGTGCCGGCCGTGAGGGCAACGAACAGGCCCCCGGTGACGAGGAAGGCTCCGATCCTCACTGTGACTCTGTTCAGCCGCATGCTGAACCTCCCTTGTGTCGAAGCGGGACCTTCCCGCCCCGTATTGGGGACTACGTGCGGGTTCGTATCAAGGTTCACTGAAACGAGGTAAACGCTCGGCGACCAGGTTCCCATTCATTTCTGAAGTCGACAGGATGGTCTGCACCTGATCAGTGGCATCGGGGCGCCGAGTCAACTTCGGGAAGGGGATCACCCGCAGCAACCCTCCGCTGGACGAGGCTCAGCACACCTAGGTGTGCCGTTCTCGATCTCGCGATCAGTCCGCTGCCGACGCTCGGTAGTGCCGGTTATCGCGTGCCCGGCGGAACACGCGCTCATGCCGCTCCTGGTGTGCGGTCCTGCCGCAGGTTGCGGTCTCCGGTTGCCGCGCACCGCCTTGCCGGCAAACTTTGGGTCGGCGGGAGCCGTGAGGGATTCCGGAGGTGTGGGTCAGCAGATGTCGCACTCGGGCCGGAGGCCGGCGCCTTGTGCGCGATGCGAATGGCGGAGCTGTGGCATGACGCTGGCATGACGAACCGCGTTCCCGAACCGGACCCTGCCCAGCACGGCTAGGAGCCGGGGGCGCTGTAGATGGTGTCGGCGGGGGTGCCGACGTTGATGTGGAAGGTTTCTAGGCAGCCGATCTTGTCGCCGGTGAAGGTGTATAGAAGACGAAGGCAACCCGACCGGCCTCTTTGAGGGTCATCTCCCCGGTGCCGACGGCGACCACGGTGTGCCCTCCTCGATCAGCCGGTCGAGGTTCAGCGTCGGGCTGCCGACGTCGGCGTCGTTCTCGATCTCGGCGTCGAACGCCTCCTTGCCGTGCAGCGTCGTGTAGTCGTGTAGCACCCACACGACGTCGTCGGCCAGGCAGGCCAGGATCGCCTCGTGGTCGGTGCGTCGGAAGCCTCGATGTAGGCCTCCACGACCGCCTTGTGCGATGCCATGCGCTCGGCCCCCTCACCCGTGGTTCGGCGCGCCGTTCAGGTTCGCCTGGCAGGTCTCGATGCGGCTGATCTTGTCACAATAGGCGGCAGGTGGCATGGCTCTACGTCCGAGCTTGGATGACCGGACCGCCCCCATCTACTGCGATCAGCTGGCCGCCCGCATGGCCGTGACAGGGGCGGGTAGCGGGGTCTTGGAGGTGATCGACATGGTCTCTCGAACTGCTCGCAATCGGACCATCTGGATTGTCGTCGCTTTCGTCGTGGTGGCCGTCGTTGTGGCGCTCATCTTGACGGCAGGCGATGGCGGCGGAGGTTACTGAATCAGGCCCGGCTCACTCTCTCACGCCGCCTGTGGCTGTGGGCTTCAATCCGATGATTGGCGAACGCAGCGCGGCGGTACTCATCTGATGGACGCGACAGGCAGCGTCAGCGTTCGCTGGGGTGCTGAGCCGGGAGGAGCGGCAGGCGGCGTTGGATTCGTTCCCGGGGCCGCGCGACCGGGTTGTGCGGGGTCTCGTGCTGGGCCCTCACCGTTGATCGTCCCGCTCGCGGGCTCATCGGTAAGGGTCGCGTCCGCCGGTGGCGTCGGGCCGCTCGGGGTGACGAGTAGCCTGCGCCAGGCCTCGGCGAGCCATTGCCCAAACCGTTGCGGTGTCCAGCCCCGGTCGTGGACGAGCAGGATGTAGTATTCCGCGGCGTTCATGCTCCACAGGACGTCGGCGACCTCGTCGAGGGTGAGCCCCGCGCGCAGCTCGCCGGTGGCCGCGAGATCGGAGCTCGCGCATGTTCCGGGCGCGACGGTCGGCGACCTGGGCCCATAGCTCGCCGAGTTCGGGGTTGGCGGTGGCCGCCTCGCGTAGCGCGAGGAACAGGGGAGCGAGCCGTTGGTGGATCGCCGCAATCGTCGAGGCGTAGACCTCGATCTTGTCGCTTGCCGTGGCCATCGATCGGATCTGCCGGACACTCTCGCCTTCCCCCACAGGCACGGCCTGGTCCTGGCCGGCGATCGAGGTTTCGATCAGCTGTCGGAACAGCGCGGGCTTGCGGCCGACCGAGGCATACACGGTGTCCACGGCGACGTTGGCCGCTCGGGCGATCCCGGCGATGGTCGTTGCGGTGTACCCGTTGCGCAGGAACTCCGAGGGTGCCGCGGTCAGAATCGCCTGCCGGGTGGCGGCCGCCGCCGCGACCCGCCGAGGCGAGTGGTAGGCACGCCGGTTGACATCCTTCGTCATTCGGCCTAGTGTACAGGTATTCATCCGAGATAATTTCGGGCGAATATGGATCGACCGCCAACATGAAAGGAGGCGGGGTCCGTGACATACGTGTTCACCCAGGACGCACCGATCAGCGCAGAGGTGTACGGCAAGATCGCCACGAAGGTCGGCAGTGAGCCGATGAAGGGCCTGATCGTGCACGTCGCATCCAAGACGACTGACGGCAAGCTCCACTACTTCGACGTTTGGGAGTCGAAGGAACTATGCGACCGGGCATTCGAGCGGCGCATCAGCCCAGCGACCCGGCGGGTGCTCAGCGACAGCGGCGCCACACCGCTCAACGAGACCGAGCGACAGGTGCTCGACATCGTCGACGTTCGCCGCAGCTAAGCAACCCCCCGATGGGGAGGGCCGGTCCGCCTGCAGGTGGACCGGCCCTCCCCATCGCCGCGACGTAAGAGGACGGGGTTTGAGATCTTCATGAGGCGAGTCGGGGGGCTCAAGGACACCCCGCCCACCGACATCCTGCAGGCCGTGCGGCTGGTCGCGGAGAAGAACTCGACCTGGTGCTGCCCTTCCCGGTTGAGCTACTGCGGTTTCTCGACCAAGCCACGAGCGGGTGGCGCCCGTCGCCGCCGGCGTCGGAGTCCGGCCCTGCCGGGCCTTCCGCCGTGCCGTCGAGCGAGCCGAGGCCGCCCGTCTCGCCCGGGTCGGATACTCCCACCGGCGATGGGTCGCCGGGGGGTCCTGATGCGCCATGGGTGGACCAGTACGACGAGCTTGCCGGCTCCGCGGTTTTGCTCCGTGGACCTGCGGGGGTCTGTTGCATTCAGCGATCCGAGCGATGCTGGCTAGGCCGCAAAGGCCATTCGGGTTGCGGGTGAGAGGTGCGCCTGGAGGTAGCCTTCGGGCGAGGAGCCGACCGTTCCGGGACGTCGGCTGACTCCCATCTCCGCGGGGCCCATGTGACTCACAGCACTGGACCACGCGGCGACACCTCAAGGGCGGCGACACCCCTTCCGTACAGTACGACGAGCCGGTCGCCATGTCGGGTGCGAAGCAAACCAGAATCCTGGGCGAGCGTTGAAACAATGTGCTCAATGACGTCGTCTGCGTCGCTCGTGGGTTCGTCGAATGTGACGTCTATATGATCCCCGCCGGTAAGCAGGACGCGCAGCACAATCTCTGCCATGACCACGCACCCTAGACGCCTAACGGCACAGCCGGCACGGCGGCGACCGCCTCGGGCCCGGAGGTGCTGGCAGCCCTCAACCTCCCGGCCTGGTCGTCCGTGGATAACTCCGCGGCCTGCGCAGATGCTGCCGTTCGGGCCGGCCCGACTCGTGCGTCCGCAGCTCGCTCCGGCCGATCACGCGACCTGCCCTACAACCGCTGCACCCGGCGCAGGAACCCGCGCGCGGCCAGGAAGTCGGCCAGCGACGGGCGGTGTTCCTCGCATGCCAGCCAGATCTTCTCCCGCTCCGGCGGGTGGATCTTCGGGTTGTTCCAAACCACCGCGTACGACGCGGTCGCGCCGCAACCCCTCGCCGAGCAGACCAACGGCTCAGCCATCGGTGGTGAGCCTATGCCGCCCGGGGGTCACGCAAGCGCTTCCCCCCGCTACGACCGCTGGCGCCCACCGATGCCGTCGAGTCCCAGTCCGCGTCGCACCGGCGACTTTGACGGCAGGGTCGGCCGCACGGCGAGGTTCCTGGTGAGCAGGTCCTTTTCCGTGCGGCCTCCCACCGAACCGGACGGGCCCGTTTCCGGGCATCCGGCTCTCCAGTGACCTATGCCGTGAATTAGCGTTCACGGAGGACACCCAGCACCGTTTCGGCGTTCGGCATTTCGCATACCTCCCGGCTGTCGGTATCCGATCACCTGTTCCCCTTCGCCCTGTGGACGGCTTTCCCGTCCTCCCCGGCAGGTCGTTACTACTGCGACTACTACGGGAACTCCGTCGCCGTGGGGCTCGCGCCCGGTAGGCGATCCCACGTTCGTCCTCGCCGTACGTGTCAGCGTGACGTAGGCGGCCCACTCATCTCCTTGAATGCCCTTGCTGGACATCGCTCCACGCCCCGGAGGTTGCGCCGACCGACATACCAGGCCGACGCAGGGCGTGGCACCGGTTTCAGGCGTCTTTCCGGTGGACGGGACGTTGCGTCTCCTGGAGATTAGGCTTCAGGCAATCCAGCTTTCGCCATATCACGCGGGTCCCTCAGCGCACCGCCCCCTACGCCTGGGCACGGCCGCTGGTTTCCTGGCATGCCCTTGTCCCCTCTAGGCTTTCGGCCTCAGGTCAGCCATCAGACCCAGGAACCTCCCTCCAAATTCCTCCCAGCGGAGCTGGGGATACAGCAAGGCGCCTCGCGGCGCACTAGGTCCCGTCCACGTGCCAGCGGTCGCCCACGTACAGAGAGCAAGGACGCCAGCCGACGGGACCGGTGGCACACCGCTCGGTTCAAGGCCCTGGCCGACGGACTGGGCATCGTGGTTACCAAGGACCCGGGCGTCCGCTGCCCCTCTGGCGGTGTGGCATGACGGCTGGCATGACGAACACCGTTTGCCCGGATCGTGGAGTGCTATCAGTGCGCTGGGATGTGGCATGAGTGCTGGTAGCGCGCTTGGAGCGGTGCAGCGGCGTCCTCGTAATGCGTAGGTCCGGGGTTCGACTCCCCGAGGCGGCTCCAATCAAAGCCGCAGGTCAGAGAGTACCGGGCCACTCAGGCATGCACGCTCTGTCTTGAGATGCCAAAGCGGGCGCCGACCTCCACCACCGTTGCGCCGGCTAAAACCGCCCGGCCGCATCCAGACGCTGCTCGCCTCCGCGGCCTCTGACTCGAGGTCCGGCTCGCGAGTCCATTCTGAAATTGCCGCCCGGCTCGCCGCGGATGCTTCAGGACCCACCACGGGTCTGCAACATGTTGCACAAGCCAACGCAGCGACCTCTTGGACACGAAGATGTCACGTTCGCCGAAGGCTCGGATCAATCGCCGCTCGGCGACATCCACCGGCTTCCCACGCAGCTCCCGCTTGAGGCCGTCCACCACCGACTGTATGCAAGACGCGAGGTCAACAGCGTAGTCATCCAACTCATCCACGATCGCAGTATCTAAGCGAGCGCCTCCCGGTCGAGAACCCGTTCGCCAAACTGCGCTGTCCACGGCAGATGCGGGCGTTGCGAGGCTCAGCCGATGCGCTCGGCCAGCGAGACGATGATCCCTTCCGGCCCCCGGACGTAGGCCATCCGCCAAGCGCCCTCGTACTCGCCGATGCCACCGACGAGTCCGTAGCCCTCGGTAGCTGCCCAATCGACAGCCGCCTGCAGGTCATTGACCTCGAAGGCCACGTTGCGCAATCCCAGCTCGTTGGCCATGGCGGCCGGTGAGCCCGGCACGGAGTCGGGTCGGACGAAGCTCGAGAGCTCCAGGCGGGTGCCATCGTCGGGCAGCTTCAGCATGACGATCTCGGTGCGGGAGTCGGGAATGCCGCAGACCGTCTCCAAGAACTCGCCCTCGACGAACGTCCTGCCCTCGACCTCCAGGCCCAGCGCCACGAAGAAGCCGGTCACGACGTCGAGATCTGCGACCGTGAGGCCGACGTGGTCGAAGCGTCGTACATGTGACATAGGCCCGTCCTCCCGTCGTCGTATCGACCGTGCATCCGCCACGGTAGGCGTTCTCAATACCTCTCGTAGCGGGACCTCCGCAAACGCACACCATCAGCGGCCATGAGAGTGCTGGTGTAGTCCCCCAGGTGGGCAGGGTGGCCAAGGCAGTCCTCTAGCCGTGCCGTTGTCTACGGCACGACGCGCGTGGCGGGGGATTCGCCGGGGAGGCCAGGGCCGTAGGCCGCTTTCGACGGTTGAACAGGGGTCTGCCCGAGGAGCTTGCCGTCCGCGTCGTAGGCGCGGGCCGATGCCGGTGTGTCGAGTGGTAGGGAGGTGACCGCCGCACCGGTCGGATCGAGATCAACCGGGCGCACCTGGCCGTCGATAACGAGCTCGGCTCGTGCGGCGTTTGCCGGGGCGATTACCAGCAGGGTTGTGATATCGGGCGCCGGGTGATCGCCTCTGATCCAGAGGGCGTACGGC
>JBKOZJ010000012.1:0-24712 GCA_046725875.1 Actinomycetota bacterium
AAGGTGGCGGTTCCCTGGGCGCAGCTCGTCCTCTTCGTGGCGGTCGCCGCGTTGATCGGCATGCTCGCCGCTATGGGGCCGGCCCGGCGGGCCGCCCGGCTCGATGTCGTCCAGGCGATCGCCACCGAGTAGCACGAGTCCGGGCAACGAGGGCCCCGGAATCCCCCGCCGCGGGGGTATGGCCCAAGCGCTCAAGCGGACCGGCCCGATACTCCTCAACGGGCTGCATCGACGATCGCATCGAGCTGACCGGGGTGAGCCACGTACTCCTTCCCGGAGGCAGTCGGATTGATCCGCCAAGCGCAGGAAACCCGATCGCCGCGGCCGGAATGCAGTGCGCGGTGTCAGGGTTGCGCGCGCTTGGTGGATCAAATCGCGACGTACGGTCGGACCTCAAGAACCGGAACGCACCAGGGCCGCTAGCTGAGCCGGGTCGAGGTCAGCCAGCGACTCGACTACAGTCAGCCGCTCGCCGGGCTGGATCGTGGCAGCATGCGGCACCGCAACGACATAGCATCCCGCCGCCAACCCGGCGGCCACCCCGTTGGGCGAGTCCTCGAGGACAACGCAGCGCTCCGGCTCAACCCCAAGTGACGCGATCGCCTTGAGATACGGCTCCGGGTCGGGTTTTGTACGGGAGACGTCGTCGCCCGACACGGTCACCGCGAAGTGGCCGGTGCCGATGTGCGCCAGAACCGCATCGACCATCGGCCGTACAGAAGACGAGACCAGCCCGCACGAAACCTTGGCGCGGCCCAGGTCGTCCAGGAGTTCGCGTGCCCCGGACAACACGGTCACATGCCGCTGCACATGCTGGACAATCCCCTCGTCCAGCCATGCGACCACGTCGTCGACAGTCACACCCGCGGCGGCAGTGCCCAGCTTCTCGAGCATGTAGGTCGCACCACGGTGGGACGAGGCTCCGAGAATGGCCACCTGGTCGGCGGGCGTCCAGTCGCCGCCGAGCCTGGCCATCACCTCGGTCTCGACCTCGAACCACTGCGGCTCGGTGTCGACGAGCAGCCCGTCCATGTCGAACAGGACGGCTTCAAGATTCCCTGTTGCGCGCACCCAACCTCCGCACCTGCGACGGCGACCGCATGAACGGCACATTCACTCGAACCCGGCGGGGATGAACGGCACCTTGACGCGAACCTATCGAGCCAACGGCACATTCATTCACCGGCGGTTGGAGCGAACGGCACGTTCATGCGTTGAAGTACTTTGCCTCGGGGTGGTGGACGATCAGCGCGTCCGTGGACTGCTCGGGGTGCAGCTGATACTCCTCTGAGAGCGTCACCCCGATGCGAGCCGGCCGCAGCAGCTCGACCAGCTTCGCCCGGTCTTCGAGGTTGGGGCAGGCCGGGTAGCCGAACGAGTAGCGAGCGCCCCGGTAGCCGACCTTCAGCACCTCTTCCATGTCGTCCGGGTCCTCCGCGGCGAAGCCGAGCTCGTCCCGGACCCGCGCGTGCCAATACTCGGCAAGCGCCTCAGTTAGCTGCACCGACAGTCCGTGCAGTTCGAGGTAGTCACGGTAGGCGTTTGTCTCGAACAGCTCCGCAGTCGCCGCCGATATCCGCGAGCCGACCGTAACGAGCTGGAACGCGACCACGTCGATCTCGCCGGAGTCGGCCGACCGGAAGAAGTCCGACAGGCATAGGTGGCGATCGCGGCGCTGTCTGGGGAAGGTGAAGCGGAACCGCTCGCTTTGCCCCTCGGCAGACCGGCCCTCGCTATCCTCCGCGACATCATCCCGGCTGAGGACGATGAGGTCGTCACCCTTGCTCACGCACGGGAAGTAGCCGTAGACGACCGCGGCTTCGAGCAGCCCGTCGGTGTGCAAGCGGTCCAGCCAAGCGCGCAGCCTGGGCCGCCCCTCCGCCTCAACCAGCTCCTCGTAGGCAGGGCTGTCGGCGCCGCGAGTCGGGCGCAGCCCCCACTGGCCGAGAAAGGTCGCCCGCTCGTCCAGATAGGCCGCGTAGTCGGCGAGCGGAATCCCCTTGACCACGCGGGTCCCCCAAAACCGTGGAGTCGGCAACGGATTGTCGGTGACTACGTCCGAGCGGGCCGGCATCTCTTGGTCCGGTGTCTCCCGCAGGACCGCCGCGGCATGGCGCACTCGGCGCTGCCGCGGCGCGGGCAGCGCAGCACCGTCCTTACCCCGCTTGACCGCCATGATCGCATCCATCAGGTGCAGCCCCTCGAACGCGTCCCGGGCATACCGAACCTCGCCCTCGAACACGGCGTTCAGGTCTTGCTCCACGTACGCCCGGGTCAGTGCGGCGCCGCCGAGCAGCACTGGCCATCGCTTGGCAACGCCGCGGCCGTTCATCTCCAGCAGGTTGTCCTTCATGACCACGGTCGACTTGACCAGTAGCCCGGACATGCCGATGACGTCGGCGCTGTGCTCCGCTGCGGCATCCAGAATCGTCGCGACCGGCTGCTTGATGCCGAGGTTGACGACGTTGTAGCCGTTGTTGGTCAGGATGATGTCGACCAGGTTCTTGCCGATGTCGTGGACATCTCCCTTGACCGTGGCGACCACGATCGTCCCCTTGCCGCCGGTATCGGACTTCTCCATGTGCGGTTCGAGGTAGCCGACCGCGGCCTTCATAACCTCGGCGGATTGGAGCACGAACGGCAGCTGCATCTGGCCCGACCCGAACAGGTCGCCGACGGTCTTCATGCCGGCCAACAGCGTCTCGTTGATGATGTCGAGCGCGGACCGGGCTTGCAGCGCCTCGTCCAGGTCGGCCTCCAGTCCGTTCCGCTCGCCGTCGACGATGCGCCGCTGCAGCCGCTCGTCGAGCGGCAGCGCGGCGAGCTCAGCGGCTCGGGATTGCGCGCTGCTCTTGGCATCGACACCTTCGAATAGCTCGAGCATGCGCTGCAGGGGGTCGTAGCCGTCCAGGCGGCGGTCGTACACCAGGTCGAGGGCCACCTGGCGCTGATCGTCCGGGATGCGGGACATCGGCAGGATCTTCGCCGCGTGCACGATCGCGGAATCCAGGCCCGCCTGGACACACTCGTGCAGGAACACCGAGTTGAGCACAACCCGCGCGGCCTGGTTGAGGCCGAAGGAAACGTTCGAGATCCCGAGAGTCGTCTGGACATCCGGCCAGCGCCGCTTCACCTCCCGAATCGCTTCGATCGTCTCCATCGCGTCCCGGCGAGTCTCCTCCTGCCCGGTGGCGATCGGGAAGGTGAGGCAGTCGATGACGATGTCCTCGAGTCGCATCCCCCACATTCCGGTCAGGTCGCGGATGAGCCGCTCGGCGATGCGGACCTTCCACTCGGCCGTGCGGGCCTGGCCCTCCTCGTCGATGGTGAGCGCGACGACCGCGGTCCCGTGCTCCTTGACTACCGGCATCAGCCGGCGGATGCGGGATCCGGGCCCGTCGCCGTCCTCGTAATTCACCGAGTTGATCAGGCACCGCCCGGCGAGCATCTCCAGGCCGGCCTCGACGACGTCCGGCTCGGTCGAATCCAGAACGATCGGGAGTGTGGACGCCGTCGCGAGCCGGCCCGCGAGCTCTCGCATGTCGGCGACACCGTTGCGGCCGACATAGTCGACGCAAAGGTCCAGCAGGTGTGCACCGTCGCGGGTCTGACCGCGGGCGATCTCGACACAGTCTTCCCACCGGCCGTCGAGCATCGCCTCCCGGAAGGCCTTCGACCCATTGGCGTTGGTCCGCTCGCCGATCGAGAGATAGGCGGTGTCCTGCCGGAACGGCACGTGCTGGTAGAGGCTCGCGGCGCCGGGGTCGGGCCGCGGGTGGCGCGGGACGACCGCCCGGCCATGTACGGCCTCGACCACCGCGCGCAGATGCTCCGGGGTCGTACCGCAGCATCCCCCGACCAGGTTCAGCCCGAACTCCCGGGTGAAGGCGTCGTGGGCGGTCACCAGCTCGGCCGGCGTCAGTGGATAGTGGGCGCCGTCGGCGGTCAGCACCGGCAGGCCGGCGTTCGGCATGCACGACAGGCCGACCCGGGCCAACTTGGCGAGCTGGCGCAAGTGCTCGCTCATCTCGGCCGGCCCGGTCGCGCAGTTCAGCCCGATCATTTCGATGCCGAGCGGCTCGAGCGCGGTGAGCGCTGCGGTGATCTCACTGCCCAGCAGCATGGTGCCGGTGGTCTCAACGGTCACCTGCGCCCATACCGGGACATCAACACCAGCGGCAGCGACCGCTCGGTGGGCGCCGACCACCGCAGCCTTGGTCTGCAGCAGGTCCTGCGAGGTCTCGACCAGGAGGGCATGCGCGCCACCTGCGAGCAGGCCAGCGCACTCCTCCTGGTAGGAGTCGCGGAGTACGGAATACGGCACGTGGCCGAGGCTCGGCAACTTAGTGCCGGGACCGACCGACCCGATAACCCAGCGCGGACGGTCCGTCGTGGACCAGCCGTCGGCGACTTCGCGGGCGATCCGTGCACCCGCTTCGGCAAGCTCCCTGATGCGCGGCACGATGTCGTACTCGGCGAAGTTGCCGTAGTTTGCACCAAAGGTGTTGGTCTCCACGCAGTCCACGCCGACCGCGAGGTAGGCGTCGTGTACGGCGGCCACGATGTCCGGCCTGGTCTCGTTGAGGATCTCGTTGCAGCCATCGAGGCCCGCGAAGTCGTCGAGAGTCGGCTCCTGCGCCTGCAACATCGTCCCCATCGCACCATCTGCGATCACGACGCGCTCGGCCAGGGCTCTTCGCAAGGTCGCAGGTGTCGCATGCATGGGATCCGAGCCTAGTGCGGCCTCGGCTCCGCCAGGACCTCGCGCCTGGGACGTCTCGGGCGAGCGCCCGCGACCGGACGGCATAGGGTGATAGGTGCAAGGTCGATCTTCGGATAGCTACGAGGCTTGGGGAGGGCGCGGTGACCGAGCACAGCGGAGGCACGCGCGCACCGCGGCCGTCGCGTTCTCGCACGGAGCGTGCGTCCCAGGCGCCGTCGCGCGCTGAGCCGATCATGATCGCCGCATTCGAGGGCTGGAACGACGCAGGCTCGGCGGCGAGCGGTGCACTGGAGCACCTGGAGTCGGTATGGGACGCGACCGAGATCGCGGCGCTGGATCCCGAGGACTACTACGACTTCCAGGTCAACCGGCCACAGGTGGTGCTAGAGGGCGCTGAGAGGTCGATCATCTGGCCGACCACAAGGCTTTTTGCGGCGCGGCCCCCGGGTAACGACCGGAACATCATCGTTGTCCACGGCATCGAACCGAACATCCGCTGGCGGGCGTACTCCCACGAGCTGGTGGACCACGCCGAGCGGCTCGGGGTCGGGACAGTCATTACATTGGCGGCACTACTCGCGGAGGTACCGCATAGTCGCCCCGTGCCGGTGAGCGGCTCCGCGGTTGACCCGAAGCTCAGGGAGCAGCTCCGGCTCGAGCCGTCGAGCTACGAGGGCCCGACCGGCATCGTCGGTGTTCTGCAGGATGCGTGTACGAGGGCCGGGATGGCCGCCGTCTCCTTCTGGGCGGCCGTACCGCACTACGTGGCGTCGGTCTCCTGTCCGAAGGCAACGCTGGCGCTGCTTCGACAGGTGGAGGAGATGCTCGACGTCGCCGTGCCCCTCGGCGACCTGCCGGAGCAGGCCAAGACGTGGCAGGAGAGCGCGGACGAGCTGGTATCCAAGGACGAGGAGATCGCCGAGTACGTCCACCAGCTCGAGGAGTCGAAGGACACCGCCGAGCTGCCGGAAGCGTCCGGGGAGTTTATCGCCCGGGAATTCGAGCGCTACCTGCGACGCCAGCAGGAGCACGGGCCGGGCAGCGGCGACTCCTGATCGTTTCCCGCGAGCCTCGCCGCGCCTATGTTCGAAACCGCCTGGATGAAAAGGACCAGTCGATTTGGGCTTGCTTAGCCGGACCTACAGTGCGATGCCGAGGAGCGCGTCGACCGCGCGGGAGACGATCCCGGGTGCCGCCGGATCGGCCGCAGCCGCTCCGGCGGCCGGCCTACTGCCCGTCGGCGCCGCCGCCAGCTGGGCGTCGACCCACGCGTCGACCGCGGCGAGCGCCGCCGGAGTGTCGAGGTCGTCGGCGAGGCGGTCCCTCAGCACCGCGAGGACCTTGGTGGCGTCCCGGCCGTCGGGTACGGACACCGCCGCCCGCCACCGGGCGAGCCGAGTGATCGCCTCGGCCAGCCCCACCACGGTCCAATCCCAGTCCGTCCGGTAGTGGTGCGCGAGGATGGCGAGCCGGATTGCCATCGGGTCAACTTTGTCCCGGCGGAGCTTCGAGACGAAGACCAGGTTCCCCCGGGACTTCGCCATCTTCTCCCCGTCCAGGCCAACCATCCCGGCATGGACGTACACCTTCGCGTAGGGCGCTTGGCCGGTGGCGACCTGACCTTCGGCCGCGCCGAACTCGTGGTGGGGAAAGATCAGATCGTTCCCGCCGCCCTGGACGTCGAAGCCAGGACCGAGGTAGCGCAGCGCGATCGCGGTGCACTCGACGTGCCACCCCGGTCGACCGGGTCCGAACTGCGAGTCCCAACTCGGCTCGCCCGGACGTCGGGCGTGCCAGAGGACGGAGTCGAGGGGGTCCTTCTTGCCTGGCCGGTCCGGATCCCCGCCCCGCTCCCGGGATAGCGCGATCATGTCCGACACGGTCAGCTTGCCGATCGAGCCGAACCGCGGATCGGCACTCGCCGGGAAGTAGAGATCGCCGTTCACCTCGTATGCAGCGCCGCGTTCGCACAGCGTCTCGATCAGCTCGACGATGTCTGGGATCGCCTCGCCTGCACCGACGAAGTGATCCGGCGGAAGGACGCGCAACGCGATCATGTCCTCCCGGAACACCTCGGTCTCGGCCGCCGCGAGGTCGCGCCAGTCCCGGCCCTGCTCCCTGGCCCGGTCGAAGAGCGGGTCATCAACGTCGGTGATGTTCTGTACGTAGCGGACGCTGTATCCGGCATCCCGCCATATCCGGTACAAAACATCGAATGCCACGTAGGTCGCGGCGTGGCCGACGTGCGTGGCGTCGTAGGGCGTAATCCCACAGACGTACAGCCGCGCGGTCCGGTCGGCGGTCGCTACCACAACCGATTGCGATGCGGTGTCGAAGACCCGAAGCTCGTGGCCGGCGCCGGGCAACAGGGGAATGTGCGGTGCTGGCCAGGACTCCACACTCGCAGCCTAGCCAGTGGGAGGAAGCCGCCCGTTTCCTTGCTCGCCTACCGCCGCCGCTGGATCCGCCGGCTCCGCCTCGCTCACCGACGATCCCGGTGACCCCTTAGCCCCGGGATGCTAGAACGGCGGCCAGGGCACCGCCGGCCAATCGCCGGTTGGCAACGGCAGCCGTCCCTCCGCGAGAAGCCGGTCCACCCGGCCCGCGGTCGCCGCCACCTCCTCGACCTCGAGTAGCTCGCCGAGCACAGCCCGCAAGTCGCCGTCGAGTCCGGACCGCAGCCCGCGCAACACCTCGTACTCCCCCGACATGAGCGGTTCCCCAGCCCAGTTCCAAAGGAGCGTCCGCAGCTTGTCGTCCACACTGAAGCAGACCCCGTGATCCACCGCAAAGATCCGGCCGCTGGTCGTGGGCAGCAGATGGCCGCCCTTGCGGTCCGCGTTGTTCACGATCGCGTCGAAGACCGCAATCGGGCGCAGCCGACGGTCCCCACTGCGCAGCATCGCAACGACATCAATCGACTCGTCGACATCGATCCACAGCTGGCACATGCCCGGACCGAAAGGTCCGTCCCGAAGGACGGTCGGCGGCACGATACGCCAGCCGCCGGCCTCGGAAACCCGGAACGCCGCGGTCTCGCGGGCGGCGAGCGTCCCATCCGGGAAGTCCCAGAGCGGCCTTTCGCCAGCGACCGGCTTGTAGACACAAGCGGCGTGCACCCCATCGAGGCTTACTGTGCAGTAGAGGGTGGCATTGGAAGCCTCGACCAACCGGCCGACGACCCTCAGCTCACCAATGGCGAGCAGTTGCAGCGCATCCCCGGCGGCCAGGTCGGGCTGTCCTACCCTACCGACACTGTTTGCATGGCCCGGGGTAGCTGGACGTACCCCAGGGTCGGGTGCTCCGACCTCTCCGCGCGCGCCGGTCATGAGGGGGCCTTTACGTCTCCGCGGTCGGTGCCGATGGACGGTGGCCGTTCATCCGCGGGCAGAGATGACCCTCGGCGTCGAGCGGGAGTCCGCAGAACGGGCACGGCGGCCGCCCAGCCGACACGACCAGTTGCGCACGCTTGGCAAAGGCACGCGCCTGAGCACCGGTGATCCGTACCCGGAGGACCGGGGGACCGTCCTCGACATCGTCGTCCAGCGCCTCGACCTGCTCCTCCTCGGTCGCGGCCCGCGCGTGCGCCTCGATGACCACCCGCTCAGCGTCGGCATCCCAGGCCAATGTCAAGGCGCCGACCCGAAACTCCTCGTCGATCGGCTGGTCGAGCGGCGCGTCGTCGACCAGGTCCACCGGCGCGACGGCTGGTACCTGTGCGGCGCCGCCAGTACGCCTCAGCACCTCGTCAAGCAGCTCGTCCATCCGTTCGGCGAGGATGGACACCTGCTCCTTCTCCAGCGCGACACTCGTAACCCGGCCGGACTGACGGGCCTGCAGGAAGAAGGTGCGCTCGCCGGGATCGCCCACGGTGCCTGCGATGAACCGCTCGGGCGGGTCGTAGCTGTAGATCTCACGCGGCACGCTGTCCTCCCATGGGAATGCGCGCAACCGGTCACCGTCGCCGTTGCCTCCCCCGGACCGAGCCTACGAGTTGCCGGCGCCGCCGCCCACCGCCGCGTCGCTGGATCGCGACCTCTCAGGCCGCCGACGGCCCCGGCGCCGCCGACGAGGCGCCAACGCCTCCAGTGAACCGGTGTCGTTGAGCCGGAGCAGGAACGGCCGCAACTCGGTATAGGTGATCAGGCTGACACCGGCTGGATCGACCGCCAGCCGCTGGAAGAGATCGAGGTGGAGGCCGAGGGCGTCGGCGACGATCGCCTTGATGACGTCGCCATGCGTGCACGCCACCCACAGCGCGCTCTCGCCGTGCTCGGCGACGACCCGCGCATTCCAGTCCCGGACCGCCGCCACCGCCCGCGCCTGGATGTCACGCATCGCTTCCCCGCCGGGACCGGGAAAGACGGCCGCCGAGGGATGGGCCTGGACGACCCGCCAAAGGCGTTGCCTGGTCAGCTCCTTCAGCGATCGTCCGGTCCAGTCGCCGTAGCCGCACTCGGTCAGGCGCTCCTCCTGGAAGACCGCGGCTCCCGGGCGGGCGGCGGCGATGACCTCCGCCGTCTCCAGGCACCGCTGCAGCGGGCTGGAGACGATCTGCGAGTACGGGAGCGCGGCGAGCCGCTCGGCAACCTGCTTAGCCTGCGTGCGGCCGTGCTCGTCCAGCGCCACACCAGGTGTACGCCCGGCAAGGACGCCATCCGCGTTCGCGGTGGTTCGGCCGTGGCGGACGAGGATCACGGTGGCCACCGCTCCACCTTATTCAGCGGGCGCGCGGGGATCGCATGATGCAGGCGGCCCGGTTTGCCCGGCGCATGCGTCACAATCGTGACGTGATCGTGGACTGTGCGTTGTACGTCGAAGGCCAGCGGCACGAGCTCCAGTCCGAGACGCTCGAGGACGCGGTCCGGCAGGCGAGGGGTCAGCCGGAGCGCTTCGTATGGGTCGACCTTCGCGAGCCGACCACGGACGAGTTCGCCGGCATTGCCAAACAGTTCGACCTGCATCCACTCGCCGTCGAGGACGCCCTGGTCGCGCACCAGCGGCCGAAGCTCGAGATATATGCCGACACCTTGTTCGTCGTACTCAAGACGCTCGACACCGGCGAGGACCCCAACATCGGTGAATTGATGGTATTCCTAGGTGACGTGTTCGTGGTCACGGTGCGGCATGGCGAACCGGACCCGATTGGTGGTGCACGGAAGCGCCTCGAGGCGGACAGCCAGCACATGTCCGCCGGTCCGGGCGGCGTGCTGTATGCGATCGCAGATGCGGTCGTGGATACGTACGCCGATCTCGCGGGGCGGTTGGAGGAAGAGATCGGCGGGCTCGAGGACGAGGTCTTCTCACCTGATCGAACCAACGCCACCGAGGCGATCTACCGGATGAAGCGGCGCGTGGGAAAGGTCAGGCGGGCGGTCGTCCCGTTGCTCGAGCCCACCCAGGATTTGGCGAGCGGAAACGAGCCGCACATCGACGCGGCAACGCTGCCCTTCTTCCGGGACGTCGCAGACCACGTCCAGCTGGCCGGTGACCATGTGGAAGCGATGGACAGCCTGCTCTCCGACATCCTGCAGGCGAACCTTGCCCAGGTGACGGTGCGGCAGAACGAGGACACGCGACGCATCTCCGCATGGGTGGCCATCGCCGCCGTGCCGACGGTGGTTGGCGCTGTCTACGGAATGAACTTCGATAACATGCCGGAGTTGCGCTGGTTCTTCGGGTATTACGGGGTGCTCATCTTTCTGGCCCTCAGCTGCACCGGCCTCTACCTGTACTTCCGACGCAGCGGCTGGCTCTAGGAAGTCTTCGCTCGACGCAAACCTCAGCTGGTTGCCGCGAGAGTTCCGGTTGCGACGAGGATCAGGACGAGGGCGCCGAGCGCAACGCGGTAGACGACGAATCCCTTGAACGAGTGCGATGTGATGAACCTGAGCAGCCAAGCGATGGACGCATAGCCGCTGACGAACGCGAGTGCCGTAGCTAGCGCGGTCGGCACGACCTCGACAGCACCCTTGCCTCCGATGTCCCGCAGCTCGAACAGTCCGGACAGCACGACAGCGGGAACCGACAGCAGGAAGGAGAACCGCGCCGCCGCCTCTCGCGTGAAGCCCAGGAACAGGCCGGCCGTGATGGTGGCGCCGGACCGGCTGACCCCCGGGACCAGTGCCAGCGTCTGTGCGCAGCCGATCAGCAGACCGTCGCGCAGGCGGAGCCGCCGCATCTCCTGCCGCTGGCTGCCGACCCGCTCCGCCAACAGCAGGATCAGGCCGAAGAGGATCAGCATGATCGCTATGAGCCGGAGGTCACGGAACGTGCTCTCGATCGTGTCCTGGAACGCAACTCCGGCGACGCCGATCGGGATCGTGCCAAGCCCGATGTACCAGCCCAGCCTGGCGTCCAGCTCGCCGCGAAGCTCCGGGCGGACCAGGCTACGCGCCCAGGCCGCGGTTATCCGCACGATGTCCCGCCAGAAGTAGAGCAGGACGGCGGCCATCGTCCCGAGCTGGATGACCGCCGTGAACGCCGCGCCAGGGTCGTCCCAGCCGAACAGCGCCGGGACGATCCGAAGGTGGCCGCTCGAAGAGATCGGGAGGAACTCGGTCAATCCCTGCACGACGCCGAGCACTGCGGCCTGGAACAGATCCATGCGGTGCGGGCTCCCTCTCCCGGGGGGTTCGCGGCGGGTCCGCGGCTCAGTCCCCGACCCCGGACCGCTCCAGGGCTTCGGAGACATTACGCAAGGCCGCGATGCGCTTGTCGAGTGACCCGGCGAACGGTGTCACGGAGACCGTGGTCACACCGACCGCCGCGAAGGCCGCGAGGCGTTCGGCGATCCGCTGCTTGCTCCCGAGCAGCGACGTCTGGTCGATGAGCTCCGTAGGCACGGCCAGCGCGGCCGCGCGATGCTCCTTAGCAAGGTAGAGCCGCTGAACTTCCTCCGCTGCCTCGTCGAATCCCATCCGGCGGGCGAGCTGGTTGTAGAAGTTCTGCTCACGGCTGCCCATGCCGCCGACGTAGAGCGCGACGTATGGCCGAACCGGGTCGGCGCATGCGTCGAGATCGCCGCCAACCGCCAGCGGGACCGCCGCGTTGACGTCGAAGCCGGGGGCGAGCGAGCCCGGCGAGCCGGCCGCGCGGCCCGTCGCGATCTCGGTCAGCTGCTCTGCTGCATGCTCGGGTGACAGAAAGACGGCGAGCCAACCGTCCGCGATCTCCCCGGTGAGCCGCAGGTTGGCCGGGCCGATCGCGGCAAGGTAGATCGGTATGCGCTCACGCGGCGGGTGCACCGCCAGCCTGAGCACCTTGCCCGGGCCCCCGGGGAGCGGCAGCTGATAGTGCTCATCGTGGGCCGTGACCGGCTTCCTCGCGATCGCCGTGCGGACGATCTCCACGTACGTCCTGGTTCGCGCCAGCGGCCTGGCAAATGGCACGCCATGCCAGCCCTCGGAGACCTGCGGGCCCGACACGCCAAGACCCAGCCGGAACCGCCCGCCGGAGAGCGTGTCGAGGCTCGCGGCGGTCATCGCCGTCATCGCCGGGGTTCGCGCCGGGATCTGGAGTACAGCGGAGCCAAGGTCGATGCGCGAGGTCTGCGCCGCAAGCCACGCGAGCGTCGTCGCGGCGTCCGAGCCGTACGCCTCGGCCGCCCAGCACACGGCGAAGCCGAGCCGCTCCGCCTCGTGCACCAGGGCCAGCCACTCAGGCAAGTCTTGCGCCCTCGCCCAATAGCCGAGGCTGAGTCCCAACCGCACCTTGTCGCCCTCCCGGAGGCCTTAAATTGTCCACCCTGCTGCGCGATCCTTGTTGCGGAGTCATCGCACCCGTCCTGCGGAGGCGGTAGCCTCCGCGACCATGGAGCAGCGTCACGTCGGCCGCAGCGGGCTGCTCACGTCGCGGCTCGGGCTGGGCACGATGGGCTGGGGGCGCGAGGTCGACACCGACGACGCAAAGGCAATGCTCGCGGCGTTCGCGGATGCCGGCGGGATGCTGGTCGACACCGCTGCCGGGTACGCGGACGGCGTGGGCGAACGGGTCGTCGGAACACTGCTGAGCGCTGGAGTGGTCGCCCGGGATGAGGTCGTGATCGTGACCAAGGCCGGCCTGGGGCGCCGCACCGCCGAGCGCCACGTCGACATCTCCCGCCGGGCGCTGCTTGCGATCCTCGAGGGCTCGCTTGATCGGCTACGAACCGATCACGTCGATCTTTGGTTGGTCCACGCGTGGAGCCCCGACGTGCCGCTTGACGAGACCCTGTCCGCCCTCGACTTCGCCGTCGGCTCCGGCCGAGCCCGCTATGCAGGGGTCGGCGACTTCGCCGGATGGCAGGTCGCGAAGGCAGCCACCTGGCAGGCCGCAGTGCCGGGACGTACGCCGATGGTAGCGGCGGCCGTCGAGTACTCCCTGGTCAACCGGCTGGCCGACCGTGAACTCCGACCGGCGTGTGCCGACTCGGGCCTCGGGTTGCTCGCCTTGGCGCCGCTCGGCCGTGGCGTGCTCACCGGAAAGTACCGGCACGGGTTGCCCGCCGATTCCCGCGGCGCGTCGCCGCACTACGAGTCGTATGTCGCTCGCTACCTCGACAACCGCAGCCGCCGGGTCGTCGACGCGGTGGCCACCGCGGCCGACGGGCTTGGAGTGACGCCCGCACACGTTGCACTCGCGTGGGCTCGCGACCGGCCCGGCGTCGCCGCGGCCATCGTTGGGACACGGAACACGGTGCAGCTGACCGCCGCACTCGCCAGCGAGCGGGTGACCATCCCGGCTGAGATCCGGCGAGCCCTAGATGACGTATCCGAGCCGCCGGAATAAGCACCCGACGGGTTGATCGATTCGCTCCAAACCTGGCTGGGTCGTCCTGGCTTAGGCAGGCGTTCCCGTCCGACGGCACTACGCTCTCGTCGGTGGCGAGTGACGGTCCAGATGTCCGCCGAATGGTCGAGCTTGGCCTCCCGGAGTACATTGCCGTACCTGCTCGAGCGGCGCTCGGGGCAGATGCCGCAGATGTCATCGCCGGCGACCCGTGGTCGGTGCTTGCCGTGCCGGGGGTTCGTCCAGAACAGGCCGACGGCTATGCGCGGTCTCGGCTCGGCCCAGCTGCCCGGCCGGACGATGAGCGGCGTCAGCTCGCCTTGGTGCGTTGGTTGCTGTCCCGCGCGGCCCGGGACGGCCACACCGTCCTGCCGCTCGAGATCGCGGGTCCTGCGCTGGCCGGCTACGGGCTTAACCTAGCGTCCGCGGTAGGCGCGGCCGCTCGGGCCGGTGTCGTCGTCGAAGCTACTTGGCGCGATGGCGGCCTAGCGCTGCCCGGCCTAGCTGTCGCCGAAGAGTCCATTGCGAAAGCGATCGCTTCCCGCCGGGTCATCGATTCTGATGCGGTAGGCGACCGCACGACGCCGAGAGACATGCTGGCTCCGGCCGAGCCCACCTTGGCAGTTCGGGCGGAAGCCGCTGGGCTGGCGCGTGATTCGGAGCTCGTCCGTTCGGTCGAGCAGGCACGGGCTCGGGACGAGTCCGTTCTGCTCGTCGCGTCAACACTCGGTGGAGCCATTCGCCTTTCCCACCTCGTCCGCGAACGGGCGGTGACGATCGCCGAGTTGCTGACCGACCGGGATATGACTAGCTCACGCCGCGACCTGCTCCTTGTCGACGACGCAGAATGCCTTGACGCTCCGACGACTGCGGCGCTCCTCGCCGCGGTGGAGCCCGTTGAATCCGTGCGCCTCGTGATGGATCCACAGGGCATCCCGCCAACCCACGGGCCGGGTGACCCCGGACGGGATCTGCATACCTGGCTGAATCGCGAGGCGAGGACTCCCGAGGAGAACCACCACCCAACCAGAGAGGATCAACAGCGGCACCCGGCAGCGACCATTGCGGATCTCGTCCGCGCGATCGGCGAAGGGCGGCTGCCCCCGGTCGAGTCGCCGAATCTGGAAGTCGTCGTCGTCGCGGCCGGCAGTGGTCGGGAGGCTGCGCAGCGCGCGATCCAGCTTGTGACCGACGCGATCCCGCGGGCGATCGGCATCAATACGGCCGACATCATGGTCCTCGGCGTCGCCCGGGGCGGCGTGGCCGGTGTCGACATCCTGAACCGTGAGTTGAAGGCGAGGCTAAATCCGGGCAACGGCACCTTCGGCGGGTTTGATACCGGAGACCGCGTCGCCTTTGCGACTGAATCAGGTCGGGCCCGGCCCGGTGACGTGGGTAGCGTCGTGGCGGCCGAGGAGAGCGAACTCCTGGTCGACGTCGCTGGTGAGCCGGTAAGGGCTCCCATCCGCGAGAGAGCACTGGAGCATGCCCGCGCGCTTCCCATTGCACAAGCCGCCGTTGGGCGCTGGCCGGCCGTTGTGGTCGTCCTCCCGGGCGAGTCGGCCGGCTACCTTTCCCGTGAGCTGCTTCGGACCGCGTTCAGCCGAGCCGGACGCCACCTGTCGGTCATCCATGCCGCCGGGCCGAGCCTGGCCCGGACCGTCACACGGGGCTACAACCGGACACGGCGCACCTTGCTCCCCCATTTCCTAGAAGAGCTCCGATCTAGTCGCCCTCCGGACCCGGGCTAGCCCCTGCCGCTGATCGGCTGCGTCTCCTAGATTGCCCGGTCGTCCTCGGCGCCTGCCCCGTACTCCTCGGCGCCTTCCCCGTACGCCTCGGCGTCCTCCTCGGGGCCCGTGGTAAAGATCTCGTCCACCCGGTAAATGAGCCGGTCCTCGCCGACATCGGAGAACGGGTCGTCCATCCAATCCTCGCCGGCGGCCGGGTCGCCAGCCACCAGCCACGTAGTTCCGCCCTGCCGGACGAGCCCGAAGTCTTCGGCTCGGTCGACCAGATCATCGTGGCCGTATGCGTCGATGAGCCGAGCGAATGCGTCGCCTATGTCCGCGACTTCGCCCCCAGTTAGTTCCTCGGCGTCATCCACCCAAGCCTCACGTGCGGCCGTCCGGCCAGCCTCGATCACGGCGTCCCGGTCTTCGATCTCGAAATCCCAGCGGGCCAACATCGAGACCGATTCCGGTTCGACGTCGTACTCGTCCTCGCCGGCCAGACCGAGTGGTCGAGCGCCCTCGGTGAACACGAACGGAGTCACCTCGTCGTGCACCTCGAACAGGAGATCGTCGTAACGATGCGCGGCGTCGTGCAGCGCACTGTAGGCGTCCTGCACCGTCGGGTCCGACTCCCCGGCCCGTTCCTCTATTGCGGCCAGATGCCGGTCAACCGCGCGCTTGAGCTGCTCAGCCGCGGCTCGTACTTCACCCACGCCGGTGCCGGCCGTGTCGGAGTCGGTCATGAACGGCTACGGTACGCCTCCCGACGACCCCCGGGTTGTGCAGTCAGCTCCCGGCGATGAAGCGACCGAGGACCCTGGTGCCGAACTTCAAGCCTTCGATTGGCACCCTTTCGTCCACGCCGTGGAACATGCCCGCAAAGTCCAGGTCAGGCGGAAGCCGCAGCGGGGTGAAGCCGAAGCAGCGGATGCCCAGACGGGAGAACGACTTCGCGTCAGTGCCACCGGAGAGCATGTACGGGACAGCACGGGCGGCGGGATCCTCGGCCATCAGTGCGGCCGCCATCGCGTCGACAATGGCCCCCGAGAAGTCGGTTTCGACGGCGATGTCGTGGTGGACGAACTCCCGCCGTACTTGTTGACCAAGCAGGCCGTCGAGCTCAGCGAAGAACTCCTCCTCGTGACCGGGGAGGAAGCGGCCGTCGACGTGGGCCTCGGCCCGGCCCGGGATGACGTTTACCTTGTAGCCGGCCGAGAGCATTGTCGGGTTCGCGGTGTTGCGAAGTGTCGCACCCACCATCCGCGCGATCGGGCGCAGCTTGGCCACGGTCGTCTCAATATCGTTAGGGTCGAACTCGATTCCGAGCGCGGCGGAGATCTCGTCCAGGAACGCCCGCACGGTCGGGGTGAGCGTCGCCGCGAAACGATGCCGGCCCACCCGGGCCACCGCCTCGGCCAGCTCGGTGATCGAGTTGTCCTCGTTCGTCATCGAACCGTGCCCAGCGGTTCCGTCGGCGACGAGCCGGAGCCAAGCCATGCCCTTCTCAGCGGTCTCGATGAGGTAGAGCCGCGACTCTTCCGAGATCGTGTAGGAGAAGCCGCCGACCTCGCCGATGGCCTCGGTGCATCCATCGAAGAGGTCAGGGCGTGACTCGACCAGCCAGCGTGCCCCTGCCTCGCTCCCGGCCTCCTCGTCCGCGACGAACGCCACCACCAGGTCGCGGGGCGGTCGCCGGCCCTGCCGAGCCAGTTGCCGGACGACGGCGAGCGTCATGGCATCCATGTCCTTCATGTCGATTGCACCGCGGCCCCAGACGCAGCCGTCCTTGATCTCACCCGCGAACGGATCGACCTGCCAGTCCACCGGGTTTGCCGGCACAACGTCGAGGTGGCCGTGGATCAGGAGCGCACTGCGACCGCTGTCCTCACCGGGAATGCGAGCGATGACGCTCGTCCGTCTCGGCCTTGATTCGATGACCTGAGGCTCGATGCCGACCTCGGCAAGCTTCCCGGCGACGTAGTCCGCAGCCGCGCGCTCGCCCGGACCTGAGTCGTCGCCGTAGTTGGACGTATCGATCCTGATCAGTGCTTGGCAAAGTTCCACGACCTCGTCCTCGGCGCTGATCGGGATGTCTGCCTCGGGCCGGGTCATGAGGGCTCCTCCATGGCTGCGTCGAAGATCGAAACCGTCTCGCGCTCGCCATTCTGCCGTGAGTCTCAACCCGGACGAAGAGATCCACAAACCCGGACGAACGGCTCGGCCGACCGCTTCCAACATGCGCCTTGGGCGGCGGTGGCTCGGCTGGCGTCGAGGTGCCGGTTGTTTGTATCGTTGGGCGCACACGAGCCGATCGAGCATGATCAGCCATGCTCGTGCTGACCCGAGTCCGGGTGGCGGAATTGGTAGACGCGCTAGCTTGAGGTGCTAGTGCCCGCAAGGGCTTGGGGGTTCAAGTCCCCCCTCGGACACGAACAGTTAGCCAACGGGTCCTGGTTCGCTGCGTTTGCTGTGACCAGGACTTTCTGCTTGTCGGGGTCGTCGGCCAGCGTGACCCCAAGCTGGCTATAGATCGTTGCCTTGCGGCGCGGGTCGGCCTGGCCCAGCATCGCCACAGCGTCGCCGAGATCATGAAGCGCGCGACAGTTGCTCAAGGTCGAGACGTCTGGGAGGGGTGGTCTGCGGGGGTCTGTTGCATTGAGCGATCGCAAGTGATCTTGGCAGGAAGATTTACCGTCAGCTCCAGTCAGCGCGGCGTGGGCGGTGGTTACGAGGCTTCAACAGCCAGCCGTGAGGCACCCAGAGGGAGCTTCCGCCGTAAGGCCTCCGGTCAAGATCACTCGCGATCACTCGATGCAACAGACTGCGCACGTCTGCCCAACGATCCGCCGCGACCGGATGATGGAGGTGCTTACGCCGTCGGGCTGGGACTGCGCGAGCGTCGACGGTTGGGGCGCGCCGCCCCGGCCTCGCCTGCAGGCCAATGGCGTGTTCGAACCGCAACCTGCGTGTCCCCCGATCTGTTCGACCTCGTCGCGGCGAAGCGACGACTCGTTGCGATGCATCGGTGGCGGGAAGCCTTCGCACTCGGTCCGCGTTCATCACGTCCATGCTCGCGCTCCGCGTCACGGCAGTGGCCCCCCATGTAGCGATGGTCGAAGCAGAGGACCCGGTTCAGTTGCCGGGCGAAGCACTCGTCCGCGTCCGGGCATTCTCGCTCAATCACGGCGAGGTCGTCGACCTTAGGCGTGGGACGGAGGGGGCGTCGGTTGGCTGGGACCTGGTCGGCGTCGTCGAGCATGCGGCCGTCGATGGAACCGGCCCGCCAGCGGGCGCACGAGTCGTCGGCCTCGTCAGGCGAGGTGCCTGGGCCGAGTTCGTCGCCGTTCCGACGTCGCAGCTGGCTGTCGTTCCCGTGACCGTCTCGGATGTTCCGGCGGCCACGCTGCCGACGGCCGGCTTGACGGCGCTGCGCTCGCTGGAGTTGGGCGGGCTTCTCCTTGCCAAGCGAGTTCTCGTCACCGGAGCAACCGGAGGCGTTGGACGCTTCGCGGTGCAGCTCGCGGCGCTCGCCGGCGCGGTCGTGACCGCCCTCGTACGCAATGTCGACACCGACCGTGCGCCGCTGCGGCGTATGGGCGCGACTCACGTCGTCGACGCCGTTGAGGACGAGTTCGACCTGGTCGTGGACGCGGTGGGCGGCTCGACGTTCGCCGCCGCCATCGAAAACATCGCGCCACGAGGCCTGGTCGTCAATATCGGCACCGGGAGCCCAGACGAGATCGTTTCATTCCGGGCTGCGCGCTTCGACCGGGCACCGGGAGCGAGGATCTACACCTTCAACCTGTTCGATGAGCTCCCTCGCATGAATCCACCATCAGACCTCACCCGGCTGGTCCGCCTCCTCGAGCAGCGAAAGCTCGCCGCGCCCGTGGAGTTCGAGGCGCCGTGGCAGGACATCGGCCGGGCGATCGACGCGCTTCTGACGCGCACGATCTCCCGCAAGGCGGTGCTGCATGTCCACCAACCCGATCCATAGCTCAGACGTCCTACGCCTTGCCAATCACCGGTTCGCTGCGGTCCGGGAGATCCGGCGATCCGGGCGCGATCTCGTTTGGGTGGCGGCAGCCGTACCGCCGACCGGCGCGAAGCCGTCGAGGATAGCGTCGACGAGGCGGGGTGCTGACCTGGCGGTCAAGTGGGCTTCCGCTGAGGAGTAACCGGCAGAAAACCGGTCCCAGCAGCGGCTCGTGCACAGGCGTGACGTCGGTCGTGCGCTGCTGGCGCCGAGAAGGCGACCGCTCGGTCAGCGCTTGGATGAACGCGGGTCGTTGCCCGGCGGGATGGTGTCTTGCGCGCGGATAATGCCGTCGGGTCCCCGAACCTGCAGCTCTCCCCCACCGTCATTGCCGAGGGTCTCCCGGGCACCGGCAATGCCCTCGGCCTGTGTAACGCCTGGCGGGCGTCGGGCACAGCGATCTGGAAGCTGATCATGGCCGAACCGCCGAGGACCGGCCGTCGTCGAACGCGGCCTGGGGTGGAAATGGTCGGCCATGATCTGGTCGACCCACGACTCCAGCTGCTCGGGGATGCAGGGGGTTCGGCGGCGGCCAAGCCTCAGGACCGCCATGCCACGCGGCGGGTGCCGGCTCCCAGCTCGGCAGACCGTTGGCGAACGGGAGCACCTTCAGATAGTCAACGACCTCGTCACGGTCGATGCGACGAATCTCGATCACCACGTCAAATCCAGCCGCGGGAGAGGCAGCACGGACAACCGAAATTCAGCAGGACTGCGCTACATCCCTGCGGTGGTTACGGCATGTTCCGTGTTTGCGGCGACGATGCTGTCGGCGAGGGCGGTTCGCCGGTACAGCACGCGTCGTCCGGTACGCCAGGAGGTGGCCAAGCTGCTGCGGCGCAGGACCGCCAGGTGCTGGCTCACTGCGGGTGGGCTTTGCCCCAGCTTGATGGCGAGTTCGGTGGTGGTCATCGGCAGGGCGAGGTTGGTGAGGATCGCAGCCCGGCTGCGGCCGATGAGGGCGGTCAACGGGTCCTCGCCAGTCGCAGCTGGTTCGGTGTGGGACCACAGGTTGCCCACGCCGCGGGCGGCATAGGTCAGGGTGCAGGGGCGGGACTGGCCGATCGCGAAGATCACCTTGGGCCAGACGAACACCGACGGTACGAGCACCATGCCCACCCCGGCGAGATTTTCCTGGGAGGCGACGGGCTTGTCGATGTGGAGAGTGTCCTCGGCGACGGTGACTGTCTCGTGTAGGCCGGCGAGCATCGCGCCGAGCCCACCGTTGGTGAGCGCGGTCGCTCGGAATGCGACATCCTCATCGAGGATCGCGCGCATCGAACGCCAATGCGGTTCAACTGCGATGCACCAATATCGCCAGAGCGCGTCTGCTACCCGGCCCGGCCCCCCGGGGTCATCAACCACCTTCCGTGCCGCTGCCGGGAGCGGTTCGCCCTGCCAGACCTCTTCGACCTCGCGGCGCAGCTGCCACGCCGGCATCCCGGCGACAAGCTTGAGCTGATCCTCGATCGTGGTTGCGGTATCGGAGGCGCCGGTGAAGAGGAAGTCGGCGATGAACGGCCGGGGTGGCACGATCGCTGCCAGCAGGCCCATGTCGACGCCGTGCAGCGCCTCACGGACGCCGGAGAACCAGGCCCGATGCAGGAAGTGGATCCGGCCCGAAGTGATCATGTGCAGGCTCTCGGCGACCTCGGCCAGTGGCGAGTACGCAAACCGCGTCCGCCGAAGATCCGCCGCACTCATCGGGACGGTTATCATCTATTGAGGCTAAGAAGGGCTATTGGTGCGGCAAAGGTCCAATCTTGAGCTACTTAACTGAGCCAATGTGACAGGCTCAGCGAGCTGCCGTTGCCGTAGTGCTTTGCGGCGGCCGCCCACACATCCGTCGGGCGCTTGCATGCCACACCCTTAAGCCTTGTCATCGACTCGATGATGTCGAGTGCGGCCCGCTCGCATCGGTCAAGCGGCCCTCCCTGCCGGCCGCGGTTGCGAAAATCCGCTCGTGCGGTTCGCTGGCTTGGTGAGCGTCTCGCTGTGCATGTCGCGGCAGTAGGGGACGGGTTGATCTAGCTGGGTCATCGCTGACCAGCTCCACGAAGGGGTTGGCCAGGCTCCGCGACGGCACCGCCGGTACCGACAGCTTCCACCGAGTTGCAGATGGCTGGAAGTGTTTCAAACCCAGAGGGGTTCGGCTCAGGCTTAATCTTCGCGCCGTTGCCGTCTCGGCCGTATAGCTTGCTCTTGAGACCGGCCGGGCTCGCCCGAGGAGAAGATCGTGGCTGCCAGGCTCGACATCGCGGACTGTGCCCGTGGCTGGTACAAGGCGATGCTCGTCCTCGGAAGTGCGCGTCCGGCAGACCCGGCAGGCCGGGTTTCCCGGCTCGGCGACGATGACGATCGGCGTCGTCGTCGCGACCTATCGATCGAGCTGACAGGTGGGCGATGACGGCGAAATATCCTGACCGCATCCGAGTGCGTCGCAACCCCAAGAAGGGCCGTTACGCGCGGGACCAGATCGAGGCGATCCTGGACCGCTCGCTCGTCGGCCACGTTGCCTTCGTCGACCGGGGCGAGCCGGTCTGTATCCCGATGCTCTACGCACGGATCGACCGCGATCTTTACATTCACGGTTCACGCGTGAGCCGGGCGATGCGGGTCCTGTCGCGGGGCGGGCCTGCCTGTGTTGCGGTGACGGTCCTCGACGGGCTCGTGCTCGCCCGCTCGGCCTTTGAGCACAGCGCCAACTACGAGTCCGTGGTCGCCTTCGGCCGCTTTCGCGAGATCGGCGGCGAGGAGGAGCGACTGGCAGCGCTTGCTGCCTTCACGAACCAGTTGGTGCCCGGCCGCTGGAGCGAGGTCCGCCCACCGAGCGCCAAGGAGCTGAAGGCAACTATGGTGCTCGCGATGGAGATCGTGGAAGCGTCAGCGTAGGTGCGCCATGGGCCTCCAGACGACGACGACACCGAGGACGCCGTACTGGACGTGTGGGCAGGCGAGGTGCCGATCATTCACGCTGTCGGAATCCCTGTTCCGTCGCCGGGCCTGCGACCGGACATCGAGCTCGCACCGAGTCTCGGGCGCATGCGCGGCTGACCACGTTCGTCGATCGCGACAACACCCGCGGCGGATTGGGCCGGCAGCAACAGCAGTGCCGCAGCCTGAAAAGAAGACTGACTGACCGGCGCGCCCTAGTGCCGGGAGGTGCCTCGCTTGCGGTGGCGCTGGATTCGGTCCCCAGCAGTAGGGTGCACATCGGATCCTTTCTGGTGGAGCGCGACGCGTCCACGACGTTTCCCCGCTCTGAGAGAGCCGGTTACGGACCTGACTCTCCCCGCCGGTTCGCCGGAGCGAGCCCGGACACGCCCGGCCAGGCGGCTCGGTCGGTCCCTCGGACGCCAGGAGATGCGCCTATCCAAGTCGTTGATATTCTCAGCCGGAGATGTCGCCTGTCTTGTAGTCGAGGTTGGTGTACTTGTTGTCGGCGCCGTACTGGTAAATGCCGATGGTGGCAACCGCTGGGTCACCGACGTCGTTGAACTCCACCGGGCCGGAGACACCGTCGTAGTCGATGTCCTTGCCGTCGTCGAGCAGCGCCTTGCAGGACTTGAAGTCGTTGCACTTCTCGCCGCCCTTGCTGACGTTGATCAGCTGGGAGGCGATCGCCTGCCCGCTGTCGTTCTTCGCGGCCTGAGCAGCGAGAGCGATCAGATTCGTCGCGTCGTAGGACTCGGGGCCGTAGCTGAAGTCCTCGAGCTTCGGGTCAACGCCGAGCAGCTTCTGCTGGAATTCCTGAGGCGAGGCGGCGCCCGGCAGGGTGCCTTTGGCACCGTGGAGCGTGCCCCGCGGGAACTTGTAGCTGTTGGACAGGTTGCCGTCCACGAAGTACCACGGCACCGACTTGTTCGGCAGGCCCTGCGCGACCAGCTCTGGCACGATGTTCTCGGTCTCGTTGAACGCGATCAGTGCGATCGCGTCCGGAGTCGCTGCCTTCACCTTGGAGACCACCGACGCGAAGTTCGTCGTGTCGGTGCCGTAGATCTGCTTGGCCACCACCTCTCCGCCGCCCTCGGTGAAGAACTTCTCGGTGTTGTCCGCGAGGCCCGTGCCGTACGCGTCCTGGCGAGCGATGATCGCAAGCTTCTGGTGACCGTCCTCGGCGATCAGGTCGGAGAGCACCCGGCCCTGCAGCACGTCCGGCGGAGCGGTCCGGAAGTAGAGGCCTTTGTCGGGGTAGGTCGACAGCTTGTCGGACGTGTTCGCGGGCGAGAAGTGGACGACGCCAGCACCCGTGATCTTGTCGATGACGTTCAGTGAGACGCCAGAAGCTGCCGCCCCGACGATGGTGTCCGCCTTCTGGTTAATCAAGCTATCCACCGACGGGTTGGCCACGTCCGGAGCATCGTCGCCAGAATCGGTGTCGATCTCCTTGACCGGCTTACCGAGCACGCCGCCGGCCTCGTTGACCTCCTTCACCGCGAGGTGAACACCAGCGAGCATGGGTGGACCGAGGAAGGCGAGGTCACCGGTCTGCGGAAGCAGAGTGCCCAGCGTCAGGACACCGTCGCCGGCCGGCGTGCTGGTGGGCGAGGCGCCACCCGCGGTCGAGTCGTCATCGTCGCCACCGCACGCGGTGAGGATGAGGCCGGTCGCGCCCAGCACGGCGAGTGCTCGCCATCCGGGAGTGGGGCCGATCATCAGTTCTCCTTCGCTAGAACGTTTGACAAATCCACGGGAGGCATCCAGCTTGATGATCGACATCGGTCTGTCAGACCAGCACGTTCTTATCCCGATCTCATAGCCGACGCCCGCGGGCTGCATGCTATGGTCCAGTGATCTCGGCGTTCCATGATTTCGCCGGAACCTAATCGTTCTCGCTACGTCGCCGTCCGAACGGGCAATGCGCGGCCTCGATGGATCCGCGAGGTCGATCTTGCTGGTGGACTCCCGCGACCCGATTCCGACAAGACTTACTGATTCGGGCGCGAGGTCGGTATCACACCTGTGGTCAGGAAGAAGCGGGATCGAGGACCGCTGAGAGGCTGCCCACCGCCGAGCTCAGCCGTGTTCGCCGGTTATGAATAGGCAAGGGGGGTCGGTGCGCCGCGGCGCGCCTTCACGGGCACCTGAGTTGTTCGACCAAGCGAATATGCAACGCTTTGGCCCCGGCGAAGCGAGGCAGACCGTTGAGGACGACCGACTGGTTTGGGCATTGTTCGCGAACTCACCGGTTAGCCTGCGGTGGGCTGGCTAACCGGCGAATGATTCGAATCTGGGCGAATGGTCGCTGACCTCGTACCTAGCTGCCACGATCGACAGCGGCGCCTTCGGCGGCGGCGCAAAAAGAGACGGCTTGGCACGCGTCGTCCCGACTGGATGGACCGTGGGGCGGACCTTCCAGAGAGCCGCCCCGAGGGCAGCCGCTGGCGAGGGGCGCCGCTCGGAAACTGAAAGTCGGTGCCGGCCTCGAAAACCCTCGGGCTCGACGTGCGG